>CACWOL010000042.1 GCA_902762495.1 uncultured bacterium | reverse complement strand
CTATGCGGCGCTTGAGCTCGCGAAACGCCCCGAGTTCGCAGGCAAACGCATCGTGGCGCTCCTGCCCGACACCGGCGAACGCTATCTCTCCACCTGGCTTTTCGAGTAAAACCGAAAATCTTTCCTTTGCAATCGCTCCTCTCCGCCTCACAACGGGGAGGAGTTTTTCAATTCAAACATGAACACAAGACGAGGTGAGACCATGAACGAGATCCAAGTACAATCCACGCTCGACGGCACACTCCAGCCGTCGCTGTTCTTCCGCCCGGAAGCAAATGTGCCTGTCCCGCTCGTCGTCGGGCTGCACACATGGAGCTACGACCGGTTCAATCAGGCGGACAATTATCTGCCGTTGTGCAGGAAATACGGCTGGGCTCTGCTCCTGCCGGAATTCCGCGGTCCGAACCTCGCCTCGAATCCGCACTGTCACGACGCCTGCGGCAGCCTCAAGGCGAGGCGCGACATCCTCGACGCCGTGGGCCATGTCCTGCGGACTTCGGCGATCGACTACGACAATATCTTCCTGCTCGGATGCTCCGGCGGCGGACATGCCGCGCTCCTGGCGGCCGAGGATGCCCCGGAGGTGTTCCGCGCCGTGGACGTCTGGTGTCCGGTGTCCGGCCTCACGGCGTGGCACGCGCACCTCACGGAAACACGTCAGCATTATGTGCACGACATGGAGGCGTGTCTGGGCGGAGGCCCGACGGACACACCGGACGAATACGCGCGTCGTTCTCCTTCGACGCACCTTAAAAAACTGAAAGACATCCCCGTCTCCATCCACCACGGCAGACACGATACCGTCGTCCCGTACCGGCATTCCGCCGAGTTCGTGCGGAATCTTGAGGCAACGGGCGCGAACGAGGTGTATTTCGAGGTATTCGACGGCGAACACGAGCAGTACCCGGCGCACAGTTTCGAGTGGTTCGCGCGCCTCGCGGGCGTCAAACTGCCGGAAGACGCCAGAAAAGCGGCGGTCCGCATCACGGGCTGACCCCCTTCCTCAATTCTCCTCAAATCCCCCACCTCGCCTCGCGGACGCAAAAAGCGGACGCCGGTTTCGATTCCGGCGTCCGCGCTGTTTTTGCTGAGAAATGTCAGCCGATTTCAGCTCACTGGACTTTGTCGAGCTTGATATTCACGCTGGAGACTTTGTCCGGGAACTTGACCTGGACGCCGTTCTGCATGAGCTGGGCGCCCGTGAGGGTCTGTCCGGCTTCGATGCGCGGCGTGGCGTCGGGGTTCAGCTCGGTCAGCTTGTACTTCGCGTTCGGGTCGAGGCCGGAAGCCTTGATGGTCTCGGTCCGCGCGCCGCGGTCGCGCTTGAATCCGAAGAGGACGGCTTCCGACTTGTCCTGGGCGACGAACGTGAGTTCGGTCGTCTGGGAGACCATCGGGCTGCGGCCGCGGTAGAGGTCGGCGCTGTGGAGGAGCGGACGGAGCTGCTTGTAGACAGCGATTCCCTTCGCGATGTTCTCGACGTTATCCAGCCTGCGTGCGCCCTGGGACTCCGGATCGAGTTCGACGCCGAGACGCGCGGTCATGGCGACGTCGGTACGGAACTTGTAGTCGCCCTCGCCGAGGCAGCCGACGTGGGCGGCGACGGCCTTGACCGGGAGGAAGTGACTCCAGCCCCACTGGATGGAGATGCGGTTGATGCCGTTGGTCTGGTCGCTGCCCCAGATTTCCTCGCTGTACTGCAGCGCGCCGATGTCGCCGCGCATGCCGCCGGAGCCGCAGGCCTGGAAGATCACGTTCGGGAATTCCTTGCGGAGCCGCGCCATGATGCGGTAGTAGGCCTCGGTGAACTTATCGGAGAACGCGCCCTGGTTGTCGAGGTTGACGTGGCTGCCGGGGTTGGCGCCGAGGGTGGCGTTGTGGTCCCACTTGATGTAGGCGACGCGCGGATGCTCCCTCAGGATGTCCGCGACGCACTTGTAGACGTATTCTTCGACGACGGGATTGGCGAGGTCGAGGACGCGCTGGTTGCGGATGAGCTGGACGCCGCGGCCCTTCAGCTCGGTGGCGTATTCGGGATGCGCGTCGAAGAGTTCGCTCCTCGGGCAGACCATTTCAGGCTCGACCCAGATGCCGAACTTGATGCCGTTCTGTTCGCAGAGGTCGCAGAGGTGTTCGATGCCGTTCGGGAGTTTCGCCTTGTTGACCATCCAGTCGCCGAGGCCCTGACGGTCGTTGTTGCGCGGGTACTTGTCGCCGAACCAGCCGTCGTCGAGCACGAAGTATTCGACGCCGAGCTTGGCGGCGGCGGGGATGTACTTGTCAAGCTTGGCTTCGGTGAAGTCCATATAGGTGCCTTCCCAGCTGTTCAGCACGAGCGGGCGCTGCTTGTCGCCGTTGTACACGCCGTACATGCGGCCGTAGTTGTGGAGGTTGCGGGAAGCCTGGCCCGCGCCCTCGTTGGAGAACGTCATGACGATCTTGGGGGAGTTGTAGTCCTCGCCGGGCTTCAGGATGGTCGGGGTGCCGGGGACGCCGGCGGCGAAGAACACGGTGTTGTTCTGCGTGGTGGTGATGCTGTACTCCCAGCTGCCGCTCCATGCGATGGCGGCGGCGAAGACGCGGCCCTTCTCCTCCTGGAGCTTGCCGTCGAAGGAGATGTAGCAGCCCGGATAGTCCGGGACGGCCACGCGCGAGCCCTTGTTGGTGAGGTGCTTCAGCACGCCGCGCCCGACCTTGTCCTCGTGGATCTCGGTCATTTCGCGGCCCCAGTCGCCGTAGAAGCTGGTGAGGTAGGTGTCGTTGGTGAACGGCAGGTTGATGAACGCGGCGTCGCGGTTGAGCAGCGTGATGTTCTTTTCGCCGTTGTTGCGGACGATGATCTGCGAGGTGAAGACGTCGGCGGTCTTGTACGCCGTGGCGATCAGGGTGACCGTGACGGGATACAGCGGGTCCTTCAGTTCATACGCCGCTTCCGTGCGCTCGTCGTCGAGCTGGCGGATCGACTTCTTCGCGATGCGGAGTTCGAGGTTGTGCGTGCCGTCTTCCTGGATGATGTAGATGGAGGGTTCCATGACCTCGGAGGGCAGACGCGGCCACGCCGCGATGGCGCTCTGCGTGCCGCCGCCGAAGCCGCCGCGGCCGCCGCCGAAGCCGCCGGGACGTCCGCCCTGTCCGGGACGGCCCTGGCCCATGGCGGGACCCGCGGGCTGTTTCGCCGCGCCGAAGACGCCCTGACGGAGCTCGGCGCCGACGTTGCCGGTGAGGTTCCAGGTCAGGCGGTTGGTTTCAAACGCGCCTGCCGCACCGCCGAGAGACTGCTGCTCGGGCGCCGCGCCGTTGTATTCGATCTTGAAGTTCACGAGGTCTGCGTGATCGTAGTCCATATCGGCTCCCTGGGCAGCCACGAAACGCAGCCGCGTAATGCCGTTGAGGTTGATGGAGAATTCTTTGGCCTTGTCGCCGCCCTTCATTTCCTTGGATTCCCACAGCAGCTTCATGTTGCTGCCGGAGGCGTCGTACCACTGGAAATTGACGCTGCCCTGCCCGTTCGTGTCGTCGTCGATGCCGACCGCGCCGGTCGCGCGCACGGCCTTGCCGTCGAGCTTCAGGATGAACTCGCCTTCGGCGTGGAGGCCTATGGAGTTCGCGCTGTAGCTGACGCCGCCGATGCTGATGGGACGGCCCTCGACGGAGGCGTTGTGGCGGCCCTGGTCGAAATAGCCGAGCTGCAGGTACGGAGCCGAAAGTCTCAGTTGATCCGCAGTCCATTCCGCGGCGCGGAGCGAACCGATGGAGAGCGAGGCACAGAGAAGCGCGGGGATGAGGCGTTTCATACGTGTCATGATCGTGTTCCTTCTATTTTTGGGGGTGGTGCACGCCGCAAGTTCAGCCCGCGGCGCAATTCGTTTAGACAATATTTGGTAGAAATATATCACGCGTCACGAAAAAAACAAGCGCCCGACCCGGTGTTTCCTATAGAAAAGAATGGAAAAACACCGCCTGTAACGTGAAATTAACGTAGAACGGAAGCAGGCGGAAGAGACAGTCGGCGTGGTTATCCGTCTCTTTTTACGAAAAAGAACTTGCAAAGAGCAAAAGAAGATGGTATATTTGCGTGCAGAAAATCAAACAGGAACGGAAGGAAACCGACATGCAGGACGACAATACGGACAAAACGAATCCGGCGGAAACCGGCGGACCCGATATCTCCGAATACATCCCCGGGCACGACCTGAAAAACAAACCGACCGGCGAACAGGGCGCGCAACGTTCCACCGAAGAGGAGGAAGCCGAGCGGAAACGTCTTGCCATCGAACGCGCCTTCCGCGAAGATGCCGCGGCGGGGATGCAATACAAAAGGAAACGTGTATCGATCTGGAGCACGCTGTTGTCTGTGTTCGTGATCCTCCTGGTTCTGGGGCTTCAACCCGTATGGTTTGTGGGCACCATCAGCATCAGCATGGGATCTCTCCACAGAGGCTTTTATTTCCCCCTCTGGTCCCTGTTCATCCTGAGCCTGGGTGTTTGTCTCCTGACATGGAGATTCGGCGCAAGAAAAATCAGGAACATTTCAGTCTGCGTCCTGCTCGCCTGCGTCCTGGGTTTCTTCGGGTTCCGCGCATACACCTGGTGGACGGTCGACCGTTATCCGGTCGTAAAAGAGGTCGACTGGCGACAATACAGGCCGTTTAGGGAGGGGAACAAGCTGGTGAAGGTGGAGATCCCGGCGGAGTATTCCCTGGTGTTCAGCGGGGAGAGCGGGTACAAGACAAACGAACTCCCTCGTCTGAACGGCGCGTATGCGCTTTACCCGATCTACGCCGCCATGGCGCAGGGGATGTACCCGGATGCTACCGCGGCGCATTCCCAATATGTCACGACCGACGGATCGGACGTCATTTACGAGGAACTGCTGAAAGGCGAACGCGACCTGATCTTCGCGCTGGCGCCGTCGAAAAAACAGCAGGAAGACGCGGAAAAGGCCGGAGTTCAATACGAGCTGACGCCGTTCTGCAAGGATGCCTTCGTCTTCTACGTGAACGCGAAAAACCCGGTCGACAACCTCACGACGGAGCAGATCAAAGGCATCTATTCCGGGCGGATTACGGACTGGAAGGAAGTCGGCGCGCCGGAAAGAACGAAGATCGTCCCGTTCCAGCGCAACGAGGGGAGCGGCAGCCAGACGACGCTTCAGAAGCTGATGGGCGACACGCCGATCATGCCGCCCCTGAAGGAGGACCGGCTCGGCGGCATGGGCGAGATCATCAACGACACGGCGAACTACCGCAACTACAAAGCCGCCCTCGGATTCTCGTTCCGCTACTACGCCACGGAACTGCTCAAAAACGACCAGATCAAGCTGCTGTCGATCGACGGCGTCGCGCCGACCGTCGAAAACATCCGCAACGGCACGTATCCGCTGGTCGCGACGGCATACATGGTCACGAAGGACAGTCCGCGTCCCGCAAACGTGCGGAGGATCGTCGACTTCATGCTTTCGCCGGAGGGGCAGAAGCTCGTGGAGGAAACGGGATACGTCCCCGTCGGGACGCCTGACGCGCAATAATGCCGCGTGTACAGGGCCGCTTAGGCCTGGCATTTTCTTCAGGAAATAACATACAAAACCCCATTTTTCTCATTTTCGAGCCTTGACAAAAACAATTAGCAGGCTTATTATATGGTATCAAATAATCGCATCCGGCGATTCCCAACCAATAAACAACCAAAACCTTCTCTCAAAACCGAATTGATTGAGGTAACAAATGAAGCATTCCAAACTGCTGATCGCGCTTGCCATGACAGGCGCCCTCTCACTCGGCCTTACGGCGTACGCGCAGTCCCAGTCGCCGACGAGACCGAAACACACCTTCGCCAACCCCCTCGACGTCCTCGTCGGACATGAACGCGGCGTCCGCGGCGGCGAGCCCGTCGTCCTCATCTACAAGGACGACTACTATCTGTTCGTCTCGCATCGCAGAGGCTACTGGTATTCCCCGGATTTCCAGAACTGGACCTATGTCGACGCCCCCAACTATCCTGCAGGCGTCGTCTCCGTCGTGGAGTTCCAGGGCGAGCTCATCGGCTGCTCCATGAACAACCGCAACGTCTACAAGGCGATCGATCCCAAGGCCGGTACCTGGGAGAAGATCGGCGAACTCAGCAGCGACCGCTACGGCGACGCCAACCTGTTCGCCGACGGCGACCGCCTGTACCTGTATTTCGGCTGGTCCCAGATCATGCCGTTCCAGGTCGTCGAACTCGACACCAAGACCTTCAAGGAAAAGGCCGAACCCATTCCGCTGTTCTTCAGCGACATCAAGAACCACGGCTTCGAAGTCCGCAAGCCCGAAGACGTCATCTACTCCATCTTCAACGGCCGCCGCGATTACGGTCCCGAGGAGTATCCCTGGATCGAAGGTCCGTGGATGACCAAGCACAACGGCAAGTACTACCTGCAGTACGCGGCAATCGGCCTTGAGTTCATCTCCTACTCCCACGGCGTTTACGTCTCCGACAGCCCCACCGGACCGTTCACCTATTCCGAACACAATCCGCTCACGTTCAAGACCAGCGGATTCGAGGTCGGCGCAGGCCACGGCAGCACCTTCCACGACAAGAAGGGCAACCTCTGGACCATCTGCATGATCCCGGCCCACTACGGCGAAAACGGACGCGGCTCCGAGCTCGCGATCTTCCCGACCGCCGTGGACAAGGACGGCGTGATGTATTCCGATACCGCCTACGGCGATTATCCGCAGTATTTCCCGAACGACCGCAAGGTCGGCGGTGCGGACAACTATACCGACTGGAAGCTTCTCTCCTACAAGAAGCGCACCGAAGTCTCCTCCACCGCGGCCAACCATCCCGCGGTCAACGCCCTCGACGAGGATTTCCTCACCTGCTGGGCGGCCGAGACGAGTAATCCCGGCGAATATTTCATGGTCGACCTCGGCGGCGAGGCCAGCATCAACGCCATCCAGCTGAACTGGGACCAGGTCAGAGCCCCGCAGGCGACGACCGGCGGCAACCGTCAAGGCGGTAACCGTCCTGCCGGCCAGGGTGCAGGCGGCGCTCCCGGCGGCATGGGCGGCTTCGGCGGTGGATTCGGCGGCTTCGGCGGCGGCGCTCCCGCTGGCGGCGCGGCTCCTGGCGCGGCTCCTGCCGGTGGATTCGGCGGCTTCGGCGGCGCTCCCGGCGCTGGTGCGGCTCCTGCTGGTGGATTCGGCGGTTTCGGCGGCGGCGCTCCCGGCGCTGGTGCAGCTCCTGCCGGTGGCCAGGGCGGCAATCGTCCTCGCCCGCAGGGTCAGGGCGCCAGCGGCGCTCCTGCTGGCGGCTTCGGCGGTATGGGTGGATTCGGCGGTATGGGTGGCTTCGGCGGTATGGGCGGCGGACGCGGTACTCCCGGTCCCGATACCCGTTATCAGTGCTACAAGGTCGAAGTCTCCGCCGACGGCACCAACTGGACCACGGTCATCGACAAGCCCGAGAACAACCTCGAGCTCAAGCATGACTACAACGAGTTCGAAAAACCGGTGAAGGCCCGTTACGTCAAGGTCACCAACATCGCGACCTATGACAACTCCCTCTTCGCCATCAAAGACCTCCGCATCTTCGGCACCACCGACAAGATGAAGACCACGAAGGTCACGGACTTCAAGGCCGTCCGCAATCCCGAAGACCGCCGCGAGGCCAACCTCCTCTGGACGCCCGTGGAAGGCGCCGACGGATACGTGGTGCGCTACGGCATCGAGCCGAACAAGCTCTACAACAGCTACATCGTCTACGACGACAACAAGCTCTACATGCACAGCCTGAACACCGCTCCCGAGAAGTACTACTTCGAGGTCGAGGCGTTCTCCAGCGGCCTCCCGAAGTATCGCGAGAACCCCCTCGCCACCATCGGCACCGGCGCTGAAATCCAGCTCGGCGGCGGCCGCAGCGGCGGAATGGGCGGCTTCTCCAGCTACAACCAGGCCGGCAACACGATCGTGATGCTCAAGGAAGGCGTCGATGAATACGTGTTCGAAGACATCACGCCCGGCAACGGGAACCTCACCCACTCCTACGGCCCCAATCTCTGGAGAGGCGAGCTGACCGAGAAGGAACTCATTTCCAGCGAGGCCGATCCGAAACCCACTCTGGATGTTCCCCTCACGAAGCTGGGCGTCGGCACCAAGGTCACCGGCACCCTCCGCATGAAGGTCATCCCGGGCAAGGAAAAAGGCAAGATCGTCGTCTACATAGACAAAAAATAACAGGTAATCTCAAAACCCGTGTTCGGCAAAAACCGGACACGGGTTTTCTTTTTCTCCTGCCCGAACCTGACCGGGCGCAAACGCAGCGGAGGACCCGCCTCCTCCGGACTCCGATTCTGCCGAGTACAACCGTTCTTCTCTTCGAATGGACGGGTCAATCCGGCGGAGTCCTTTTTTATGGAGACCTGTTTTCGTGCAGGACGACCAAGTCAAAGCCGGGTCAGACGAAGAAAAGTTTGCGGAAAAATCCGGAAATGATTTGAAAAAAAGGGAAACAGGCAGTATATTAATTGATTCCGATGTGGTATATCCCGAATACGACGTCAGGAAAGTCCCGGGATCTGGCAGTTCCGGAACGCCCTTTTTTCGATTATTGTTTGATACAAACTGAACTGAACGAGGAGCAATCCTGAAATGAAAACCTATTTGGCCAAGACCGGCGAAATCGAGCGCAAATTCGTGCTGTTCGACGCCGCGGGCGAACCGCTTGGAAGACTTGCCGTCAAGATCGCGAACGCGCTGCGCGGCAAAGATAAACCGACCTATACTCCCCACGTTGACACCGGCGCGTTCGTCGTCGTGATCAACGCCGGAAAAGCCGTCCTCACGGGCAGCAAGGAAACCGGCAAGAAGTACATCCGCTGGACGGGCTACCGCAGCGGCCAGAGAATCGAAACGGCGGAACAGATGCGCGCGAAGCATGCCGACCGCCTGGTCCGCGAGGCCGTGTGGGGCATGATGCCGAAGGGACGTCTTGGCCGTGCCCAGTACGCCAAGCTGAAAGTGTACGTCGGTGCGGAGCATCCGCACGCGGCCCAGAAACCCGAACCCGTGAAATAATGGAGCATTGAGATATGGATAAGAAGAACGCCATCGCAGCCACCGGCCGCAGAAAATGCGCCAGCGCCCGCGTCCGCATCGACGCAGGCAGCGGCAAGATCACCGTGAACGGCCAGAAGTTCGAAGAATATTTCGAGACCGAAGCCCTCCGCGGCTATGTGATGCAGCCCCTGAACGTCTCCGGCGCAGCCGAAGCGTATGACATCGACGCCTCCGTCGTTGGCGGCGGCAAGGCCGGTCAGGCCGGCGCCATCCGTCACGGCATCGCCCGAGCCCTCGTTCTCACGGACGAAAACTACAAGTCCGTGCTGAAGAGCAGCGGCATGCTGACGCGCGACTCCAGAGTCAAGGAACGCAAAAAACCCGGTCAGCCGGGCGCGCGCAGACGCTTCCAGTTCTCCAAACGCTAATTGGAGACTGCTCTCATGGACAAAGTACGCGTCGCAATCGTCGGCGCTGCGGGATATGCAGGCGAAGAGCTTCTTCGCCTGCTTTCTCGTCATCCGTATGCCGATATCCGCGTGATCACGTCCCGCCAGAACGCGGGCAAGGACATCGCGGAAATCTTCCCCCGTCTCGCCGGGACCGGCCTGAGTTTCTCCATGCCGGACGTCGAGGCCATCAAATCCGGCTGCGACGCCGCTTTCCTGGCGCTTCCCCACGGCCTCGCGCACGAATTCGCCGAGCCGTTCATCAATGCCGGACTCACCGTCATTGACATCAGCGCGGACTTCCGTCTGCGCTCCCTCGACCAGTACAAGAAGTACTACAAGATCGACCATCCCGCGCCCGGACTGCTCTCCAGCGCGGTCTACGGTCTCCCCGAACGCTACCGCGAACAGATCCGCAACGCGAAGCTGATCGCCTGCCCGGGCTGCTACGTCACGAGCATCCTGCTCCCGACCACCGCGATCCTGGCGGCCAAGCTCGCTTCGCCCGAAGGCATCGTGGCGTGCAGCATGAGCGGCGTGACCGGAGCCGGACGCAAAGTCGACCTACCGTACATCTTCCCGGAATGCAACGAGAGCGTGCGCGCCTACGGCGTGAGCGGCCACCGCCACCTGCCCGAGATCGAGCAGGAGCTCGCCGTCGCAGCCGGCCTGCCCTCCCTCAGCATGAACTTCATCCCGCACCTGGTGCCGACCAACCGCGGCATCCAGTCCACGGTCATCCTGGACGCCGCCGAAGGCTGCACCGAGGAAGCCGTGGCGGACGCCTTCGCGAAGGCCTACGGGAACGAACGGTTCGTGCGCGTGCTCCCCGCCGGAAAACTCCCGGACACGAAGCACGTCACGCTCACGAACTGCTGCGAGATCGGATTCAAGCTCGACTCCCACACCGGAAAGCTTCTGCTTTTCTCCTGCATCGACAACCTCACCAAGGGCGCGTCGGGACAGGCCGTGCAGGACTTCAACATCCGGTTCGGATTCCCCGAGGAGACCGCGCTGGTCTGAGCTGAGACGCCGCGGAACGCGGCACTCCCCATCGTTAGTTAAAGGTTAATTCAGGACCGGGATTCATTTCCGGTCCTGTTTTTTTGCATTTTTTCAGGCGGAATGCATTGATTTTTCCGACGGATGATGCTATTGTTTTGTGACCTGAAAACACAAGCTGATCGAGGGTACATTTTATGGCATCGGAATCGACTGGAAAAACGGCCTCCGGCGCGCAGCCGGATCTCCCGAAAAAAATACACTTCGTCGGCATCGGCGGGATCGGCATGAGCGGACTCGCGCAAATGTTCCGCGACCTCGGATGCGCCGTGACCGGCAGCGACCGCGCGCTCGGGCACCCGGAGAACGAACGCATCTTCGCGGCGCTCCGCAAATGCGGCGCGAAACTTTTCCCGCAGGACGGCTCGGTCTATGCGGACGGCTACACGCCGGACGCCATCGTGTATTCGACCGCGATCGAGGAGGACAACCCGGACTTCAAATGCGCGCCTCCCGGCACGCGCCGCCTCCACCGCAGCGAGGCGCTGTCGCTCGGGATCGGGGCGCTGCGCGGACGCTTCACGATCGCCGTGACGGGCACATGCGGCAAGACGACCGTGAGCGCATGGCTGGCGGACGCGCTGGACCGCATCGGCGACGACCCGGGGATGCTTTCGGGCGGCTATGTGAAACGGTTCCGCGAACTCGGCGCGGCGGGAAATTACCGCGGCGGTTCCGGGCGTGATTTCGTGATCGAGGCTGACGAGAGCGACAAGAGCCTGCTGAACTACGTGCCGGACACCGCGCTCATCCTGAACATCGGCACGGATCATTATTCGCGCGAGGAGCTCGCCGAAGTCTTCCTGAAGTTCTCGCTGTCGGCGCGCTCGTGCGTGGTCATGGAGCTGGCGGCGTTTCAGGAAATCGGTCCGGAGACAATCCCCGCCGGAAAGATGGTCCTGCTCTTCAGCGGCGATCCCGACGCCCCGGTCTCCTGTGCCGGACGACGTGTCCTGCGGCTGGATTCCTACCGCGTGGCGGACGGTAGCGCCTGGTGCGCGTTCAACGGCCTGCCGGAGATCCGTCTGCCGATGCCCGGCCGTCACAATGCCATGAACGCGCTGGCGGTGCATACCGTGCTGACCTCGCGCGGATACGATCCCCTGGACGCATTGAAAGCGGTCTCCAGGTTCGCGGGCGTGGCGCGGCGGTTCGACCGCATGGGCACCATGGCGAACGGCGCACAGGTCATCGACGACTACGCGCACAACGTGGAGAAGCTGGCGTCGTGCATCGGCGCGGCGCAGGAACTCGCGCCGGAAGGACGCGTGGTCACGGTCTTCCAGCCGCACGGATTCGCCCCGCTGCGCTTCATGCGCGAAGCGCTCGCGAACGCCCTGCCCTCGATCCTGCGGCCCGCCGACGAATTCATCTTCCTGCCGGTCTACTACGCGGGCGGCACGGCTTCGTTCAGCCCGACGAGCGCCGAGGTCGCGGAGACCTGCCGGAATGCGCCGGGAATCCATGCTGACGCGATCAGGGATTTCGCCGACCGCCAGGAGTGCGAACGCCACCTGGAAACCGCCGTAAAACGCGGCGATGTGGTGATCGTGGCGGGCGCGCGGGACGAAAGTCTTTCGATTTGGGCGAAAAGCCTGACGAAACGCGCTTGACATTTGGCAAAAACTGTGATATAATATGGGATGTTTTTTTCCGATATCTATATCTTATAAGAAAAGCTGACATGGCCGGAGTTTTTATGCGGAACAAAATCAGTTATTTGGCGATACTGGCGATGCTGGCTGCGCCGGGCGCGGCTTTGTTCGCGCAGTCGGGCGCGGTCAAGCGCGACATGGCATATTCGCGCGAGCTCAACGCCCTGGGGCTGTACGATTTCTCGACGCGGTTCCTGACGGAACGCCTGGCGGACAACAAGAGCAAGGACATGGCGAACTTCTACCGCGTCCAGCTCGCGGAGACTTATCTCGCCTCCGGGAAAAACGAGGAGGCGCAGAAGATCATCGACGGCATCCCGAAGAACGATCCCGCCTACTACCAGTCCCTCGGCACGCTCGGCGTGTACCACTTCATGAAGAAGGACAACCGGACGGCGCTGAAGCCGCTGGAGGAGCTCTACAACCACCTGAAGCGCGAGAAGATCGACCCGGCCGATTACGAACGCCCCCTCACAGCCCTGCTGAACATCTACTACCAGGAGGGACGCGAGAACGATGCCTCGTCGCTCATGGACTGGACGCGCGGCACGACCTCGGACAAACGCGCCACGATGTACACGAAGGCCGTCATGCAGCTCGCCACCGCAGAGAACAACCGCCGCGCCGAACTGCGCGAAAAAGCCGCGTTCCAGCGCAGGTTCTCCGACCTGATGAAGGATAAGAGCAAGCAGACCGAACTGACCGTTCTCCAGAAACGCATCGCCGACCTCACGAAGGATGTCGTGAACAATCCCGGCAACATGGACAAGCAACGGGCGCGCGCCGAAGCATACAAGGAGCTCGGCGGCATCCTCGGCATGGACCTCGACCGCGTCATGAAGATCGACGAGCTGGACCTCGCCCGCAAAAAGACCTCCGGTGAGGTGAAGAACCGCGACAAATGGAGTTCCGGCGACAAGAGCCGTCTCCGCAGGGTCGATCCCAACGACTGGCAGACCGCCGTGCTCGCCTCCGCCGTCGATTTCCACGACATCCAGTGGGGCGGACAGGACATGCTCACCGCCTACGCCACCGCCCAGATCATCCACTGTTTCTACCTGCTCGGCGAATACGAGGAGGCAGGCGAGGAAGTACGGCGCTACCCCGACCTTTTCGAAGCATCGGACGAGGCGCTGGAAAAAGACGGCAAGAAGAGCGAGTCGCCCGCTGCGGACGCGAAATTCTGGACCGGGCGGTCCTACCTCGCGCTGGCCGAACAGGCCGAGGCCGCCTACAACGAAAAGAAGAGTTCCGACCTCAAAAAGCAGGCCGTCACCTACTACCGGCGCGCGTTCAAGTACCTCGGCAAGCTCGTGAAGTATTATCCGCAGTTCAAGGACGCCCCCGCCGCGTACAAGGACTTCAAGCAAGCCACCGAAAGCGCCATGGCGATCGACACGGAGAAGCGCTCCACCTACCAGTCCGAGTTTTCCAAGGTCAAAGCGCCGGAAATGAGCGACCAGTCCACGCTGGTCTCCGCTTGGGCCGAACAGAACTACGCCAGCAAGCAGTATAATCTGGTCGTCGAGGAACTTCTGCCCATCCTCCAGCGCATGGCCTCCCGTTACACGCCCGGCCTCTCCGAGCTCGTGAACCGTCTCGTCCTCTCCTACGCCTACATGGGCGACTCCACGAACGCCGTCGTGCTGGGCAGCTATGCCGCCCTGCTCCCGAAGGACGATTTCGTCACGACCGCGCTCCTGAACGCCGGGCATGTGCTGTGGAAACAGGCCGCCGAGGCGTCCGATCCCGCAAAAGCCGCACAGCTCAAGGGCGACGCGCTCACGCTCTACAGGCTCCTGCTCGACATCGACATACTCAATCCCTACGCCGGCGTCGTCTCGCTCCGCGTGGCGCGCGAACACCTGAACTCCGCCAGCGCGATCGGAAAGCGCCTGAACGCATCCTCCGACCCCGCCGAACGCGTCGCGCTGAAGAAGCAGTGGCAGGCGGAAGTGAACAACGCCGCGGCGTCCTACAAGGTCATCATGGAGAATTTCGGCAACAATCCCGAGCTCACGGACGAAGCCTACATGAAATACGCCGACTGCCTGGCCATGCAGGACGACTACGAAGGCGCGGCCAACGCCCTCCGCAAGTTCATCGCGTTCGGTCCGAGCTCCCTGAAAGTCGCCGCCGTGGTTCAGGAGATCATCCCCGAAATGCTCTCCCGTGAAGCGGACCGTCTCGCCGACCAGGCCGCGTCCATCCGCGACGAGGCCGCCGGGGACGCTTCGCTGATCGAAAAGGCCGACAAGCTCAAAGCGCAGGCCGCCGCGATCTACGACGAGGCGGCGGAAGACATTTTCGCGCTTCGCCGCGACCTCGCCGACGGCGGCAAATACGCGTCCGTCGCGAAGACGCCCGAAGTGGAAAAAGTCGTCAGCCGGGCGGATTCTCTGCTGCCGTGGCTCTACAACGGCGCGGGCAAATGGGACAAGGCCATCTCCGAGTTCGAAACGTTCGTCCGCAAGCATCCTGACGATCCGCTGGCCTCGGCCTACCTGATGCGCATCGGCATCATTCACATGGACATGGGTCGCGACAGCGAGGCGCAGAAGATCCTGACGACGCTGGTGAACCGGTATCCGGATTCCGCCGAGGCGAAAAATGCTCAGTACGTGCTCGCCCGTACGCTCTACACAGCCGGAAACTACGCCAAAGCGCTCGACATTTTCGACAAACTCTTCGCCGGAGAACAGGCCAAGAACCTCTCCGTCACGAATCTCCGCTGGATCGCCTCCACGCTCTCGCAGTGCCCCGACGAATCCCAGGCCAAACGCGCCGCCACGATCGCGCTGAACGTCTGCGACCGCCTCATCATGGCGGTGCAGGATCCGAAGCTTGATGACTGGTTCTCCGAACAGCGCGCCGCCGAACTCAAGTCCGACAAGGCCGCCGCGAGGACCGCGGTCTCCCGCCTGGAACAGCGCCTGCATCTGGACGCCGGACGCGCCGCCGCGAAGGCCGGGCAGTTCGACAAGGCCGTCGCGGAGCTCGAAAAGATCGACATGCTGGAGAAGGATTCTCCGTATTTCTACGACATGCACTTCGCGCTGGCAGAGGCCCGCGAACTTCAGGGACGCGCCGAGGAAGCGCGCGCCGAACTCGCAAAGATCTCCGTGCGCGCCAACCAGACCGAGAACTTCGAGCTGTACAACAAGGCGCAGGTCCTGACCGGCGAATCGTTCCTGAAGTCCGGCGCGGTCAACAAGGCGTACGCCTGCTTCAGCATCATCGCCGCCACAGCGTTCCCCGAAGACGAGGAGAATGCGGCGGAAACGACGGAAGCGGAAGACAACGCTCCTGAAACCGAAACCGATCCCGCCGCGACGCAGTGGATCGAACAGGCTATCTACCGCACCGCCTACACGGCGGCCCTGCTCGGCAACACCGAAGAACGCGACCTCATGGTCAGGAAATACCGCAAGCATTTCCCCAACGGGAAGTACGCCGCCGAAATCGGCTCCCTCCCGGAATCCCAGGCTCAATAATCAAATCATAATCCATACTACGAGGTAACCAGATGAAAAAACTGATGACGCTCCTCACCGGAGGACTCCTGCTGGCGACCGTTCAGCTTTCCGCGCAGACCTCCGCAGCAAAACCCGTTATCATGACAACCGACGGCGAGGAGATCCGCGCCGCGTCCGTCGAGCTCACGCAGAGCGGCGACTTCCGCTACGCCGAATCCCTGAAGGACGGCTCCCCGAAACTCTCCATCCGCAGGAACCGCGTCCGCTGGGCGTGGATCCCGAAACCGGAGGAGATCACGGCCGCCGACAAGCTCCTCGCGAACAAGAAATACGACGAAGCTGCGACCTCGTTCGCCGGGCTGGTCAAGCCGTTCGGCCCGCTCGGCTGGGAACCCTACTGCAAGCTCCGCCAGGCCGAGGCGCTCGACGCATCCGGGAAGCAGTCCGAGGCGATCAGGGTGCTCGAGACGCTGAAGGACTATCCGAACGTCAGCCCGCGCAACGAGGCGGACCTCAGCGCGGCCTACGAACTCCTCGTCAAGTTCTACGCCAACATCAAGGCGTGGGACAAGGGGCTCGAACTCTCCAAGAAGCTCATGTACGCCGGCGACGCCGCGGCCGTGAGCGCGCTTTTCGCACGCGGCGACATCCTCTCCGCACGCGCCTCCGAAACGAACTCCCAGGACGACCGCCGCGATGCGTTCAACGCCTACGCCCAAATTTGCCTGCTCTTCCCGAAAAACAGCCGTGCCGCAGAAGCGACGTTCCGCGCCTACCAGACGCTGACCGTGCTGAACGACGCCCGTGCGAAGATCTTCGCCGACAAGCTGAAAAAGGACTATCCGAAGAGCGACTACGCAAAGCAGCTCTGATCCCCCCTCCACCTGAATCAAAAGTCATCAAATCAAAACTTTCAACATAAGGAATCATTCTATGAAACTCAATCGCACCTCAGCGTTCCTGACGGCGGCAACCGTCGCGGCCACGGGTCTTCTGCTCTCCATGCCCGCCTGGGCGCAGGAAGCCGCGGAAGCGGCGGAAGAACCTGCCGCCAGAGGCACCAGCTTCCTGCATGTCGTATTCGGCGGCACGCCCATGGACCTGATCGTCTGGCTCATGATCTTCCTGACCTCGCTCGCTACGCTCGCGCTCATCATCGACTCCTGCGTATGCATCCGCGCGGTGAAGATCATGCCCGCCGACCTCATCGAGACCGTGAAGAACTCGCTCGCCGAGGGCGACCTGGGCGCCGCGATGGAAGCCTGCGAAGCCACCCCCGGCCCGCTCTCCAACATCCTCATGTCCGGCTTCAACAGCATCACCGAGGGCTACGACGTCGTGCTCGACTCCGTGTCCTCGCAGGCCAGCATCGAGACCGAAAAACTCATGCAGCGCGTCAACTACCTCAACCTCTGCGGCCAGCTCGCCCCGATGTTCGGCCTCATGGGCACCGTCACCGGCATGGTGTCTGCGTTCGGCAGCCTCGGCACCGTGAAAGGCGCCGCCCAGACCGCCGCCCTCGCGCAGTCCATCTCCTCCGCACTCTACACCACCGCCGTCGGCCTCTTCATCGCCGTCCCGGCCATCCTCGGATTCACGTTCATCAAGAACAACGCCTCCAAGATCATCCTCATGATGGAGGCCATGACCTACGAACTCATCAACACGCTGAAGAACTCCGAAGTCAAGGAACAGTGACCGCACCCGTGAATCCCGCTCAAAGGAGCATCTCACATGGCCAAGAAAACAAGACTTATGACCGAGGAAGCCGCGTCGGTGCCGATCTCCAGCATGATCGACATCGTCTTCCTCCTCATCATCTTCTTCATCGTGACCGCCACGCTTGACAAGGACATGCAGGACGAAAGCGTCCTCCTCGCCGACGCCCCCAACGGACGCCCCGTCGTCAAGCAGGATCCGCGCACCATCACGATCAACCTCCGCATGGACGGCTCCATGACCATCGGCGGCCGCGCAATGACCGGCCCGCAGCTCACCGCGCTGCTGGAGGACGTGAAGCGCACCGCGCCCGATCCGCTGTCGATCCCCATCGTGATCCGCGGCGACCGCCAGGTGCAGTATTACTACGGCGCGAAGGTGCTGGACGCGATCAAGAAGACCGGGCTGTACAAAGTCAGCCTCGCGGGCGTGCAGGAATAACGGAGACGAACCATGGCAAGAAAAGAATCCACCAAGCTCAATCCTCCGCCGGACGCCAGTTTCCCGCTCTCCAGCATGATCGACGTCGTCTTCCTGCTGCTCATCTTCTTCCTCGTGACGCAGAAACCCATCACCGAAGAAGTCATGATCAACGTGGAACTGCCTGCACCCGACATGTCCACCGTCGCCGCCGACCCGCTCATCCCCATCACCATCGACGTCGACAAGTATTCGCGCGACAACATCGACGAGATCGACGCCCGCCTCGCCGCGCTCGGCGACCGCGACGACCCGAACGAAGTCCTGAAGGACGAACGCCTGTATTACTCGTTCAACGGCTCCGCCCCGATGGAAGTCGCACGCCTCCGCGAACGCCTCGCCGCCGTCGCCGCCGCCGACGCGAACTCTACGATCATCATCAAGTGCGACCCGAACGTGAAATACCGCAAGCTCATCCGCGTGCTCGACCTCTGCAGCGAACTCGGGCTGAACTCCCGCCAGCTCGTCGACAAGGTCAAGCCGTTCATCCCCGATCCCCCGCCCCAGCGCGGCAGAAGATGACGCAGAACCGAACCTGAACTGACACCCAACCCTCACTTTTTCCAATCCATACCCTCAACCCCATGAAAGGAAATTCATCATGGAACTGAAAGGCAGCAAGACCGAAAAAAACCTCGCTTTCGCGTTCGCAGGCGAATCCCAGGCACGCAACAAATACACCTATTTCGCCAGCAAGGCCAAGAAGGAAGGCTACGAGCAGATCGCCGCGTTCTTCCTGGAGACCGCCGACAATGAAAAGGAACACGCCAAGCTCTGGTTCAAGCACCTCGGCGGCATCAACTCCACCGTCGAAAACCTGAAGGCCGCCGCCGAAGGCGAACGCGAGGAATGGACCGACATGTACAAGCGCTTCGCCGAAGAGGCACGCGCGGAAGGATTCGACGACATCGCCGCCCAGTTCGAGGGCGTCGCCGCCATTGAGAAGCGCCACGAGGAACGCTACCGCAAGCTCCTCGCCAACATCGAAACCGGAGAAGTCTGGGTCCGCACCGGCGAAAACCGCTGGGAATGCCGCAACTGCGGCCATGTCTACATCGGCACCACCCCGCCGGAAGTCTGCCCCGTCTGCAAGCATCCGCGCGCGTATTTCCAGATCGAGGCCGACAACTACTGATCATCGGCACTTCGGGGTATCCTGATCTTTTCAGGGCAACACCTACTCATTAATGAAAGGGTTTTATCCATTAATGATGAAAAGACAGAACAAGCTGATCATTCCACTATTCCTGATCGCAGGGTTGGGAATAGTGGGAATTGTCTGTGCGCAAGGAACAGCTGCAGAGACAAACAAAACGGAACGTGAAAAATCTGCCGCTTATACCCGGGAATTAGCTTCCCGGCTTGAATCGTCTGGTTTTGATATTAAGGGAACCGTAATAGATTCCGATGGAGCCTTATTGAATGATGTCAAAATGGATATCGTCCTTTCCTCCCCGATTCTTCCATACATGACCGATTCAAAAAAAATTAACAAAGTACAGAATATAAATTCGGAATTTGCTGTTTATGAAAAAGGTGTTACAGGTATTGTTCTTTCCTTTTCTAAAAAGGGATACTATACCGAAAGACGCACTTTTTCATCTAGTATCTTCGAAGAAGATCCGTCAAAGATCATGCAAAAACACAATATCCAAGTTAAGATGATAAAAAGAGGTACTCCCGCGGAGTTGATCTGCTTTTATAAAAATATAAAAAGTGTCATAAAGGAAGACAGAAAAGATATCTGTGATCTCTCCGTTTTGCAGGCGGAAAGTATAAAAGAAGATGTTACCATCAGCCTGAAAACAATTGATTCCAAAACAAAACTTGACACAAAATATATTGAATTGGATTTCAACAGAGACCAAAACGGGAACATTCTTTATGACAGCAAATATAGAGAAAGACCTTGTCCGTCCGGTTTTGTCATTCGATTCCGCTCGAACGAGCCGGATGACGGGTTGATCCTGGTTAATGATCAGGATCCCGATATCACTCAAGACAGTTTCAAAACGGCGTATAACCTTGCCCCGGAAGAAGGATATACCAGGAAGGAAATCGTGATAAAACTTGGTGAAAAAACAAATGGGAACTACCCCTGCGAAATCGGCAAAACATTTGTTTTCCTGAAATGCGGGAAGCATTATGGGAGAGCTATTTTTAACGAACTTTCCATAGATTATTCAAGGGATGAAATCGAATCCGTATCAACAAAAGTTCAAATGGATTTCAACAGGAAGGAAGGCGACCGCAATTTAACGGAGTTTTGATTCAGATGTTTCAACCGTGTATCGCTCACTGTTATTCAGCATGAGCGTATATCGTTGAACAATACGCGCCATAATCTGTTCCGGGCGGTCCACCTCGGAACCGTTCAATATCTTTTCACATGTGCAAGCGAGAGCAGCACACTTTTTTTCAGTGGAGGACCTGCCCTCAGGGAGAGACAGCAATATGAACCGCATACGGATCCACAACACAGACCTTGAAGTCTCGCAAATCTGCTACGGACAGGTCAAGCTCGGGCTCCGGCCGGACGAAGCCGAGGCCATGCGCCTGCTCGACCTGTTCGCCTCGCTCGGCGGCAATTTCGTCGACACCGCGTCTGTCTACTCGAACTGGGTGCCCGGCGAACTCCACCGCAGCGAACGCGTCCTCGGCGACTATTTCCATTCGCGCGGGAACCGCGACAAGTTCGTCGTCTGCACGAAGGGCTGCCACTACGACCTGGAAACGAAGGCCGACCGCGTGACGCCCGCCGACTTCATGGCCGACCTCGAAACCTCGCTCAAGGCGCTCCGCACCGACCGCATCGACCTGTATCTCTTCCATCGCGACGATATGCGCATGCCCGTCGCCACGCTGCTGGAGGTCTGCGAAAAAGCGAAGGCGGAGGGCAAGATCCGTTACTACGGCTCCTCCAACTGGCGCGTCCAGCGCCTCATGGCTGCCGACAAAGCCGCGCGGGAACACGGCTTCGATGGCTTCCGCGTGAACCAGCTCACCACGCACCCGGCGGTCGGCCTCACCAACCCCATGCCCGACGACACGATGTCCATGTGGAACCGCAATTATGCGGACTACCACCGCGCGACCGGGATGACCGTCATGGGCTCCTCCTCGCTCGCGGAGGGCTTCCTCTCCGACCCGGACAACGAGCGTTTCGCCGGGACCATGTACGATTCCGGCGCGGCGCGTCTGCTCGCGAAAAAGATTCAGGGACACGCGCAGGAAACCGGCCTCACGCCCGCTCAGATCTGCATCCGGTTCCAGACGGACTACCCCGGCATCCAGATGATCCCCGTCTTTACCGCCTCCACGGAAAAGAACCTCCGCGAACTCTGCGCGTCCTTCGACAAGCCCTTCCCCGAAGACGCCCTCTTCCGCTTCTGATGTACCGGAAACAAACATGTTTCAAAACAATACTGTTGCTGATCGCGTGCCTCGTGACCGGATGCTTCGGCGCCGGGTGTTTTACCGCCGCGACATGGGATCATCTTGGGGAAACGCGATCGTATCATACGGACCACCATTACGAGTATTCGCAGGACTTCAGCGAGATTATCGAGTATTGGGAAACGAAAACGGAACATGACTGCTGGCCGTTCCTGACCGCTTTTGAAATCTACTGGAACACTTATGATTCCGGAGAGAAGCATGTTCCCGTGAATGAGTCCTATGGGGTCGACGTCAATCAGGAACAGGCATATCCGTCCGGGCGGGGCATTCTGCTCGCACCGAAAATCGGACCGGTCGGCTGGTGTTGGAAAGTGATCTGGCTTCCGTCCGCAATGGCCGTGGATATCGTTTGCCTGCCGGGCTATGCCTATTTTCTCTATCTCTTTATTCATACCCCATTCATCCAGTAAAAGAAACGTTTTCCCGGATGACAGGTTCGCCTTCCGAAAACAACATTTCCAAAGCGGATCGGATTGCTTTTTTGTAAAAAAGCAGTACAAGCCATTCCCCAAAGACGCCCTCTTCCGCTTCTGATTTCTTTTCCGTTTGACAACGAATCCCGTAAGTGTCATCTTCTGACACCTTGCAGTTTTTTTATGTACACGGTCGCCCTTTGAGGCGGTTTTTTTTTGTCTTTTTTTGATTCCGGCATTTTAAACTGACACTCTATGACAGTATAGGATGCTATAGTATACTCGCAAACACGAAAGAGCATCAAAACTGTTTCCACACAAAACCGACAAACTTTTTTACAAGGAGCATCCACCATGAAAGAAAAAACCACCGCCGCCCTGCACATCCTGTTCGACCTCACCGCCGAAAACCTCGGATTCGTCGCCGTCTGGGCCATCTCCCTCGCCGTCATCCTCAAACTCGCCTGCGCCTGAGCAGGACAGAAACAGGAACATGAACGGAAAGGAATATGCGCATGACCTTCGACAAACTGGTGTATCATGAATCCGCGGGGCCGGATCCCGGGAGCGTGCTGACCGTCGATTTCGGCGGGATCGGCGAGCTCACGGTGAAGTCCGGTCTACGCGGAGAAGTCAACTGGCGCCGTCTCTCGCGCCCCGTGCTGGACGTGTTGCGGCTGAAGCTCGACGCCTGCAGATTTGAGGCGTGGCGGGACAATGATCCCGCGCCGGAAGTGAACGGAGCCGGATGGGGACTGGAGCTGTTCAGCGGTGGAAAGCCCGTGAAGCGGATCAGTGGTGGCGGGGGCCTGTCGGAACAGTGGCCCGCGTTCCGGTCGATCCTGGAGCTGTGCGGCGCGCTCGCCGAAAACCGGGGAGGCAACGCCTCCACTGCATTCGTGCCGGGCTTCGTTCCGGCACGATAAAAAGAAAGGTCACATAGGACGTTCAAGTCTTATTCTGAACTCAAAATCAGTTTGACAAACAGAAAACACGCACTATATTAACCTGATATTTGTGCGAACAAACCTAGGCAAAACAGGGGAACCATTCAGGCGGAAATGAGGCTGGCGGGACTTGATTTCGAGACGGCGAACGGCTGCGCGGGGAGCATCTGCGCGGCCGGATGCGGCATCATTCAGGACGGCGAGGAAGCCGAAACGCGCGAATGGCTCGTGCGGCCGCATCCGAGCATGGACTGGATCGCGTCGTTCTGCTACCGCGTGCACGGGATCGGCGCGTGCGACCTGGAGGAAGCGGACGAATTCCCGTCGATCTGGCCCGAGTTGCGCGACATGCTGCTGTCGGCGGACCTCGTGGTCATCCACAACGCGCCGTTCGACCTGAGCCATCTGCGCGCCGTGCTGGAGCTCTACGGCCTGCCGCCGGTGCGGTTCCCGTACGTGTGCAGCCTGACCGCCAGCCGCCGCGCCCTGCCCGAACTCGCCTCGCATTCGCTGAACAACGTCGCGGCGTATTTCGACATCCGGTTCCGGCACCACAACGCGCTGGAGGACGCGCTGACCTGCGCGAAAATCCTGCATGAGATCGGGCTCACGCCGCGCATCCCGCGGAAGGAATTCATATTTCCCGCACCACAGGCCATTTGAAGCAGTCTCTACACTCCGGACGCATCAATACTCGTCTACGCCCGTTTCGGCGCGCAAATCGCGCTGCAGACGCATTTCCGACCATTCCATTTTGCAATCAGTTTCCACACGTTGCCCGGACGCGAAAAGCTGCCGACCAGAATTCCCCGAACTTCGCCAATAAAAAAGGGAGCCTCAATGAGTTTCGTTCGGATGGATTTCCAGCGTACGGGCAAAAAGGCCAATGCAGGAAGATTCGAGCGTGGCTACCTGAAAACGTAACCACCGAGGATCTTACCAGTTGGACTTTGCCCGGACGCGAAAAGCCGTCGAAGGAAACGAATTGAGGCGACATAAAAAAAACGGGGTCCCTTTTGAGGGGGATCCCGGAAGAGAATACCGTAAACGGTACCCGGAAAACTGCGGATTAGACAGTCTTGCCGGAGATGACGCCGTGGCCGTGGAAGGTACGGGTCGGGGCGAATTCGCCGAAACGGTGTCCGACCATGTTCTCCGTGACGAACACGGGAACGAAGATCTTGCCGTTGTGCACGTTGAAGGTATACCCGACGAACTCGGGGAGTACCATGGAACGGCGGGACCAGGTCTTGATCGGCTTCTTGTTGCCGCCGGCCTTTTCCATGCGTTCGACTTTTTCGACCAGATGATAGTCCACAAACGGACCTTTTTTGATTGATCTGCCCATAGGTTACTTTCTCCTGCGTTCGACGATGAACTTGTTGCTCGGCTTCTTCGGGTGACGGGTGCGTTTGCCCTTGGCAAGCTGACCCCAGGGGGACACGGGGTGACCGCCGCCGGAGGAACGGCCTTCGCCGCCGCCCATGGGGTGGTCGATCGGGTTCTGGACGACGCCGCGGACGTGGGGGCGGAAGCCTTTGTAGCGGGCTTTGCCGGCCTTGCCGAGGGAGACGTTCATGTGATCGAGGTTGCCAACCTGCCCGATGGTGGCGAGGCAGTTGATGTGGAACATGCGGACTTCACCGCTGGGAAGCTTGACCTGGCAGTAGTCGCCTTCGCGGGAGCGGAGAACGGCGTACTGGCCGGCGGAACGGACGATCTTGCCGCCGCGGCCGGGGGTCATTTCGATGTTGTGGATCTGGAGTCCCAGGGGGATGTTCTTCAGCTGAAGGGCGTTGCCGGGCTTGATCTCGGCGCCTTCGCCGGAAGCGATGACCTGACCGACCTTGAGGCCGACGGGCGCGAGGATGTAGGACTTCGTGCCGTCTTCATAGCAGATGAGGGCGATGAACGCGGAACGGTTCGGATCGTACTCGATCGCCTTGACGGTCGCGGGACCGGTCTTGGTGCGGTTGAAGTCGATCTGGCGGTAGGCGCGCTTGTTGCCGCCGCCGCGGAAGCGGACGGTCATGCGGCCGACGTTGTTGCGGGCGCCGGTAGAGCGGATGCCCTTGGTGAGAGCCTTCTCGGGAGCCTTCTTGGTGAGCTCGGCGGAGTAGTCGACGACGCCGATGTAGCGGCGGTTGTTCGTCGTGGGCTTGTAAGTTTTGATCGGCATTTGCGTGTCTCCTTATGCGAGCTCGATCGTACCCTCGGCGAGGGTGACGATGGCTTTTTTCCAGTTGGAACGGCGACCGCGGACGGGGTTCTTTCCGACGCGTTTGAGCTTGCCGGTGTAGTTCATGATGTTGACGGATTTGACCTTCACGCCTTCGTAGATGTCTTCGACGGCGGCGGCGATCTCGGTCTTCGTGGCGCAGGAGCAGACCTTGAAGGAATACTGGTTCGCACCCTTGAGAAGCGTGCACTTCTCAGTCATCATGATGTGCTTGATGATGTCGTAGGAAGATTTCATTTGGTCACCTTCTCAATGCGCTTGACGATCACATCCATGGCATCCTTGCTGCAAACGAGCATGTCCGCCCAGAGGACCTGGTAGGTGTTGACCGCGGAAGCCTTCATGAGGCAGACGGCGGGGAGATTGCTGGTGGCGAGGATGGAGTTTTCCTCGTAGTCGGCAACGACGCAAAGGATTTTTCCGGTGGCCTTCAGGGCGTTGAAAGCGGCGACCGCTTCCTTCGTCTTCGGGCTTTCGAACTTGACGTCGTCGACGACGATGACGCCGGAGTTCTTCACGGATTCGGAGAACGAACGCTGGAGCGCGAGTCTGCGGACCTTGGCGTTGATCTTGGTCGCGAAGCTGCGGGGGGTGGGGCCGAACGCCACACCGCCGTGACGCCAGGAGGCGTTACGGGAGGATCCGCTGCGGGCACGACCGAGGCCTTTCTGCTTGAAGGGCTTGCGGCCGCCGCCGGAAACCTGGCCGCGGGTCTTGGTGGAGGCGGTGCCTGCACGGCACGCGTTGAGGAAGGACACGACGGTGTCTTTGACCGCCTGAGAGCCCTTCTCCAGTTCGAGGGCGGTATCGGGAAGGTCGTAGACGCCGACCTTTTCGCCCTTCATATTGAGAATATCGAGATTCATAACGTGTCACCTTGTAAGTTTGGGATTATTTCTTGATCGCTTTTCTGACGAGTACGGTGCCGCCGTTGGGTCCGGGGATCGCCCCACTTACAAAGATCAGATTTTCCGCGGAATCGACTTTGACAACGCGCAGGTTCTGCACAGTGCGCTTCACGCTGCCGTGCTGACCAGGCATTTTCTTGCCTTTGATGATGTTGCCGGGGGATTCACGGCATCCGATGGAGCCGGGCTTTCTGTGCCAGCCGCCGCCGTGTCCGTCACGACCGCCTTTGAAATGATGGCGAACCATGACGCCCTGATAGCCGCGTCCCTTGGTCACGCCGGTGACGTCGAGATATTCACCTTCTTCGAAGATGCCGGCGCCGATCTCGGCTCCGATCTCGAACTTGGAATCGTCGGTAATGCGGAATTCCTTCATGATGGCCGGAGTGTTGA
>CACWOL010000041.1 GCA_902762495.1 uncultured bacterium | reverse complement strand
TAGTTTTTCTGCATGATCTCGGAATAATCCGTGCGGATGATCCGGTCCTGTGTATCTGCCATCTCTTCCCCTTATCTGCCGGCGGTCTGTTATACGTCGAGCTCCGCGTCCTGTGCGTGCTCGTAAATGAATGCCTTGCGCGGCGGGACCTCAGTCCCCATCAGCACCTCGGTGATATCCGAGGAAAACGAGGGATTGCCGATCTCGATCCTGCGCAGCCTCCGGGTCGCAGGATTCAGCGTCGTCTCCCAGAGCTGCTCCGGATCCATTTCCCCGAGTCCCTTGTAGCGCTGGAGCGTGAACTTCTGAGTCCTGTGCTTCCTGCGGTACAGTTCGAGCGCCTTGTCGTAATTGCGGAGGCGCATGTAGCAGTCGGTCTCGATGAGGAGACGTTCGGTGTCGAGCGGGGCCTTCTGGAGCAGTTCGAGCGCTTTTTTGTAGTTGCCGCGGTCGAAATCGAGTTGCGCAAGCTTCGTCAGGACGGCTTCCGGCGCATCCAGCATCACGCCGAGATTCCGGTAGGTGCGCTCTGCGTCGTCGTAGAGTTTCGCCTCGGCCTGGAGCGAGGCGCAGACGGCGAACATGTCCGGGGTAGGGGCCTTCACAACGGCGAAAATGCGGTCCCAGGCGCGCGCGCCGAGGAGCGGATCGCCGAGTTCGTCGGCGAGGATCGCGACGGTGAACAGCGCTTCGGTGTCGTTGGGGGCCTGCGCGATGCGCGCGAGCGCGGCGGCCATGACCTGCGACCGGTAGCCGAGGTCGCACAGGACGCGGAACGGCTCGGGAAATACGGGGTTTTCGACTTCTTTTTTGCGATCCAGCAGGCACGTCAGCGAGGTCTGGGCGAGGCGGTACATCTCGTCGCGGAGCGCCCAGGCGGTCCGGTTGAACGGGACGAGCACGGAGGTCGCGAGTGGGGATTTCGCATCGGAGGCATCCATGTCCCCGGCGCAGGAGACGATCAGCGCGGACTGCACCTGGGGGGCGGCGTCGAAGACGCGCATGGAGGCGATCTCGGCACGGAGGGCGCGGAGCTTGTCACGATATTCCTTCACCTCGTCGGCGAGCGTGGGATTCTCGCGGCGCTTCTTGTCGAGCGCCTTGTCCGAGTAGATGAGGACCAGCTTGGATGCGATGTTCGCGTTGTACTCGCGGCGGCGTTCGGAGGGCGGATCAGGGTCTTTGCGGACGACTTCGAAGGCTCGTTCGAAGAACGGGACGGCCTCGTCGATGCGCTTGAACTGCACCAGCATCTCGCCGCAGGTGAGATTGAGCTCGCGCGAATCGGGATTGTCCTCGGCGAGTTTCAGCAGGCGCGGCAGCACCTTGTCGCGGAACGCGGGCTGGACGGCGGCCTGGACGAGTGACGAGAAGAACGCCTCGTTGTCCGGGTGTTTCGCCGCCATCTCGAATATTTTTTCAATGTCCGCGTCCGTGAACTGGTTCGTGAGGATCGAATTGTCGAAGATCCGCGCCAGGTCGGCCAGCGTTTCCGCCTCCTCCTGCGCCGCATGCGACGGCAGCAGCTCGTCGAAGAAGAGCGTGGTGTTCGGCAGCCAGTCCGACTCCATGTCGCCCTGCGCGAACAGCACGGGCGCGGCGGCAAGCGAGAGAAGCGCCGCCGTGAGGATGCGGAGTCTGGATGAGGAGAACGGAGTCATGCCGAAACGAAGCTTTCTGATGAGGATAAATGAAAATAAGAAACGCGCCGGAAGTGCCGGTCGGGGCACCGCGGGGCGCGTTCCATTCGTCCCGGACGTCCGCCGGGGAAATAAGCGGTTTGGCCGCTTATTTGTTTTTATGCCGCATGGCCTTCAGCAGTTTTTTGCGTTTGTGCTGAGCGATTTTGCGGCGGCGTTTTTTTCTCAGATTGCCCATTGTTGAAGATTCCTAGTTAAAAGTATGTAGCACCAAATCCGGAAATGACAAGCGGAAAACGCTTTTTTCACCAAAAAAAACGCGTTTTTGTTGCGAAACATAGGTCCGGGGTCAGAATCCTCCGCGGGAAATGGCCCACATGTACATCTTCGTGTCCACGCCGCAGCCTTCGGCTTCCGCCCGCCGGATGAAGTCCGCGAGTTCGTCCTGTCCGACGAGGAACGTTTCGATGTATTCGGATTCGTCGAAGTGCGTGGCGAGGTCCTTCTGAGCGTCCAGGTCGACGGTCATCCTCACGAGATGCACGAATTCGGAGGAGAGTCCGGGCGAGGTGAAGACCTGCGGCGAACAGTAGTCGACCGTGCCGACGTAGCCGGTCTCCTCCTTCAGCTCGCGCACTGCCGTTTCCGCCGGGTCTTCGCCGGGGTTGATGAGCCCGGCGGGGAACTCGTAGACAAGGCGTCCGGTCGGGGGGCGGAACTGCCGGATGACGATGAGCTTGTCGCCGGGTTTCGTGACGGGGATCATCATGACTGCGCCCTGGGAATGGACGCGGGAGGCGGATTCCCAGGTGCGGACCTTGCCGTCATGGCCGAGGTACGTGACCTTCTGGAGGGAGATCCAGCCGCCGGAAGCGATGGTCTCGCGATTGAGAATCTTCATGTCCATGATGCGTCAGCCTTCCTTTCCGGGGACGGGCGCGATCGCGTCGAACTTGCAGACGGATTCGCAGAGGCGGCAGCCGGAACACAGCTGCGGGTCAATGGCGGGGTTGCCGTCAGCCGAGACGACGATGGCCGGGCAGCCGCATTTGAGGCAGGCCTTGCAGTTCTTGCATTTGGCCGCGTCGATGGCGCGGACGGGGCCGAGACGGTGGCGTATCTGGAGCGGGCAGGGTGCCTTCGAGATGATGAGGGACGGTTCGTCCGCGGCGATCTCCTCCGCGAGGATTTTGTGCAGGTTCTCCTGATCGAACGGATCGCAGACCGTGACGCGTTTCATGCCGCAGGCACGCGCGATGGCTTCGATGGACGCGGCGGGCGCGGGCTCGCCGGAGATGGTGCGTCCGGTGCCGGGGTGGTCCTGATGGCCGGTCATGGCGGTGCTGGAGTTGTCGACGACGATGAGCGTGGACGTGCCCTTGTTGTAGACCACGTCGAGCAGGCCCGTGATGCCGGAGTGGAAGAACGTGGAGTCGCCGAGCACGCCGACGACTTTCTTCTTTTCGCCCGCCTTGTCGAGGCCGTGTGCGAGCGTGAATCCTCCCCCCATGCAGATCAGCACGTCGGTGCGTTCGAGCGGCGGGAAGACCGCGAGGCTGTAGCAGCCGATATCGCCCGTCACGATCACGTCGAACTTGGTGAGCGCATAGAAGAGCGCGCGGTGCGGACAGCCGGGACAGAAGACCGGAGGCCGCATCGGGAGGCCGTCGGCCTGCGGGAACGGCTTCGGAAGTTCGTTGTTCGTGCCGCGGAGTTTCTCACGGATTTCGAAGATGCGGTCCGGCGTGAGCTCGCCGCAGCGCGGCACGACGTCGGATTTGCCGGAACACGCGATGCCGAGCGAACGGACGTGTTCCTCCAGGATCGGGTCGCCTTCCTCGATTACGACCACGCGTTTGACGGAGGCGGAGAATTCGCGGATCATGGAGTCGGGGAAAGGCCAGGGCCAGCCGAGCTTCAGGACCGGGGCTTCCGGCATGAGCTCGCGGCAGTACAGCGCGGTGATGCCGCACGTGATGATGCCGAGGTCGTTGCCCGTGCCGGGGATCACATGGTTCAGCGAGGCGTGAGAGGCGGCGTCGACCGCCTGCGCGTCCAAGCGTTCCTCGACCTTCACGCGGAGCTTGCGGCCCCAGAGCGGCAGCGGCACGAAACGCGACGGTTCCTTCTTGAACTCGGTTACGTTGCGCGGACGCGCCTCGCCGCATTCGACCAGCGCGCGGGAATGCCCCACGCAGGTGGTGGTGCGGAGGATGACCGGACAGCCGTACATTTCGGAGAGCTCGAACGCCTCCAGCATGAAGGCGCGGGCGTCGACGGCATCGGCGGGGTCGAGGATGGGGACCTTTGCGAGGCGGGCGTAATGGCGCGTGTCCTGCTCCGTCTGGGACGAATGCTGGCCGGGGTCGTCCGCCACGACAACCACCAGTCCGCCGCGGACGCCGACGTAGGAGAGCGTCATCAGCGGGTCGGCGGCGACGTTCAGTCCGACGAGCTTCATGGTCACGATACAGCGCGCCCCGGCGATGGACGCCCCGGCGGCCGCTTCGAGCGCGACCTTTTCGTTCGGGCTCCACTCGCAGTAGACGCCGTCGTATTTGACGAGGTTTTCGAGGATTTCGGTGGACGGGGTGCCGGGGTAGCCGAAGGCGGCCGTTACGCCGCCTTCCCATGCGCCGCGGGCGATGGCCTCGTTTCCGGTGAGGAGCAGACGCATGGGGGATTACCTCCGGGCCGCGGCCATGGCGCGCTTGAACGACGGGAGCGAATCCGTGATGGTGCGTTCCGGCACGCAGAAGGCGAGGCGGATGAAACCCGCCATGCCGAATCCGACGCCGGGCACCGCGAGGATGCGTTCGCCCTGCAGGATGCGCACGAATTCGACGTCGTCCGCGATGGGCGCCTTCGGGAAGAAGTAGAATGCCCCGGGCGGGAGATAGAACTCGAATCCCGCTTCGCGCAGGACGTCCGCCATCATGTCGCGGCGGCGGCCGTATAGGACGGGGTCGACCTCGCAGTCGATGCAGCGGTTCAGGACCTTCTGGCCGATCGCGGGGGCGTTCACGAATCCGAGGATGCGGTTCGTCATGGTGACCGCCGCGATGAATTCCTTCACGCCGTGGAAATCCGGCGCGGCGGCCACGTAGCCGACGCGTTCGCCCGCGAGCGAGAGGTTCTTGGAGAAGGAGCCGACCACGATGGAATCGTCGTAGAGCGAGAAGAGCGACGGTATTTCCATATGCTCGAAGTTGAGGAAGCGGTACGGTTCGTCGGAAATGAGCAGGATCGGACGGCCGTTCTTTTCGGATTGTTCGCGGAGCAGCTCGGCGAGCGCGGCGAGCTCTTCACGGTTGTAGATGCGGCCGGTCGGGTTGTTCGGGGAGTTGATGATGACGGCGCGCGTCCTGTCGCTGAGGGCGTCGCGGAATCCCTCGATGTCGAGCGAGAAATCTTCCGGGTGCGACGGGACGGGACGGAGTTTGCCGCCGAAATTCGAGACGTAGAAGCCGTATTCGACGAAGTAGGGCGCGGGGCAGAGGACTTCGCAGCCGGGTTCGAGCGTGGCGCGGAACACGGCGTTCAGGCCTCCTGCCGCGCCGCAGGTCACCACGACGTGCGAGGCGTCGATCTCCGCGGACTGTTCCTGCGAGACCTTGCGCGCGAGAGCGGCGCGGGTGTCCGGGAATCCGGCGTTCGGCATATAGCCGATGGAATAGGGCCGGTCGGCGGTCTGCGCGAAGTCGAGAAGCGCGGCCTTCACTTCGGGCGGCGGAGGCATGTCGGGATTGCCGAGGCTGAAATCGTAGACCTGGTCGTCTCCGTATTTCTTCTTGAGTTCGATGCCGGCCTCAAACATCCTGCGGATCCAGGAGGAATGTTCCATGTAGCCGAGGATTTCGGGGGAAACGACGCTGTTCATTATTTGCCTCCTTCGTTCTTGTTCTCTTCGCCGACGGTCTCGTAGAAGATGCGCTTGGCTTTGCCTTCGGAGCGCGGGAGCTCGCCGGGCTTGTAGATGTCGCCTTCGGGGGAGAATCCGAGGTCTTCCTTGAGCTGTTTTTCGACCATGTATCCGGTCACGCCGGGCTCGGCCTCGACGTTCACGCGCAGGCTCTTGATGCCGTGGTCGTCGCGGATGATGATCTGGTAGTTCGGGAGCACGCCGGGGACCTTCAGCAGGGACTGTTCGACCTGGTTCGGGAAGAAGTTCACGCCGGAGATGATGAGCATGTCGTCGAGGCGTCCGCTGATCGTGTCGAGGCGCAGATGGGTGCGTCCGCAGACGCATTTTTCGCGGGTCAGGATGCGGCCGCGGTCGCCGGTCTTGAAGCGGATCACGGGGAGTGCTTCGCGGGTGAGGCTGGTGACCGTGATCTCGCCGAACTCTCCGTCGGGCACGGGCTCGCCGGTCTCGTGGTCGACGACCTCGATGATGTACTCGTCTTCCCACATGTGGATGCCTTCGTGGGCGGGGCAGTCCATGCCGCTGCCGATGCCGCCGGTCTCGGTCATGCCGTAGATGTCGAACGCGTCAATGCCGAGTCCGTCGCGGATGCGCTTCTTCATGCCGGGGGAGAACGACTCCGCGCCGAAGATGCCGATCTTCAGGTCGGGCAGGGACTGGTTGGTCTCAGCGAGGATCTCCATGATGCGGATGGAGTAGGAGACGACGGCGACCATCACGCGGGTCTGGAAGTCGCGGGCGAGCTTGATCTGGCGGACGGTGTTGCCCGCGCCGGTCGGGACGACGAAGAGCCCGGCCTCGCGCGCGCCGTGGTAGCAGCCGAATCCGCCGTTGAAGAGCCCGAATCCGGGCGTGATCTGGCAGGTGTCGCCGGGATTCGCGCCCGCCATGATGTAGCAGCGGCCCATGCAGCGCGCCCACTGCTTCAGGTCGGCGAGCGTGTATGGCATCACGACCGGGGTGCCGGTGGAGCCGCTGGACATATGCATCTCGGCGAGCTTATTGCGCGGGACGCAGGACATTCCGAGCGGGTACTGTTCGCGGAAATCCTTCTTGGAACAGAAGGGGAGCTTGTGCAGGTCGGCGAGGCCGCGGAAGTTCGCGGGATCGACGCCGGCGGCTTTGTAGCGTGCCGCGGACCAGGGGGAGTTCTTCGCGGTGTGGGCGACGATCTCCTTCAGACGTTTGTTCTGGAGTTCGGTGATCTGGGCGCGGGAGAGCGTCTCGAGTTCTTCGTTCAGATATCGGAACATAGCATTCTTCCTTTCATGAATGCGGTTAAATTTGCTTCTTCAAACCCTTTTTTGACGCGGGCGAGGAGTCCGGCGCGCCAGTGGTCTTCGGAGATTTCGGGGAGACCCTTGGAAAGCGCCCCGGTCAGGATCGTGTTCGCGAGGCGGGCGTTGCCCAGCTCCAGCGCAAGCGCGTTGCAGTCCAGATAGACAAGGCGCGGGAAGACGGCATGCAGGCGGTCCTCCACGTCGGCTGGGTAGGAGCACGCGCCGTTGGTCACGGTGACCGGGATCACGCTCGATTTCGCGACGACGGCGAGCCCGTCCGGCTTCAGCCAGTGGGCGTAGCGGATTGCCTCGATATGCTCCATGGCGGCGATCACGTCGATGCTGCCGGAGACGGCGAGCGGGGCGAACGAACCTTCGCCGTAGCGGACCTGGGCGGTCACGCTGCCGCCGCGCTGCGCCATGCCGTGGATCTCGTTGGTCGTGACGTTGTATCCGGCGGCTTCGGCGGCGGATGCGATAATGCCCGCCGCGAACAGGATGCCCTGTCCGCCAACGCCAGTCAGTAAGATGCTTTTTATCATGTTCAGTCGTGCTCCGTTCGGTGCGGCGGTTCCGCTGTGCGGAAAGAATGGATGCCGCGCGCAATCCTTGCTTCAAATACAAAAATCTAATATAGCATATTCATCCTTAAAAATCAAGCCAGGCACGCGCGCGAAGGGAAAAAAACGCGGGGACGGTCCGGAAAACCGTCTCCGCGCGGAGATGGGATAAACCATGCAATCCGGTCAGTATTTTTCGAGGCCGCAGTATTTGGCGAAGGCTTCGGCCTCGTCCCTGGTCAGCATGATGACCGCGCCGTGTTTGGCGCCGGTGAAGTTCGTGGTCTTCATGACGCCCTGGTTGAAGCGGCCGAGGTTCGTGAACTCGCGGAAATCGGTTGTCTCGCTGAACGCCATTTCGTTGGGGAAGTTGTAGTTGTCGAACATGAGGACATACTTGTCGGTGCCGATGCGGCGCCACACGTTCGGGGCCTCGACCGAGCCGCCGGTCTTCGCGCAGTTCTCGTCGTTGACGTATTTGTAGCCGTAGAGCAGATGGTCGGACTCGGCGTGCTTGATGCCGCTGTCGTAGTCGAAGAGGTGGTACTTGCCGTTCCCGTAGGAGAGGTCGCCGTCGATGTAGGAGTGGTCGCCGAGGTCCGGATCGAACCCGAGGAGCTTCGGCACGGTGACGAGCTGCGTGAAATCCTTGTCCGTGTAGGAATAGTAGAGCTGCTTCACTTCGCCGCCCTTGAGGCCGAGCGTGAAGTAGACGAAAATCCTGCCCGTTTCCGGGTCGTAGGCGGTCTCCGGCGCCCATGCCTGGCTAATGTCGCCGAGTTCCGGGAAGGCGGCCGCGACGTCGAAGTGGGTGCTGGTCCAGTTGATGAGGTCCTTTGACTTCATGAGGACGAGACTGCGGTTGTTGCCCCAGCCGTATTTCTGCCCGTCGCGCTGCCACTGGGTGGAGCGGAGCCCCTGACGCTGGGCATAGATGTGCAGGTCGGTCGCCGCCATGTAGAAGCCGTCTGGCCCGCGGAAGATGTGCGGATCGCGGATGCCCTTCTGTTCGGCGAGGTCGATGCCGAGGAGCACGGGCTTGTTCCCGTTCACGTCGGTGAACGTGTAGCCGTCGCTGCTGAGCGCGAAGAAGATGTCGTGGCTTTGTTCGCGGAACGAGACCATCAGGTATGCGCCGAAATTGTCCTCCGTGACTTCGGGGATGCGGTCGTCGCTGCCGGAGGCGCAGCTGGCGCACGAGGACGCGGAGAGCGAGAGGAACACGGCCGCGGACGCGACTGCGAGCGAGGCGAGGAGACGGCGGAAAAGGCTGCCTGTCGGTTTCATGGGGGAATCCTTATGGTAAGTGTTTCTTTTGAGTTCGATCAAAGTTTTTGGACGGAAGCGTCAGAGGCGGAAAAGCCCGTACTGAATGATGCAGCGGAGCGCGGAGACGCCGTCCTTCCAGTTGATCTTCTTGCCTTCCTCGTAGCTCCGGGGGGCGTAGGACACCGGGACCTGCCAGGCGCGCGGATGCAGACGGGCGATCTTGAGCGTGAATTCCGGCTCGAAGCCGAAGCGTTTTTCGTTCAGCTGAATCTTCTGCAGGAGCTCGCGGCGGACCATCTTGTAGCAGCATTCCATGTCGGAGAGCGCGAGATTGGAGAACATGTTGCAGAAGATGGTGAGGAACTCGTTGATCTTCGAGTGCCAGTAGAGCATGACCTGCTGGGCTCCGGTACGCAGGATGGACGTGCGTGCGCCGAAGACGACGTCCGCTTTGCCGTCGAGGATGGGCTGGAGCACGGACGGGAGTTCTTCCGGGCTGTACTCGAAATCGGCGTCCTGAACCGTAACGACGTCGCCGGTCGCCATGGCGAATCCGGTATGGAGCGCCGCGCCCTTGCCTCCGTTGACTTCATGGCGTTTGATTTTGAATCCGCGCGCTTCCCACGCCTGAAGGCGTTCCCAGGTCTTGTCCGTGGAGTGGTCGTCGACGGCGATATATTCCAGCTCGACGCCTCCCTGGAATCGTACGGCGCAGACCCGTTCGAGTATGGCGTCGATGTATCGTTCCTCGTTGTAGACGGGGATTACGATCGAAAGTTTGAGTTTGTCCGGCATGTTTTTTCCAAAGTTGAAAACGCGTCCGCCCGTTTTTTTCGGCGGCGCGGAATGTCTTTTACTGTTTTTTACAACAAATAAGATATGCCGGAATTGCATTTTTTCAAGTCCCGGAGGCTTTTTTTTGAAAAACCGCTTGCATTTCTCCTGTTTCAGGGTTAAATTCTTTTATGCACATTTTTCTCAAAATGCTATATGAACCGGTCATTTGAAAGGTTTTTTCGACATGAAACATCTCTTTTTTGCCGTTGTTCTTCTCGGTCTCCTTTGCTCCTGCGCCCACGACCCGGAACCGAAGCCGTTGTACACCAGTCGGTTCTATACGGAAAAGGATGCGTTTGCCCCGAACGGCTGGAGCTACCGCGAGGACGGGTTCTTTGCGAAACCGCAGTTTTTCGAAGTAACGCCGTACCGCGGACTTGACGAGAGCGACGACGAGTACGATGAACGCGCCAATCTTTTTACTGTGAAAACGGGCGAAAAGCCGGCCATATACTCTTATTGCGGGTTTTATGAGGTGGAGGACGATTCCATCATCGATGTCGTAGCGGATGCCTGCGGAAAAGGTTCGTTCTCGCTCGGCGTGGAGTTCTTCGATGCTGACCGGAATTTTATCGGAGAACGTCATCAGGGGTTCAATATCATGCCTGCCAGCGGCGACCAGCCGTTTAAAAACTACCGTTACCGCCTGTATTTCCTGGCCAACGAGAACGGAAAGGCGCGGTATGTCCGCCTCATGTTCATCGCCGACCCGTCTACCACGCTGATTCTGCGCAATATCTCGCTCAATATCACGCCGTACAAGGTCGACCGGATGGACAGCAATTACATCAAGTTCAAGGAACAGGAAGCGAAGCAGAACCGGAAGAAATGACCGGTGTTTCTGTGAAATAGAATCTTCGGCGGAGTCTTCGGACCCCGCCTTTCTTTTTGTCCGGGACGGAGGTTTTACCTGGTTTTCGCTAGAGCTTCTGACAGGGATTCCGCACAGCGGACGAGGTCGGATTCCGTGTGCGATGCCATGACGGTCAGACGCAGACGCGCCGATCCCTCCGGCACGCTCGGATACCGGATCGCCGAGACGAAAATGTCATCGTCGCGCATGGAATCCGCCGCAGCGAGCGCACGTGCGCTGTCTCCGACGATGATCGGAATGATTGCTGATCCTGTCTGCACCGGGATGCCGAGCCTGTGAAGCTGTTCCAGAAAGAACGCGACGTTGCTTTGAAGCCGTGCGACGCGTTCGGGTTCCGTCCGGATGATCCTGAGCGAGGCGAGAGCTGCTGCGGCCGATGCCGGGGCGGGGGCGGTCGAAAAGATGTACGAACGCGCTTTGTTCCGCAAATAGTCGGTCATTTCGCGGGATGCGCAGACGAACCCGCCTTCGGAACCGATCGCCTTGCTGAGCGTGCCCATGAGGATATCCGGGCGCAGATTGAGGCCGGGGAACAGCGACAGGATGCCGTATCCGCCGGGACCGACAACACCTGTGGCGTGCGCTTCATCGACCATTGAGAAAAGCTGGTATCGGCGGGCTATGCCGAGGAATTCAGGGAGATTTACGATATCCCCGTCCATGCTGAACACCGCGTCGGAGACGACGAGCCCGGAGCAGGGCGTATTGGAAGCGATCTTCCGTTCCAGGTCGTACATGTCGTTGTGCCGGTAGACGACGATTCGCGCGCCGCTGAGGCGGCAGCCGTCGATGATGCTGGCGTGGTTCAATTCGTCGCTGAAGATCACGTCGGACCGGGAGCACAGGGCGGAGATCACGCCGGAATTTGCGGCGAACCCCGTGGCGAACGTGAGCGCGTCCTCCGTGCTTTTGAATTCGGCGAGGGCGCGCTCGAGTTCCTTGTGAATCGTCTGCGTACCGGTCGTGAGGCGGGAGCCGCCCGTTCCGGTCCCGAACTGCTTTACTGCGTCGAGCGCAGCCTCCTTCACGCGCGGATCGTTCGCGAGGTCGAGATAATCGTTGGACGCGAACATCAGCGTGTCGTGTCCGTGAAGGGTTACATGAGCGGAAGCGGGTGATTCAAAGACCTCTTCCGTTCTGTGGAGTTTGAGTTCGTGAAGCGACTGAAGCGCGATGCGGATGCGTTTCTGCGGATTAGAAATCTGGACCGGCGTGTCTATCCTTCCCCCGTCCTGCGGCTTCGGCGGGATACCGTGCACGAGGACGGGCTGTTGTTCCAGAAATTCGATCGTGCGGACGGTGTCTTCACGCTTGCCCCGATACAGGAAAATGCGTCCGCCGAACGGCGAACCGGCTTTTTTCAATGGTGCGATCCGTACATAGCCGAGCGTTTTCGACGCGATGTAACCGGTCACATAGTCGGGATCGTCGGAAATGCAGAGTTCGGCAACGAGTCCCGGCGCGTTTGCGACTTTTGCCGCCAGTACCATCGCTTCGGCGTAATGATTTTTGCATGGCGAACAATGTGTGCCCGAATCGGATTCCGCCGCGTCCATCATCGTCGCGCGAACACCGCGTTCCAGGTCGGGTTCGAGGCGTTCGAGTGTGTCTGCGTCCAGCAGGACCGCCCCGCGCATGCCGTGCGTTTTCCGCAGGAGTCCGACGATCTCCGGCGCGCGGGCAACGCCGAGCGATTCGAGCATGCCGCGCATTAATTCCAGTCCGGATTCCGGCGAGTCGGCGGTAAGCGATCGCACGGGCAGGGCGTCCAGGTGAAGAATGGAATCCGCACTGAGGCGTTCGAGCTTGAAGTTGACGAAATCCGGCTCGCCGTTGGCGTGGTGCATGGCGCGTTCGAGCAGCGAATGCAGATGCGCCGGGACACCGGATTCCGGGAGTATCTTTTCCGCGCCGGAGATATGCCGTCCGCCGCATGAAGCGCGCATTTTGAGGGAGAAAAGGTCAGACGGCATTTGCAAGACACCTCATGGCGGACGTGATACGGTCCAGCGCGGCGTTGTCCGTGACGAACGGCGGCATGGTGTAGACGAAGCGGTCGTACGGACGCAGCCAGACGCCTGTTTCCAGCACGATCCGCTGTGTTGTTTCGGGGGAGGGGATTCGGTCGACCTCCAGCACGCCGACAGCCCCGAGGACGCGGACGTCCCGGACGTTCGGACAGTCGCGGCAGGGGGCGAGGGCCGCTTTCAGATGCCTTTCGATTCGGGCGACTTCGGATTCCCAGTCGTAAGAATCAAGCACGTCGAGCGAAGCGCACGCGGCGGCGCAGGCGAGCGGATTCGCCATGAAGGTCGGACCGTGAAGAAATGCTTGAATCGGGGCGGCGACCCGGTCGGACGCGGCTGCGATTGCGAGAGAGACCGTCCCGGCGGTCAGAGCCTTGCCGATGGTCATGATATCGGGCGTGACGCCCGCGTATTCCGAGGCGAACAGCCTGCCCGTGCGCCCGAATCCCGTGGCGATCTCGTCGAAGATCAGCAGAATGCCGCGTGCCGTGCATGCCGCGCGGAGTTTGCGGAGGTATTCTGGATGGTAGAACCACATCGCGTTCGCGCCCTGAAAAATGGGTTCGACGATGACTGCGGCGAGTTTGTCCTCATGCTCGTCCAGCAACGTTTCCATTGAGGCGAAATCCGCGTCGTCCCAGTCGCCGTCGAACCGGCACGAGGGGCGTTCAGCGAAGAATTGTTGAGGGAGAATCCCGTGGAAGATGCGGTGCATGCCGCCGGGGTCGCTGACCGCCATCGCGCCCACGGTGTCGCCATGGTAGCCGCCCTTCAGCGCGGCGATCCGGGAACGTTCCGGGTGTCCGGTCGCGGCCTGATACTGGATCGCCATTTTCAGGGCGCATTCGACCGCGATGGAACCTGAATCAGCGTAGAAGTAATGATTGAGACCGCGCGGCATGAGCGCGTTGAGGCGTTCGGCGAGCTCCATGGCGGGACGATGCGTGAAGCCTGCGAACATCACATGCGGAAGCTCCTGAGCCTGACGCCGGATCGCCTCCACGACTTCGGGACGGCTGTGTCCGTGCGCCGCGCACCACCACGAGGAAATGCCGTCGATTAGACGTGTCCCGTCGTCGAGTGTGATATACGCGCCGTCCGAGGCGGACGCGCCCAGCACGGGCGGCGGCGCGACGGCGGATGCGTACGGATGCCAGAGATTTGCACGGTCAACGGTGTAATCCATGCAGCGCCTCCCGGAAAATGGGGAAGAAGTCCGGCTGAGCGGCATCGTCGGACGCGGCGGCGTCCCTTTTGCCGAGGCGGACGAGCTCGGGCGGATATCCGGCCTGACGCATGGCGGATGCGATCATGCGAGGCGTATCTTCATCGATGACCGGATCGGCTTCGGCACAGTAATTGTAAACGACTCCGGCGAGGTCCATGTCACGGTGCTTCAGCGCCTCAATCGAGAGGAGTGCGTGGTTCAGAGCGCCGAGCTTGCCGGAACACACCAGGATGACCGGCCAGAGTTCCGCGGCGGCAAAGTCGATTGTCAGAAATGTTTCCGTGAGAGGTACGGCAAGTCCGCCCGCGCCCTCGACCAGCGTGACGTCGTATTTCGCGGAAACCTTTCGGACACATTCTCTGATGCGGTCCGTATCGACCGTGCGGTGTTCGAGTTTGGCCGCCAGGTGCGGCGAGGCGGGAAATTCGAAAAACTGCGGAGCGGTCAGCCCGGCGGCATCTTCTGGGAGCGGCGGGATGCCCATGATCGTACGGTGCATGTCGAGGTCCTCGGAGAAGCCGCGGCATCCGGTCTGGACCAGCTTGACCGTGGCGACCGTAAAGCCACGATGCAGCAGCCAGCGCGCCATGACTCCGGTCGCGACCGTCTTGCCGACGCCGGTGTCGATCCCGGAAACGAAGTAGATATGGTGTGACATGTCACTCTTCTCCGCCGAAGCCTTCGAGCGCGGCGGCGAACGCCCGGTCCTGTTCGATTTCGCGTCCGCGCGTGGTCAGGTAGCCGCCCGTCATGAGGCTGTTCAGCCCGGAGAGCATCAGCAGTCCCTGAAAATCCTTCATGACCGTCTCGCGTCCGGCGCAGAATTTGAGTTCCTTCGTCGGGTTGACGAGGCGGAAGATCGCGAAAGTCTTCGCGGCGTCGGCGGGCGTCACGTGCGCCTGGTGTTCGAGCGGGGTGCCGGGGATCGGCAGGAGGATGTTGAGAGGCGTGCCCTCCACGTCCAGCTCGCGGATCGCGAACGCCATGTCCACGCGATCGGCCCAGGTCTCGCCCAGCCCGAAGATGCCGCCCGTGCAGTTCGTGATGCCGTACTTCTTCATCAGGCGGATGGTTTCGATCTTCTGCTTGATCGTGTGCGTGGTGGCGATGAGGTCGGCATAGCGGGCCGGACTGGTCTGCAGGTTCATGTTGTAGCGCCACACATGGTGTTCCGCGAGGAGCTTCACGCATTCCTCGGAGAGGATGCCGAGCGAGGCGCAGAGCCTCATGTCCGGGAACTTTTCGTGAAGGAGATCAAGCGTGTCGAGAATGATCAGGAAGTCCCGGTCCGGCTTGTCCCAGCCGCGTCCGCTGGTCACGTATCCGAACGACCGGACGCCCTCGGCGTAGACTTTTCCGGCGGCTTCCAGCACGGCTTCCGGCGCAAGGATCGGATAGGTGTCGATCCCGGTGCGGTGCGAGGCGCTCTGGGCGCAGAATTTGCAGTTCTCGCGGCATTTCCCCGATTTCGCGTTGATGATGGAACAGCTGTTGACCTCGGGCGCGAATTTCAGCCGGACCTTGTTCGCGAGGGAGATCAAATCGAGCAGGTCGGCACCGTGGATCGTTTCGGCGATGGCAAGCGCATCAGCGCGGGAGATGGAGTGACCGTCCAGGACGGAATACGCTTTGCGGATGAGCGGATGGATGAGGTTGTCTGGTTTCATGTGCGGCTCCTGAAAAAGGGTAGGGTGGTTTCAAAAAGTCAAATATAAATATAGCCCGTGTGTACCAAAACTGAAAATAATCGTTCGGCATGGATTGATAAAGAAAAGTTATCGGTGTATAGTATATGCGGCAAATGATTCTATAAAACCACGATTTAGGGTGTGATATGATCGAACGAAGCCTGAAACTCTTCCGCACGGCGGCGGCCGTGTGCAATTTTACGGAAGTCGCCGCGATGAGCGGGATGACCCAGCCGAACGTCACGAAACAGATCGCGAATCTGGAGCGGCGTCTCGGCGTACAGCTTTTCCTGCGGACAGGGCGCAGCGTGCGCCTCACGCCCGCGGGCGAGGTCCTGCGCGACGAGTGCGAACACCTGTTCGCCGTGGAGGCGGACATCCTGCGGAAAGTGCGGAACGCGAACGAACGGAACCGGTCGTATTTCGTCGGGGGGACGGCGACCGCCGGGAGTTTCCTGCTGATCGGCATGAACGCCGTGTACCAGAAGGCGCATCCGAACCGCGCGCTGCACCTGAAGATCGAACGTCCGGAGGTGCTTCACCGGATGCTCGCGGCGGGCGAACTCGCGCTGGCGCTGACCGATGCGCCGTACGACCGCGCGTTTTTCCTGTCCGAACCGTACTGCATGGACCGGCTGACCCCGGTTTTCGCGCCGGGCTACCTGAAACGCAGGACGTTTTCGCTGGGCGATTACATCCGCGGCGGGGGGACGTTCATCCTCGACGAATCGGGTTCCGGCGGACGCGCGGAGCTGGAACGTTTCGTGCGGGAACACGGCCTGCCGGAGATCGACCCGGCGAGGATCACGGAGGTGTGTTCGCTCGATGCCGTGAAGATACTCGTTCAGGCGGGCGGCGGCATTTCGGTGCTGTCGGAGCTCGCCGTGGAGAACGAGGTCAAGGCGGGTGTGCTTCGGGCCGGGGCGTTCAGCGAGGGGGAGATCCTGCGGCGCGTGGACTTCATCTACACTGCGGACGGCGACCAGCGGTTCATCCACGAGTTCATCAGCTTCAGCCGGAAACATATCGGGCGTTCGCTGATCCGTGTGCGTGGCTGATCGATTTCTCCTGTTTTTGTCGGGGCGGGGTTGAAAAACGGATGAATCGGTGGTATTGTTTACCGGACAACAGACAAGGAGACCCCGAACCATGACGATCGACCCCGAAAACTATCTGGAGCCGCGATGCCCTCTGGAAGAGCCCTGCGGATGCAGGCATGAACACGTACACGGAAGCGGACCCGGCGCGGAATACACGCACGGAAACGGCTGTTGTGAGCACGACCACGGCGACGACTGCTGCTGTGAGCACGACCACGGATCAACGCCGCACCGAAACCAGCCGAAGCGCATCCCGATGCAGGAGGTCATTCAGGAATGTGACCGGCTTTTCAATGCGGAGAATATGGTTGAGCTCGGCGAACACCTCCGCAAATGGCGCGAGGAGGCTCGGCGCATCGGCGACCGCGAGGCCGAACTCGGCATCCTGAGCGAGCTCATGGGGCATTACCGGATGCTGGGCGACCGCGAACGCGGCCTGATGGCGGTGCGCGACGGATTTGCGCTGCTTAGCCAGCTCGGGATCGCGGGAAGCGTCACCGCCGGGACCATCCTCATCAACGGCGCGACTGCCCTTCAGGCGTTCGGCGACATCGACGGCGCGCTGAACTACTACAAGGAGGCGTTCCGGTGCTACGGGGCGCACCTCGACCCGAACGACTGGCGGTTCGCCGGACTGCTCAACAACATGGCGGCGGCGTACGCGGCGAAACACGACGTGAAGTACGCCGAGGCGTATTACCGCAAGGCGCTGGACGTGCTGAAGGCGTGCGGGAACCTGATGGACGCGGCGGTCACGCACGTGAACCTGGCGCAGATGTACGCGGCGGAGGACCGGGACGACCCGCGGATCGCGTCCGAACTCGAGCTCGCCGTGGCGTGTTTCGACGATCCGGCGGCGGTCCATGACGGCTACTACGCCCACACCTGCCGCAAATGCGCCTCGGCGTTCGGTCCGCTCGGATTCCCGGAGGTCGAGGAGGAACTCAACTGGCGCGCGGATGAGTATTATGCGGGGCATTGACGCGGCGCGGCGATGGTACGAGGCGGCGGGCGCGCCGATGCTGGAACGCGAGTTCGGCGATGTCGTCTCGCGGATCGCCGTCGGACGCGCCGGGCACGGCTCGGAGTGTTTCGGCTATGACGACGATGTGTCGCGCGACCACGATTATTTCACCGGATTCCAGCTCTGGATCACCGAGGCGGACGAACGCGAATTCGGATTCCGGCTGGAACGCGCGTACGCCCGACTGCGGAAGGAATTCCCGCCCGACGATGGCGCGGCCACAGGCAGCAGCGAGCTCGGCGATGCCGAGGACGGCGTGGTCACGGTCGGCGATTTCTACCGGCGGCATCTCGGATTCCCCGACGCGCCGCAGGACTGGCGGCAATGGCTCTACACCCCGGACCACGCCTTCGCCGAGGCGACCAACGGCGCGGTGTTCCACGACGATCTCGGCGCGTTTTCGGGCATCCGCGAGACGATTCTGAACGGCATGCCGGAGGACGTGAGGCGGAAGAAGATCGCCGCGCGCGCCGTCTTCATGGCGCAGAGCGGGCAGTACAACTACATGCGGTGCCTGCGGCACGGCGAATCGGGGGCGGCGGTGCTCGCGCTGGACGAATTCGTGCGGAACGCCGCGCAAATGGTGTTCCTGCTGAACCGGCGGTTTGCGCCATACTACAAATGGGTGTTCCGCGCGATGCGGGACCTGCCGAAGCTCGGCGGGTTGTCCGGAAAACTGACCGATCTGCTGATCTCGCGCGAATCCGGCGAGGCGACGCTGGAAAGGATTGAGGCGGTCTGTGCGGAGATCGCGACCGAGCTTCGCGCGCAGGGATTGAGCGACAGAGAGGACGTCTATTTGGAGCCGCACGCGTTCGCCGTGCAGTCCGGCATCGTCGACCGCGAAATCTGCGCCCTGCACATCATGGAAGGCTGACTGGACGGTTTCGTCCTGTCCCGACTTGTAAAACCTGCCGCGAAGATGTATTTTATTAGGTGTCCTATTTGTTTTTTGTCGGGGACAATGCCGAAAGAAATGCCGTCCATGTCAGTCAAAGAAATCTCGAAAAAAGCCCTGTTCACGGGATGCCTGTGCGCCGCCGCGGCGGAGATCCTGCACGGCATGAGCTACGCGTTCACCAAGCAGTCCACGAATACGGCGGGCGTCTTTTTCATCCTCGGCTGGCGGTTTCTGATCGCCGCCATAGTCATGACCCTCTGCATCGCCGCCGGACTCATCAGGGTGCGTTTCCGGGGTAAGCCGCTGATGCCGCTCCTCCGCGTGATCCTGCTCTGCCCGTGCGTGTATTTCATGGGCGAGACGCTCGGCATCAGCCGGACCACGTCCACGGAGTGCGGCATCTTCGTCGCCAGCATCCCGGTCGTCTCTGTGATCGCCTCCGCCGTGATCCTGAAAAACCGCCCCTCGCGGCTCCAGGTCGCCGGGATCGTGACCACGCTCGCCGGCATGGTGATCTGCGTGACCGCCGTCGGCATGACGGCAAGCCTGTCCGTGCCCGGTTATCTCTTCATGTCGCTCGGCGTGATCTCCTATTCGCTGTACCTCGTCTGCGTGGACAAGGCGTCCGTCTACACGAGCGCGGAGCTGGCGTACGCCATGCAGATTTCCGGCGCGGCGCTGTTCACGGCGCTGGCGCTGGCCGAAGCCGTCCACGACGGGAACGTCGGGACGCTCGTCGCCCTGCCGTTCCAGAACCGGGGATTCCTGACCGCCGTGCTCTACCTCGGGATCGGATGTTCCGTGTTTGCGTTCTGGCTCTCGAACGCCGCCATCGAAAAGCTCGGCGTGAACCGCGCGGCGTCGTTCATCGGCGTGGCGACGCTGGTGTCCGTCCTGACCGGCACGCTGATGCTCCGCGAACCGCTCACGCTCCTTCAGACAGTCGGCGCGGTCCTGATCGTCCTCGGCGTCTACATGGTCAACGCCGTCCGCACGCGCTGAAGAAAGTCAGGTCATGACGACTTGTCACGGGTTGGAAATGCAAATTGCTCATAAAAAAAAGAATAAACGTTTTTTTGGAACTTGAAAAATGAAAGACATGTGCTATCGTAATCGTGATACTATCTTTCACGTTACCCCGGAGAACCTGAAATGAACAGGGAAAAAATGATGGAATACACTCTGCGCTATCCGCCGACGCCGATCACGGACGAACAGATCGCGGCGTTCGAGGCGAAAGCTCATCTGCGGCTTCCTTCCGACTTCAAGCGATTCCTCAAAAAATGGAACGGCGGTGATTTCGCGTGTCAGGATGAATTCCGCATTTCCGATTTCACCGATCCCTCTGACATAATGGATTTGGGCAAAGACGTTCTCGAATGGATCATTGACCACGAGGATTTCCCCGACGTCGAACCGGATTCGGTCGATGTTCTGTATTTCGGCGACGACGGCAGCGAGGGGTGGTTCTATCTGATGATCGACAAAAAGGACCCGGAGTGCTACTGGATGTTCGAAGCCAACGAGGGGGATCTGACTATCTGCGTGGACAACGTTTCCGCCTTTCTGGACAAGCGGCTCGTGAACGAGGACCTGGACGGCTACTATTTTGACATGAGAACGTGGAAACAGAAGCTCGCCGATTCGCTCTATGGGGAACGGCCGCGTTCCCTCGGCGGACGGGTGATTCCGGACGATCCCTGCGGCGTGAAAGAACCCTCCGTACAGATCGCGGGGCATCTGGACGACGCACCCCCGGACGGCAGCCTCACGAAGCTCGAAACCGGCACGTCGGCCTTCGGCGCCATCCTGCCGGGCGGCGAACTGCTCCCCATGACGCGCGTCCCAGCGGACGCCGACGGGAGCCGTCCGTTCTGGATCGGCTATTACCCGGTTACCAGCGGCCAGTTCGTGCCGCTGAACCGCCTCGACGACTCCATCTCATCCGGAGCTGCCCCGGCCGAGGTGTCCGCGGAGGACGCGGAATTGTTCTGCTCCATCCTGACCGACTTTTTCGCGAAGAGCCTGCCGGACGGGTATGCCTTCGCTCTGCCGTCAGACGCCGAATACCGGCGGGCGCTGAAGCATGCGGACCAGACCGCCGAGAAACCGAAAACCGGCGTGTTCCGTTCGTTCCTGAAGCTTTTCGTCCGTCCGAATCCCGGCCCGGAACACCTGACGGAAGTCCTGAAACGCAATACAACGACCGATTCCGGCGAATCGAAGAAACTGCCGTTCTATCTCGTCCTGACCTCGAAAACGTCCTGAAACAACCGTATCCTTCCCACGACAGAGGTTCCCTTTAAGCAATACACGAAAGGATCTGAAATAATGTCGTCACGAATTGTCCGTAGAATGTTCTTTTTCCTCGCCGCCGTATTTCTGGCAATCTTTGCAAGTCCAGTGTCAGGCGACGACGGGGATGCCGAATTTGCGGCGGGAAAAGAAGCATACGAAGCACAATCTTACGAATCCGCCATAGAGCATTTCAGAAAAGCGGCTGAAAAGGGGAACGCGGAAGCGCAATTCAAACTCGGCTATAGCCTCTATCAAGGGCTGGGAACGAAACAGGACTATGCGGAAGCGGTCAACTGGTTCCGCAAGGCCGCGGAACAGGGCCTTGCCGAGGCACAATTCAATCTCGGTCTTTGCTTTTATCAAGGGCTGGGAACGGAACAGGACTATGCGGAAGCGGTCAACTGGTTCCGCAAGGCCGCGGAACAGGGTCTTGCCGAGGCGCAATCCAATCTCGGTCTTTGCTTTTATCAAGGGCTGGGAACGGAACAGGACTATGCGGAAGCGGTCTATTGGTACCGCAAATCGGCGGAACAGGGACATGCAGAAGCTCAATTCAATCTCGGCGTTTGCACTG
>CACWOL010000040.1 GCA_902762495.1 uncultured bacterium | reverse complement strand
AAATGAGGTGAAAGATGAATGAAACCGAAAAACAAAAGACATCCGTTTCGAAAAAGGTGTCGATCATCGTTTGCTTCGCGCTTGCGTGGCTGATGGTCATTCCGCTTGTCAGGACCGCTGATAAATCATTGCTACATGTTGTTTCCCTGTTCGCCTGCAATCTTTTTCTGGCATTGGGGATCAATCTGTGGTTCTTCCTGAAAAAACGAAGCAGGACTTCACTGTTTCTGCTGCTTTTCTACGATTTTCTGGTCCTTGTCGGGATCATCGGTTATGTGATAGCGAAATGCGTAATCATCTATGCGACACAGAATCCGGGGTAAACGGGAACATTCAGGCCGATACATTCGAGCAATCCCGATGCCGTCGTCATGTTCAAGTGTTGTTCTGTTTTAATTGTGCAAAGGTACTATGATCGAGTTTATCATCAATCTCTACGAGTTCGTTTGCCGATGGATTCTTTATACCGTCATCGCGCTTTTGGTCATTTATCTCTTTCTGCACCGTCTCACGCGGTGTTTCGGCACGAGGAATATCATCGACGAATACGTGTACATGGTCATGGAATGGATCCGGGACGCATTCCGGGACTGACCGCCGACACCTCCATTCGCGCACAAAAAAACGTGTTTTTTCCTTTCGCGGCTTGTTTTCGCGCGCGAGGGGGATTATATTAGAAAATGCGGTCGGATGTTCGATCTTTTTTTCGTCCATCCGCCAGAATCCTCTTCCTGTTTCCAAAATAATCCAACCATATCCAGTCTGCGCAGAATATCATGGCTACCAAAACGACTCCCGAACCCTCCGCCCCTGCAAAAAAAGCAATCGACCCCATCGAGAAATATGAGGCGATCTTCGCCTCTCCGCCGAAGCCGGGCGTGCGCCTGCCGCGCATGGGCTGCCTCATGTGCGGCATCATCCTCCTGCTCCTCGCCGGAGCGCTCGCGACGGGGTACTATCATTCCGTTGGCGAGGTGCCGACAGCGTTTGAGATTCCGGAGGGGGCCGTCACGATCTCCGACCCGGAAGGCGTTCTGGTTGAGGAGGACCAGACGAAGCTCGAATCGCTCGCGGGCGAGATCGCGAAGCTCGCCGACTGCGGTGTGGCGCTGATGTTCATTGACGAACGGTTCGCCGAGCCTGCCAATGTCTTCGACCAGATCGCGGCGGACTGGGAGACGGCGAAGGGCGTGCTACTGGTGCAGGACGTCCGCGGCACGTCGATCCGGTTCGGTCTGATCGGCGACGGCTGGCGCCTTGCGGACTGGGATTATAATGCGGTCAACAAGGAGGCTGCCCAATACAAGATTCATGAACGCGGCGCGCAGGCGATCGCGCTGCTCGAACGCCTGAAACACTCGATTCTGACGGCGTCGAAGATCCCCGCCGGAACGGAAGCCGCCGCTCAGAACGCGCAGCAGGCGGGCACGGCTCCGGCGAAGAATCCCGCCAACATGACCGACGAGGAACTCGAAAAGCAGATGGAGGCGGAGGAGAAGGCGGCGGCCGCCGCGCTCGACGCCGAATATGAAGACGAGGATCCCGAGGAGATGTCCGTCGGGATGCGCGCGTACGCCGAGAAGAACAAGGATAGGAACCCGACCGGCATCCTGTATTCGTCCGTCACGAGCCGCGGCGGCGAAGGCTCCGCGAAGAATTACGCGCTCACCTTCCTGGGGATCTGCGTCGCAATCGCATTGATCTCGCTCAAAACCGGCAAGAGCCGGCGGAAGAAAAACCTTGCCGACGGCCCGAAAACGATCGAGAGTTTCAAGAAGAAGCGCGCATCCAACAAGTCGCTGAAGCTGGTCGACCTGAACGAGTTCGACGACAGCGGCATCCTGCGGAAAAAATTCCTGCGCGCCATCGCCGTCGTGCTCGGAATCCTCTTCGGGATCGGGTTCGTGTCGTCGACGCTGACGGAGCCTGTGGAAAAGGACGTCCCGCGCGCCGAAAACAGCCTGATCCCCGCCGCGCCGCTTGACGACTGGCGGATCGTCGACCAGGCCGAGGTGTTCGGCGAGGACGGCACGGCGAAGCTCGCGGCGGCGATCCGACATCTTGAAACGCAGACCGGCGGCGAGATGATGGTTCTGACGGTTCCGACCATCGGGATGACATCCATCGAGGATTTCGGGCTCGAGACCGCCTCGAAGTGGAAGATCGGCAAGGCGGGCGTGGACAACGGCGCGTTGCTGGTACTCGCGATCAACGACCACCGGTCGCGTCTGGAGATCGGCTACGGCTGGGAAGGTCCCGTGAACGACGGCCGCGCGGGCGAACTGCTCCGCCTGATCGTGCCGGAACTCCAGGCCGAGAAATACGCCGAGGCGGCGATCAAGGTCGTGCAGGGCATCGAGTTCTACGTGACGGGCGTCCGTCCGGACAGCGTGACCGTGACGCCCGGGCAGCAGGCCGCCCCGAAGACCGCTTATGTGCCGCAGGTGCGCGATTATCCGAAGATCACTTATACGGCGCCGGAACACGACCCGCGCGTCCTGGACCCGACGGATTCCATGTGGGGCGCGGTCGGCGTCTTCGGATGCCTGATCGCCATCCTGCTGGCATACTGGGGACGCATCGTCGGCACGTCCGCACCGCATCTGGTCATCGTCGACCCGACCGCGGTCCACTACTCCTCCAGTTCCGGCGGCGGTTCGTACAGCTCGTCAAGTTCGTCCAGCTCGTATTCCAGCTCCAGTTCGCATTCGTCGGGCGGCGGAGGCGGATCGTTCGGCGGAGGCGGCGCGTCCGGCCGCTGGTAAGCTCAAAAACAATGTTGCGGACGCTGTTCCCGATAGGGTCCGCAGTTTAGAGAAACGTCCGCCCGTCCTCTCCTGGATGTGGCGGATGTTTCGTGTTCCGCGCCGTGTTTTCTGAAAAAAAGAACGATCCGCATTTGCTTTTTCGCTCGGGACGGGGTATGTTATGGCGAGGGCAGGGGACCGTATTGCCCGAACATCAACCGGAATGAAGGAATATGACTATGAAACGTTTTTTGATCACTGGGATCATCTCGTCGGTCGCGGCGGCGCTGACCGGATGCGGGAGCACGTCGGACATTCCGGCGGTGCAGAACTTCGAACCGGAACGCTACATGGGCACTTGGTACGAGATCGCGCGCCTGCCGCAGTATTTCGAACGAGACCTGGACGAGGTGAAGGCGCAGTACACGCTGAACGACGACGGCACGGTCAAGGTCGTGAACAGCGGCGTGAAGAACGGCGAACCGACATCCATCACAGGGAAGGCCAAGCTCAAGAATCCCGACGCGAAGCCGCAGACCGGCGAGCTTCGTGTGTCGTTCTTCTGGCCGTTCTACTCCGATTACCGCGTGATCGAGCTCGCGCCGGATTACAGCTATGCGGTCGTGACCGCCGGAAGCAGGAATTACCTGTGGGTACTCGCCCGCAAGCCGACCATGGACAAGGCGCAGCTCGACGGCATCCTGAGCCGTGCGAAAGCGCTCGGATTCGAGCTGGACGAGCTGGAATACCCGAAACCCGCGAAGACCGCACCGTAAACTCATTTTTCTCTGAATCAATCAACCAACCCCGAAAGGAACCCCTCGAAATGACGAAACAGGAACTTATCGAAACCGCAAAAGCCATGATCGCGGCGCCGTCGTGTTGCCAGGACCTCAAGACCGTCGCGCAGGCGTGGATCGACGCCGTCGGGACCGCCAGCGAAAAGGCCGCCGCGGACGCCCTTCTGGCGGAACTGAAGGAAGACGTCTGCACGATCGACCAGGTGATCCCATTCTTTGAATCTTCGCGCGCCGTGCAGTATTTCGGCGAGGCGAAGGCGAAGGAGCTCGCCGCGTTCGCGCACAAGGTGAAAGCGGACGGCGGTAAATGGTGTTTCTGCTATGCCTGCGCCGCCGGTGCGAAACTGCTGGAAAACGCCGCCGCGTTCGCCTGCTGACAGATTCGCTTCCATCAAAAGAAAATGTCCTCCGCAGCCATAGTTGACTACGGAGGACTTTTTTGTATTTACCCCGTGCTTGAGCGGAGCCAAGCACTACCGCAGTGTAGAGGACTTGTCCTCCGTGTCCGAGCGGAGCCGGACACTACTTCAACACCGCTTGCGGTGTGTTACTTGCAGTATTTCTCGAGGTAGGGACGGATGGCGTCGGCCCAGATCTGATAGCCTTTGGCGGTTGGATGCAGGAAGTCGGCCATGATGTCTCGTTCGAGGACGCCGGTCGGGGTCAGGAATTTCGGGCCGAGGTCTTCGTAGAAGACGGTCTTGTTGTCGGCGAAGCCCTTGATGATCTCGTTCGTGGCGGCGATCTTCGGACGGTTCTGGTCGTTGGGCGTGTTGCCCGCGGGGAAGATGCCGAGGAGCAGGATCTTGGCGTTCGGGGCTTTTTCCTGGATCGCTTTGACGCAGAGGCGGATGCCTTCGGCGGTGGCGATGGGGCCGCCCTGGTTCCAGCCGAAGTTGTTCACGCCGATCAGGAGCATGACGAGCTGCGGATCGATCTTGGAGAAGATGTCGGTCTTCTCAATGACGTACAGGCAGTTCTGGGTGCGGTCGCCGGCGAATCCGAGGTCCAGCGGGTGGTACTTCGCGAACTCGGCGTCCATGACGCTCTTTCCGGCCTGTTCCCAGAAGTGGGTGATGGAGTCGCCGACCATGACGAACTTGATGTCCTTGCCTTCGCGTTCGGCCTGCTGGGTCTTTTCCTGAATGCGCTGAACGTAGTTCCGGCTGAGTTCAGGCGTGGTCACGCGGGTGTAGCCGAAATCCTGTTCGGCATCGGGCACGGGCGTATCCAGCGTGGAGACGACTTCGGGTTCGGAGGCGCATGCCGCGAGGAGCAGAGCGGCTGTTGCGGCGGCGAAGAAAGAGAGAATGTGTTTCATATGATAACCTCTTTATGAAAATAGGACCTATAGGTCATATCAGTCCTATTTCCTTTGTGTGATGTTGAGGGTTCTTGCGGAAAACTTACTTGGTGTACTGGTCGGCGAACGCCTTGATGGATTCGGCCCAGATCTGATAGCCTTTTTCCGCCGGGTGGAGACGGTCGAAGCCCATCACGCCCTGGATGAGGTTGCCGTTTTCATCGGTGAATTTCGGAGTGAGGTCTTCGTAGAAGACGGTCTTGTTGTCGGCGAAGTCCTTGATGATCGCGTTGGTGGCGGCGCACTTGTCTCCGAGGCCGTCTCCGCGCGGGAAGATGCCGTAGAGGAGAATCTTGGCGTTCGGGGCTTTTTCCTTCAGCGCGAGGACGCACAGGCGGATGGCTTCGGCGGTTGCGACGGGTTCGGCCTCGTGCATGCCGAAGTTGTTCGTGCCGATCATGAGCGTGACGACCTTCGGGTCGATGAGCTCGAAGATGCCCGTGTTCTTGATCACGTGGAGAATGTTTTCGGTACGGTCGCCGGAGAATCCGAGGTTCAGCGGGGTGTACTTCGAGAGTTCTTTCTGGTAGACGCCCTGTCCGCCGCCGCCGAAGAATCCGCCTTCCCAGAAGTGCGTGATGGAGTCGCCGACCAGGACAAGCTGGATGTTCTTGCCTTGGGTCTGCGCCTGGTTCTTCTTCTCTGCGATGCGCTGGACGAAATTCTGGCTGAGGGCGGGCGTGGTGACCTTCTGGTATCCGGGATCCTGATCCGCGCCGGGCACGGGCTCGTAGAGCTTGGAGTTGCATGCATCGCCGGAGGATGCGCATGCTGCGAGGACGGCGAGCACGGCCGCCGCGACGAACGAGGAAAGAATGCGTTTCATATTGATTCGGTTCCTGTTGGTTGTTTTGGTTGAAAGGTTGAAGATGATATGGTGCTGTAAACTGATTCATCTGTAAATATACCCCGCCGGATACGAAAATCAATCCCGTCCGGCTCTTTTTTCCGCGTTTGTTCGTGATTTCCTAAAGCGTTTGGAGCAAAAAACAGGCGGCGCCGGTTTTGCCGATGCCGCCTGCTCAATATGGTTGTTTGGGAAAAGCCGGAGCGATTATGCGATCGCGGCGGCGAGCGTGCGAACGAAGTCTCCCGCTTCCTTCACGCCGGAGGCCAGTGCCTTCACGAAGCCGGAACCGGAGATCACGCCGTCCGCGTATTTCGCCGCCTCGGCTGCCGTCTCCGCGTCCGCGATGCCGAACCCGGAAGCCACGGGGAGCGAGGTCAGGCTCTTTACCTGGTTCATGAGCCGCGGATAGTCGGAGGGGAGGCCGCGACGTGCTCCGGTTACGCCCGCGACATTGATGTAGTACACGAATCCGGTCATGCCGTCCACGATCTCGCGGATGCGTTCGGGCGGGGTCAGCGGCGACACCAGCGGGATCATGTGCAGGCCGTGTTTGCGGCACGGTTCGAGCAGTTCCGCGCGTTCTTCGAGCGGGAGATCGACCGGGAGAATACCGTCGACGCCGATGCGCGCGAGCTCGGCGCAGAGCGCCTCATACCCGTAGTGCAGCATCGGGTTCATATAGCTGAAGAGGATGATCCCGACGCGAGGATATTTCGCGCGGATGCGGCCCGCGAGCGCGAGCACGTCGTTAATGCTGTAGCCGCGTTCGGCGGTCTGCTGGGAGGCGGCGGCGATGACCGGGCCGTCGGCCATCGGGTCGGAGAACGGCACGCCGAGCTCGATGATGTCCGCGCCATTTTCGATGGCGGCGACGATGCCCTCCTCGTTGCGCGCGGGGTCGGGATATCCTGCGGTCGTGAACACGACGAGCGGCTTTTTCGATGCGAAAATATCAGAGATTCTGTCCATGATTCACCTTGTACTGTTTGATGTTGTCCATATCCTTGTCGCCGCGGCCGGAGAGGTTGACGACGATGATGCCGTCCGGGCCGAGCGCGGGCGCGTCCTTCACCGCCTGTGCCACGGCGTGCGAGCTTTCGAGCGCGGGGATGATGCCTTCAAGGCGGCAGAGCAGGTCGAACGCTGCCACGGCCTCTTCGTCGGTCACGACCGTGTAGGTCGCGCGCTTCGTATCCGCGAGGAAGCAGTGTTCCGGTCCGACGCCGGAATAATCCAGCCCGGCGGAGACCGAGTGGGTGTCCAGCATCTGGCCGTTGTCGTCCTGGAGGAAATACGCCTTCATGCCGTGCAGGATGCCCACGCGGCCGCCGTTGATGCTGGCCGCGTGCAGGCCGGATTCGATACCGAGTCCGCCCGCCTCCGCGCCGACCAGCCGTACGCCCGGATCATCGAGGAACCCGGCGAACATGCCGATGGCGTTGCTGCCGCCGCCGACGCAGGCGACGACCTCGTCGGGAAGCCGTCCGAGGCGGTCGAGGCACTGGCGGCGCGCCTCCTTGCCGATGACGGACTGGAAATCCTTCACGATCATGGGGTAGGGATAGGGGCCGGCGGCCGTGCCGATCAGGTAGAACGTCTCCTTGCTGGTGGCGGTCCACTCGCGGAGAGCGGCGTTCATGGCGTCCTTCAGGGTGCGCGACCCTTCCTTGATGGCGCGCACTTTCGCACCGAGGGCGTGCATGCGGTCCACGTTCGGGGCCTGACGCGCCACGTCGACCTCGCCCATGAACACTTCGCACTCCATGCCGAACAGCGCGGCGACGGTGGCGGTGGCCACGCCGTGCATTCCGGCTCCGGTCTCCGCGATCAGGCGTTTCTTGCCCATGCGGCGGGCGAGGAGGGCCTGCCCGATGGTGTTGTTGACTTTGTGCGCGCCGGTGTGGTTCAGATCCTCGCGTTTGAGGTAGATCCGCGCGCCGCCACAGTGCTCCGTGAGGCGTTTCGCGAAATACAGAGGGGATTCGCGCCCGACGTAGTTTGCGAGCAGATCGTCGAGTTCCGCCTGAAACGCGGGGTCCTGTTTTGCGTCGAAATAGGCTTTCTCCAGTTCGCGGAGCGCCCCGGTCAGGGTCTCGGCGACATACTGGCCGCCGTAGATGCCGTAATGTGTGTTCATATTTGAATCCTTTCAGCTAGTTTTTGGATTAGAAGATGGTCTTTGATCCCGGGCGTGGACTCCACGCCGCTCGAAACGTCGATCCCGGCGGGGTGAACCTGATTGATCGCGTTGCGCACGTTGTCCGGCGTGATCCCGCCGCCGAGAAAGACCGGGCGGGCAGATGCGAGGCGGGCGGCAAGGTCCCATCTGCAGGGACGCCCGGTGCCTCCGCCGGAATCCGCCACGACCGTCGCGCAGGGGAACGCCTCCGCTTCGGCGAGGGTGGCCTCCGAGTTCAGATTGACCGCCTTCCAAACCTCCGTTCCGGTCACGGATCGGGCATAGTCGGCGGATTCATTTCCGTGGAGCTGGACGGCGTCCGGGCTGAACTCCGCGATCAGGTCGTTAAGTTCGCCAAGCGGCATGTCGCGCACGACGAAGACCTTTTTGGTGCGGGCCGCCGCCATGAGGACGGGGATACGGTCGCGCGGGACGAAGCGCGGCGTGCCGGGCACGAGGATCATGCCCGTGTACGCGGCTCCGGCCAGTTCCGCGGCGGCCATATCCTCCGGCCGCGTGATCCCGCAAATCTTCAGCAGCATTGCAGCAGCTCCTTCAATTTCGCGCCGGGATCGTCGGCGCGCATGAGCGTCTCACCGATCAGGAAGCCGGCCGCGCCCGCGTTCCTGAGCATCAGGATGTCCTCATGCGTGCGGACGGCGCTTTCGGCGATGACCGGCTTTCCGCAACCTTTGAGCTTGGCGATCAACTCCGCGGAGCATTCCAGCGAGGTCGAGAACGTCTTCAGGTCGCGGGCGTTCACGCCGATCAGATCGGCGGACGCTGCGAGCGCGAGTTCGTCTTCTGTGTGGGCTTCGCCGAGCACGGCGAGTCCGCACAGGTGCGCGAAAACCAGCAGGCGTTTGAATTCGTCGGGTTTCAGCATGGCGACGATCAGCAGGACCGCGGACGCGCCGGACGCCTTCGCCTCGAGGATCTGGTACGGGTCGAAGATGAAGTCTTTTCGCAACAGAGGGATGGAAACCGCCTCCGAAGCCATGCGCAGATTCTCCAGTCCGCCTTTGAAATAGAACGGCTCGGTCAGCACGGACAGCGCCGCGGCTCCGGCGTCCTTCAGCGTTTTCGCCAGTACGGGCACGTCCAGATTCTCGCGGATCAGTCCCTTCGACGGCGACGCCTTTTTGAGCTCGGCGATCACATGAATTCCGGGATCGCGGAACGCTTCCGTGAAGCTCGCGCATTCCGGGGCGCTCGCCGCCAGCGCAGCGACTTCCTCGAACGGCACATACTGTTTTTTCAGTTCGAGCGCCTCGCGGTTTTTCTCCACGATCTCGTTCAGGATGCTGTTCATGCGCTGATCCTCCGGAGTTTGTCGAGCGCCGCGCCGGAATTGATGGATTGCTCCGCGAGCGGGATGCACTCCTTGATGGAGTCGCCGAGCCCGGCGGCGCAAATGATGGCGGCGGCGTTCAGGAGCACGGCCCCGCGCTTCGCGGTGTGGTCGCGCCCGGAAAGGATGTCCATCAGGATGCGGGCGTTTTCGGTCTTGTCGCCGCCCGCGAGGGAGCCTTCATATAAGGCGGAATCGTCCAGCAGTTCTTTCGGGTCGATGACGATTTCGCGGATTCCGTCCGGGGAAAGCTCGGCGGCGTGCGTGACGGCGAGGCTGGAGATTTCGTCGAGGCCGTCCTCGCTGTGAACCACAAATCCGTTCCGCACGCCCAGATTCCGCAGGACTTCCGCGAACGGCATGACGAGGCGTTCGTGGTAGACGCCGACGACCATGTACACGGCCTTCGCGGGGTTCGCGAGCGGGCCGACGAGGTTGAAGATCGTGCGGATTCCGAGGTCGCGGCGCAGGGGGGCGACCTTCGCCATCACGGGGTGCAGGTTCCGCGCGAAGAGGAACGCAATGCCGTTTTCATCAATGCTTTTTGCCAGCGATTCCGGGGTGTCGTTCAGCTTCACGCCAAACTCCTCCAGCACGTCGGCCGCGCCGCATTTGCCGGATACCGCGCGGTTGCCGTGTTTCGCCATGCGGACGCCCGCGCCTGCCGCGACAAAGGAAGCGGTAGTAGAAATATTGAAGGAACGTCCGCCGTCGCCCCCGGTGCCTACGATGTCCGCGCAGTCGCCCGCGTCTATGCCAAGCATCCGGTCGCGCAGGAATCCTGCGGCTCCGGTCATTTCGGACACGCTTTCGCCACGCAGGGAGAGGGCCGTAAACAGTCCGGCTGCCGCGATCGTGTTTTCTCCATTCGCAATCGCTTCGACCATTGCGGCGCTTTCGGTTTCGGTCAGAATGCCGCCCGCCATGACTTTTTTCAGTGCTTCGTTCAGCATAAGATTCCCGCCTCACGTAAGAAGTTGTTGATTTGTTTCAGCCCGAATTCGCTCATGATGGATTCGGGGTGGTACTGGATGCCTTCGATGACCGCGCCGCCTTCCGGCGTGACGCGGACGCCCATGATCTCGCCGTTGTCGGTCTTCGCGCTTACGGTCATGTTGTCAGGGATGCTCGATGCGAGGAGCGCGAGCGAATGATAGCGGACGGCGCTGAATCCCTGCGGCAGGCCGTTGAAGAGGCCCTGTCCGTCGTGGCGGATCGCCGAGGTCTTGCCGTGCATGATGCTTTTCGCGTGGACGACCTCCGCGCCGAAATGCGCGCCGATCGCCTGATGTCCGAGGCAGACGCCCAGCATCGGGATCTTGCCCGCCGCGGCGGCGATCAGGTCCATCATGCACCCCGCAGTCTGCGGATGTCCGGGGCCGGGGGACAGGATGATCGCCTGCGGGTTCATTTCGAGGACTTCGGCGGGCGTGACGTCACGGTTGCGCTTCACGACGATCTGCTGGCCGGTCTTCGCGAGCATGTGCACCAGGTTGTAGGTGAACGAATCGTAGTTGTCGAGCATGAAGATCATTATTTGAAGCCTTTCTGCGCGAATTCCACGGCCTTGAAGAGAGCACGCGCCTTGTTCAGTGTTTCCTGATATTCCATCTCCGGCACGGAGTCCGCCACGATGCCGCATCCGGCCTGCACTTTCAGGCGGCTGCCGGACACTTCGATCGTGCGGATCGTGATCGCGAGGTCCATGTTGCCGTCGCAGCTGAAATACCCGACCGCGCCGCCGTAGAAGCCGCGCGGGCCAGGTTCGAGCTCGTGGATGATCTCCATGGCGCGGATCTTCGGGGCTCCGCTGAGGGTCCCGGCGGGGAACGCGGTCGAAACGAGATCAAAGGCATCGCAGTCGTCGCGGAGCTGGCCCTCCACGCTGCTGACCAGGTGCATCACGTGGGAGTAGCGTTCCACGTGCATGAAATCGGAGACCATGACGCTGCCCGGTTTCGCCGTGCGCCCGATGTCGTTGCGGCCGAGGTCGACCAGCATCAGGTGTTCCGCGCGTTCTTTCTCGTCGCCGATGAGCGATTTTTCCAGCGCGATATCCTTTTCCGGGGTGTCGCCGCGCGGACGCGTCCCCGCGATCGGGCGCACCAGCGAAACGCCGTTTTCGAGCTTCACGAGCGTCTCCGGCGAGGAACCGATCAGGATGTCGCCGCCGAGTTTCAGGTAGAACATGTACGGCGAGGGGTTGATGAGGCGCAGCGCGCGGTAGATGCTGAACGGCGGGATGTCGGATTTGGCGGAGAACGCCTGCGAGGGCACCACCTGAATCACTTCGCCCTCCACGATGCAGTGTTTCGCCTGCTTCACCATCTCCAGGAACGCCTCGTGCGTCATCTCCGGTTTCAGCTCCACGTGCTCGTCGGAGACATAATCGCGGTGCGACGCCGCCCGGCGGCAGATCTTGTCGATGATGGCGGCGATCCGGTGCGTCGCGCTCGCGTAGGCTTCCTCGGCCGAGGAGAAATGGTCCGGCTCGACGTTCACCACGACCTTGATCGTGTGCTGCTTGTTGTCGAACGCGATGATCTCGTTCGTGAGCATGAATGCGCAGACCGGGCCGCGGATCGCCTTCTTCGGCGCGGGGAGTTCCTCGAACAGACAGGCCGCCTCGTAGTCCAGACGCCCGATCGCGCCGCCCGGGAGGGGCGGGAGCTCCGGGTCGTGCGCGACTTTCTTCTTGCCGATGATGCCGCGAAGGGCGTTCAGCGGATTGCCTTCGAACTCCAGCGCGCGGCGTTCGCCGTGCATTTCCAGATACGGCACGCCGTTCTCGACCGTGAAGATCCCGTACGGGTTCACGCCGAGGAACGAGTAGCGGCCGAGGTTTTCGCCGCCTTCCACGCTTTCCAGCAGCGCGACATAGTCGTCCTGCACGAAGCGTTCCAGCACGGACACCGGCGTGTCCATATCGCCGGGGATCTCGCGGCAGACCGGCACGACTTCGCCGGCCTCCGCCATCTTCCGGAATTCCTCCAGGGTTGTTTCTTTCATGTTTTCTCCTGCGTTTGTTTTGTTGTGTTTATGAATAAGATGAATTTGGTATCGGAAGGGATCGTTTTGATTCGGTTCGGATGCGATACGGAAAAACCGCATCCCGGCCAGCCAGGTCGGGATGCGGTCTCAAGAAAAAGGCGGGTCAATCAGTCCGATCGATCCGCCGTGCGATTCTGCTTTCGAGGTGCAAACAATCCAGCCCTGGCGGAAATCACCACCAGCGCCACCAAAAAGAATAAGAGGATTTGTTCGCGTAAGTTTTCATAATGCTATTACATTACATCCGTTTTTCGAAAATGTCAACCGCGTTTCTCGACTTTTTTCGGATTTTTTGTTGCCTTATCTGTTTTTATCCTTTTTGCAGACGCCTTGACTTGGGGCGGCGGAGTGACGATGACAGGTTCCGGTTCCGCGGGGGAGTCCTTCGGCTGGTAGCGTTTCACGACGCGCGGGTTCAGCGGGTTGATGGCGCTGGGCGGATAGCCGAGCTTCTGGTGGAACTGCTTGGAGAAGAAGAACTGGTCCTTGTAGCCGAGGCTGAACGCCGTTTCCTTCACGCTCACGCCGCGCATGAGCATGTTCACGGCCTCCTCCATGCGGCACTGGATCTGGTATTCGCCGATGTTGTGCCCCATCACGCGCATGAAATGCTGGCGCAGGGACGGATAGCTGAGCGGGAGGTCCTTTAGGAGTTCGGGCAGGGACCGGTTGTCCGTGAGGTTTTCGAGGATGATCTTCTTGATCTCGGACGTGATGCGGTCGGAGAAATCCTCGCGGCGGCTCTTCAGGAGTTTGGTGATGAGGGCGAACATCTCCAGCGGGATCTTCGACTGGTTCGTCTCATTGTTCATGAACGAAATGAAGTCGAAGCACTCGTTGAGGAGCGCGAGCGAGAGGTCGATGTCGCGCACGGGCGTCTGCGTGTTGACGCAGAAGACGTGCTTGCACATGGAGTAGATCCATTTGTCGTCCTGCCCGGGCATATTCTTGAGCTTCAGATAGCCTTCGCGCTTCTCGTCCAGCTCCATGTGGTCGGGCGGCGGCAGCCCGCCGTAGTCCGCCGCGTCCTCGCTCATGAAATGGCACGACATGTAGAACTCGAGCCAGCGGCTGTTCTCCTCGATGTACGTAGCGTGCTTGCGGTGCGGGATGCGGAAGAAGAGCTTGCCGGGCATCAGGGGGTATTCCGTGCCGTCCTCGTCGACGTACGTGCCGCGTCCGCGGAGCACGACCGAGACGGAGAAGAGCGGGAAGGACCCGCCGTTCCAGTCGATGGAGACGTTTTCTTTTTTGAGGATGCCGGTGGAAAAGACGTCGCGGCCGATGGTGCGGAAGATACCGTTGTATTCCCGGTCGAATTTTTTTGGCAGTTCAAACATAACAAAAGTTCATGGATAATGGTTTGTTTCCCAGAACGTTCCGCCGGTTTTTGAACAGCCGCGGCGGCTCGTTCAGATCGCTTGTTCTAACATAAAATACATGCACTCTTTGCAATGTCAAACAAAAAAACAGGAAAAAATAATGATAAAATGTTAAAAACTACATCTTTTGCCCGATCGAGTCATTTTCGGGTGCGGATATGTATTTTTTGCTGTCGATGCACCCTTGCGTGTGAAAAGGAAACCGCCGGAAAACACCTTCTGACTTTCCGGCGGCGGTTCGTTTTTCTGCTTGTTGCTTAACAAATCCTGGGGAGGAGCTCGCCGCCAGGCTGAGGCAGGAGCGATTGCGTGCCGATCTCGGTGGTCATGACGACCTTGCCGGGGTGATCGGCGACGACTTCGCCGATGATCGCGGCGTTGGCGGAGTAGGGGCCTTTGCGGAGCGCTTCGAGGATGGCCGGAGCCTCGGATTTCGGCGCGAAGACGACGAGGCGTCCCTCGCAGGCGAGGTAAAGCGGTTCGAGTCCGAGCATGCCGCAGACGCCGCGCACTTCGGGGGCGACCGGGACGTCGGCGGAATTGAGGCGGATCCCGACTTTGCTCTGGTCTGCGATCTCGTACAGGACGGTGCCGACGCCGCCGCGCGTGGCGTCGCGGATCACATGGATGTCGTGCGAGGCGTCGATCATGCTCTTCACCGTGCCCCAGAGCGGGGCGCAGTCGCTGGTCACGTCGGCATCGATCTCGAATTCGTTGCGGGCGAGCAGGATGGTGCAGCCGTGACGGCCCACGTCGCCGGTCACGATCACGGCGTCGCCGGGCTTCGCGAACGCGCCGGACGTGCGGACGCCCTCGGTGAGCTGCCCGACGCCGGTCGTGGTGATGAAGACGTGGTCGACCTGGCCCTTGCCTGCGACCTTGGTGTCGCCCGCCACGATGCGGACTCCGGCCTCGTCGGCGGTCCTCTTCATGGCGGCGGCGATCTCTTCGAGCTTGGCGAGGGGGAATCCCTCCTCGATCACAAACGCGCAGGAGAGGTAGAGCGGCTTCGCGCCCATGCACGCGAGGTCGTTGACCGTGCCGCAGATGCTGAGCTTGCCGATGTTGCCGCCGGGGAACTCGAACGGCGACACGATGAAGCCGTCCGTGGTGAACGCGATCTTCCCTGCGTCCACGGGCAGGACCGCGGCGTCGTCGCCGGTGAAATCCGGGTTGGAGAAATGCGCCTTGAAGACGCGGTCGATGAGTTCGGCGGTCTGCCGTCCGCCCGCGCCGTGGGCGAGCGTGACGAATTCGTTATTGTTCATTGAGAATATCCTCCGTATTGGTAGTAGGCGGAACACGCCCCTTCGTTGGAGACCATGCACGCCCCGACCGGATGGAGCGGGGTGCAAGCGGTCCCGAAAAGTTTGCAGTCGGTGGATTTGCATTTACCCTGAAGCACCTCGCCGCAGCGGCAGGCGGGATTGCTCCGGCCCGTGACGGGCGGCAGGCTGAACTTCAGCCGGGCGTCGTACGCGGCGAACGCCGGGCGGAGCTTCAGGCCGGACATCGGGATCACGCCGAGGCCGCGCCACTCCGCGTCGCACGGCTCCATGACCGTGTCTATCAGCTTCAGCGCGGCGGGCGAGCCTTCGCTCCTCACCACGCGCGGATAGCAGTTGCGGAAGAACGGTTCGCTGGAGGCGGACAGCTTGACGATGACCGCGAGCGCGGTGAGAATCTCGTCGGCTGTGAATCCCGCGACGACGCCGGAAACGCCGAGTTTCACGAGGTCTTCGCAGACGGCGGTCCCGGTGATGGCGTTCACATGGCCGGGGTATAGGAACGCGTCCGCGCTGCCCTTCAGCGCCTTGTACGCGTTCGGCATGGTCTTGTTCGCGCCGAGGATCGAGAAGTTCGCGAGCCCTTCGGCGGCGGCTTTCTTTACCGCCAGACACGCCGCCGGGACCGTCGTCTCGAATCCGACCGCCAGGAACACGACCTGTTTGTCCGGGGTTTCCCGTGCGAAATCGACCGCGTCCAGCGGGGAGTAGACGGTCTTCACCGCCGCGCCCCTGGAACGCGCCCCTGCGAGACTCATTTCCGAGCCGGGCACGCGGATCAGGTCGCCGAACGTGCAGATGACCGCGCCGTGTTCGAGCGCGAGCATGACCGCCTCGTCGATGTAGCCGGCGGGCGTCACGCAGACGGGGCACCCGGGGCCGGAGATAAGTTCGATCTGGGGCGGCAGAATGCGGCGGATGCCGAGACGGAAGATCTCGTGGGTATGGGTGCCGCAGACCTCCATGATGCGGAGTTTGCGTCCGTTGTAGGATTCGATGATCTGTTTAGCCGATTCCATCGAGCGACTCCATGATCTTGCGGGATTCGTCCGCGTCCGTGTCCGTGATTTTCGCGATAGCGACGCCGGCGTGGACCATGACGTAGTCGCCGGGCTCCAGATCGTCGATGAGGTCCGCCGAAACCTTGCGTTTCGCGCCGGACGCGTCGATGAGGGCGGTGCCATCCTCAATGCTGACAACTCTTGCGGAAAGACCTACACACATAAGCCGTCTCCTTCTCCAGGTATGGATGAATGTGATATGGATGAATGTTTGTTCGGGTGGTTCAGATGGTACATGGCGGCGAACGCCTGGCCCGCGCCGATGCCGCCGTCGTTGGGCGGGATCATGCCGTGCAGCAGCACGCGGAATCCTGCGGCGCGCAGCAGTCCGGCGCAGAGCGTCGTGAGCAGGCGGTTCTGGAACACACCTCCGGTCAGCGCACAGGTGTTCAGTCCGGTGCCCGCGCGGATGGCTTCGCACGTCTTCGCGATCATATTGGCGAGCTGGGAATGGAACCGGGCGGCGAGCATGCCGGAATCCGCGCCGTCGAGCCGGGCAAGGACGATGTCCTTCACAAGCAAATCCGTCGGCAGGACGATCGCGCCGGAGGCGTCGTGGTTGAAATCGGGGCAGGGCAGAGCGTTGTCTTCCTGTCCGGGATGCGCCTCGTTCCACGCTTCCGCGGCGAACTGGAGCGCCATGGACGCCTCGCCCTCGAACGTGGACGATTTGCGGATGCCGAGGATCGTGCTGACGGCGTCGAAAAGACGCCCGGCGCTGGTCGAAAGTACGCAGTTCAGTTTCTTGTCCAGCATGTTCTTCTGGAACTTATAAACGCCGGGCGAGCAGAGGTCGAGCGAAGCAACGATGTTTTCCGCCTCATCGGCCGGGAACATCCCCGCGATCATGGAAACGGCAATGCGCCAGCCTTCGCGAGCGGAGGCATCGCCGCCCGCCTGAAGGAATGGTTTGATATATCCGGCGCGAGTGAAGCCGTCCGGTCTGGCACGCAGGAATTCCCCGCCCCAGATCGTGCCGTCGGTGCCGTATCCGGTGCCGTCGAACGACACGCCGATGACCTCGTCCGTGAAGTCGTTTTCGACCATGCAGGAGAGCACGTGGGCGTAGTGGTGCTGGATTTTCAGGACGGGGATGCCGAGTTCGCCCGCGACGGCGGATGAATTGTATTTCGGGTGCAGGTCGCAGCAGACGAGCTGCGGCTTCATTTCGAGCAGTTCGGACATCCGCGCGACCGATTCGCGCAGGGCGCGGACCGTGCGCAGGTCCTCCATGTCGCCGATGTAGGGCGAAGGATAGAAGAGACCGCCGTTGGCGAGGCAGAAGGTGTTTTTGAGCTCGCCGCCGATGCCGAGCACCTGCCCGCGGAAGTCGCCGGAGACGAAGAACGGAAGCGGCGCGTAGCCGCGCGACCGGCGGATCATGTACGGGCGACCGTCCAGCCAGTCCATGACCGAATCGTCCGCGCGGAGGCGGATCCTGCGGTTGTGGGACAGGATCACGTCGCAGAACCCGGCGATCTCGGCGAGCGCGTCCTCGTCGCTGCGGCAGATGGGCGCGCCGGAGACGTTGCCGCTGGTCATGACGAGGCAATCGGGCATGGTCAGGTCGTCGTTGAAATGGAACAAAAGCATCTGGACGGGCGCGTACGGCAGCATCACGCCGAGTGTCGGATTGCCGGGCGCGAGGACGTCGGGGAGCGTGCTTTCCGGGCGTTTCCTGAGCAGGATGATCGGTTTCTGATGGCCGTCCAGGATTTCCTCCTGACCAGGCAGGATCACGCATTCTCGGCGGACCGTCTCCAGCGAATCCATCATCACGGCGAACGGCTTCATGGGACGGTACTTGAGTTCGCGCAAACGCGCCACGGCCTGCGCGTCGCGGGCGTTGCAGCACAGATGGAATCCGCCGATGCCCTTGATCGCGACGATCTTGCCGTCGAGGATCGCGCGGCGGGCGGCGGTGATCGCCTTTTCGTTGCGTTCGGGGCGTCCGATGAGGTAGACCTCCGGGCCGCAGTCGTGACAGCAGACCGGCTGGGCGTCGTAGCGGCGCGATTCCGGCGAGGTGTATTCGGTCTCGCACTGCGGACACATCAGGAAATACCCCATGCTGGTGCGTTCGCGGTCGTACGGCATGGCGTCGAGAATGGTCAGGCGCGGGCCGCACGCGGTGCAGTTGATGAACGGGTGCAGATACCGGCGATTGGTGACATCGAAAAGCTCCTGTTTGCACAGGTCGCACGTGGCGATGTCCGGCGAGACGAAGATGTCCCCTGTTTCGTGTTCGCTCTCTATGATCTCGAACGTCGGATACGGCGGCTCCATGCGGACACGGGAAATGATCTTCAGGATCGCGGACCGCGGCGGGGCCTCGTGTTCGAGCGCGGCACGGAAGTCTTTCAATGCTTCCTCGCCGCCCTGAGCGTGGACTTCCACATACGAACCCTTGTTCGCGACGCTGCCGGTCAGTCCGGCGCGGACGGCGATCCGGCTGACGAACGGACGGAATCCGACGCCCTGGACGACGCCGTAGATGCGGAAAATCGTGGTGGAAACGCTGGCAGTCATGTTATTTCACCTCGTCGAGAAGCCGCCCGGAGACGGCGAAATGCGGGAAGTCGATGATGTCGAATGCCTGCGTCCGGGGCAGGGCGGCGCGCAGACGGCTGTCGCAGACGACCGCGTCGTAGCCGCCGTTCGCGACCGCTTCGATGAACGCCTCCTCGCTCTCGATCCGAAAATCGTTTTCGTGCATGAACTCCGATTCCATCATGAACCAGGACGCGACCGTGACCTGCGAGGCCGGATCGAGTTTCATAATCGCGTCGCGTACGGCGTTCGCGGCGAACTGCTGATGAATCACGAGCGTCTTTTTCCCGGCGAGCGCGGGCAGGGCATCGAGGACCTGTTCCGGCAGCCACGGACACTGTACCTCATAGGGCGTGCCGAACATCTTTTGCAGATACTTCGCGGCGGCGAGTCCGGCAGGCGAAACAACGATGTTTTTTGCTGCGGCGGACGCTTGTTTTACATCATCAAGACCCGCGCCCATGCCATAGCATTTGACTGTCTTCCAGCAGTCTTTTTTCAGCGTATCGGACAGCAGGTTCCCGGCGTCGAGTGTCGGGAAATCCAGCGGCGACGCGCCGAGGATGCCGACCGTGCCGGGATCAACATCAAGTTTTTCAGTCGCAAACGTTTTGAACAGCTCCAGCCAGGCGTCGGACGCGCCACGGTCGTAGTGACGTGTTCCGGTCGTCGGGACCGTGATCGCGGGCAGTCCGGTGCGTTTCTCCGCCATGCGTTTCAGCGCCTTGAAATCGGTCGCGATGATCGCCGGGACGGGCGTTCCGATGATGGCGGAGAACTTGAGGCCGGAACCGTCCATGGCGTTCTGGAGCTTGGAAACGAGCTTGTCGTCGCGGCCGAGGATGGCGTCCATATCGCGGAGTCCGGCACTGAAGACGGCGCTTTTGCGGATGAACCAGCGCGGTTCGTCGAATCCGCAGATGTTCCCGGTGCAGCCGCCGGCGTCGCAGATTACGATAAGCCCGCCGAAGTCGAAGAGCGCGGAAACGGCTCCGGACTGGTCGGGCGCGAACGGCGAAAGATGTTTCAGAAGGCTTTTCATCGTGCGGCCTCCTTTTCCGAAAGCGCTTTGCCGAGTTCGGCGAAGAGCGCGGTGACTCCGGCGTATCCGAAGGGCTGGCATTCGTCGTTCCACGGCACGCCGGGCAGCGTCGGATGATAGTACATCGCGTCGCGTCCGATGACCGTGTCGCACTGCGAATCCGCGCCGTTATAGATCCGGGCTGAGCGTGGCGATCTTCTTCACGTAGACGAAATTGGAGCCGCCGACCGTGCCGAAGATTTCGGAGACGGCGAACCCGTTGCGGATCAGCGACAACGAAAGTTCGAAGGGGTCGGCGTTCAGCCATTCGCCCACGGCGAACGTACGGCATCCGTATTTGTTGTGGAAATCCGTGATTGCTTTTTCCGCGTTTTCGCGGTACGGCGCATCGTCGAACTCCGCGCCGACGGCCTGGCCGAGCAGCCGGTACTGGTTCGCGATCTTGTCCGTCTGGTAGAGGCGGGCGAGCTCGACAGACGGGATACCCAAACGTTTTTGAAGGTCGGCGGCGGCGTGGCGTGCTTCCTGATTGAGCACGAGATTGAAGTTCGCCTCGGCCATTTTCTGGTATTCTTCGTAGTCAGCGCAACGGGAGATCTCGCGGATCGCACGGACTCCTGCGGAACGCAACAGCGTGTACAGCTCGGTGTCGTCGCGCAGAGGCGAGAAGAAACCGAGGATATTCACGGAGGTCGGGACTTTTTCACGCGGCTGGAGCAGGGAATAGACCGAACGCCGCACGGAGACCATCGGCGGCAGGCGTCCTTCGCGGGTCAGCGCGTACATGTAGCACGGCACGACCGGGACGCCGGCGTAGTCCGAGGCCTTCCGGCAGACGCGTTCTATGTCCGTGCCGAGCAGGGCGTCCACGCAGGTGATGCAGATCATGACCGCGGACGGACGCGTCGCGCAGGAATCGCAGACTTCCTTCACCGCCTCGGGGATGCGCGCCAGATGACGCCCCGTCACGATGTCCGTGTCGTCCTGCATGAGGTAGAAGAAGCGTTCGGCGAGGGACGCCTCACAGCCGAGTGCGGAGGTGTTGCGTCCGCAGCAGGCCGGAGCGACCAGCAGCATGACGGATCCGGGCACGGCGAGACCGGCGCGCTTTACGCCGAATCCCTGTGCACCGGGCGAGTTGAACGCCAGCGTGGCGGGGGAGCTGTAGATGAGATGGGCGGAGGAGAGCAGTCCGGGCGGGATGTCGTCTTTGCCCCGTGCCGCGAGTTCGGCCGCCGTGATGGAGTACGCGTGATTCATGCGGATGCTTTCTCCTCGTCGAGAAGAAGTTGCGCGAGCGCGAGGAAGCGCTTGCTGACGTCGAGTCCGGGATCGCCCTCGACCACGGTTTTTCCCATGTCCTCATAACGGATGATATCATCGCTGCGCGGGATGTCCGCTACGATCGGGAGGTTGTTCGCGTCCGCGAAGGCGCGGACTTTCTCCTCCTCGCGGTCGACGCTCCGGCGGTTCAGCACGATGCCGCGCACCGTGGCGTAGCCGCGGTCTTCGAAATTGTGCACGGCGCTGTTGATGTTGTTCGCCGCGTAGAGCGCCATTTTCTCGCCGGAGGTCACGATCAGGACCTGTGAGGCGTATCCTTCGCGGATCGGGGCGGCGAATCCGCCGCAAACCACGTCGCCCAGCACATCGTACAGCACCACGTCAGGCTTGTACGTTTCAAACAATTTCAGGTCGGCGAGCAGGCTGAATGTCGTGATGATGCCGCGTCCGGCGCAGCCGAGGCCGGGGGTCGGGCCGCCGGTCTCGATGCACAGCACGCCGCCGAATCCGGTCTTCGCGATCTCCTCGATGCGTTCCGGTTCGCGGTCGTGTTCGCGCAGGAAGTTCATGACGGGGATCACGGGGTCGCCGCCGAGCAGGTTGATGGTGGAGTCGGCCTTCGGGTCGCAGCCGATCTGGATCACTTTTTTGCCGAGGCGCGCGAACGCCGCCGCGAGGTTGGATGTCACGGTCGATTTGCCGATGCCGCCTTTGCCGTATATCGCGAGTTTCAGCATGTTAAAACCTCCAGGGAAGGGGACGGTCGATCAGGTTCAGGGATTCTTTGCGGTAACATCTGCCGGAAAATGCCTCGTGCGGGAGGCGGTGGAACGGGACGTCCGGCGGGCAGACGGGCGCGTACATCGGGTCGGCGATCACGCCGGACGATGCGGCGAACGCTTCTGATGCGGCGTCTTCGTCGAAGATGCGGACGTCGCCGGGCGCGAGCAGATGGTCCTCCGCCTCCAGCGGGCACAGCACACGGCACGGCGCGCCGAGGTCGGATTCGATCGCGGCGGCCAGCGAACCGGAGAAGACCATTTCGCCGGGGATGGCGAGTTCCTTTCCGGGCGAGGAGGCATCGCGTTCCGCGCAGGGCAGGGTGCATTTGCCGGTTTCCACTGCGGTCTTTAATGCGGACGCGAGCTTGCCGGAGAAACTTTTCCCGACGGGGACGCCCGCGACCCACGGCGTGCCGAAGCGTTCCCGGAGGAGTTCGGCGGTCGCGATCCCGCAGGAGGAGACGACGAGGTTGACATGCGCGGTGGAGGCGCGGCGGATGTCGTCGAGCGTGCTGCCCATTGCCATGCAGGAGACGAGTTCGAACCCGGATTTGTTCAGCCATTCGATCATGGATTCGACCGTGCCGTTGATGGAGAAATCGAGCGGGGTCGCGCCGATGATGTTCGCGGAGGGGGTATTTGTGCGCGGGAGCTTGTCGGTGCAGAACCGTCCCACGATGGCCGCCAGCGCCTCGGATGCCCCGGTCAGGTAGGAGTGCATGCCGCTGGTGTGGAGCCCGAACGCCGGGATCCCGGTGCGGGATTCGACCTCGGCGGCGATGGCCGGGAAATCGGTCCCGGCAAGAAGCGGGACGGGCGCGCCGCAGAGCGCGATGAAGCGCGGCGAGAGGTCCTTTGCGGCGGCCGCGACGTCGGCGATGAGCTTTTCGTCGTTGCCGAGGATCGCATCGGCCTCCGTGAGGGCGGAGATGTAGATCATGCTGTCCTGACGGTACCAGCGGGGCTCGTCGTGCGTGGAATAGGTGGAATTGCAGCCGGAGGCGTCGTGGACGACGACCATGCCGCCGAGTTCGTACAGCATGGAGCACACGCCGGAAGTGTCGGCCGCGTGGATGGAGATGATTCGGGCGGTCTGTTTCATAAGCAGCTCCTGCATCCGAGGCCCTTGTACTGGATCACGACCTCGGTGTCCTGTTCGTGCGTGACGGCTTCGATCATGCGCTGGGCGAGACGTGCGATGCCGTCGAATCCGTACATGCCGCCGCCGGAAACGATGTTCACGAAGTGCTTCGCGCCGCTGAAATACGCGGCTTTCTGCCCGATCGCCAGCACGTCGCCGGATTCGTGGACGCCCTTGCCCGCGAACCGCATCTTCACGTTGACCGTGGCGGTCAGCAGCAAATCGGGCGCGAGCGCGCGGAGACGTTCGAACGCGGGGCGTTCCTCCTCGATCATGGCGTCCGTGTAGACGCGCGTGACGCGGAACCCGTGTTCGGCAAGGAGCAGGGCGAGCCCGACCGGGCGCGGCGTGGCGGTGTAGTCGATCTCGACCGGGGTGTCCCCGACGATGGCTTTCGCCTGTTCGAGCGCGAGGACGGCGTTCCGTTTCGCTTCGGTCCAGTCGGGCGCGTCAATCCCGAGCGCATCGGCGAGACGCGCCAGATTGCGTTCGATCTCGTCGAAATCGTAGGAGATCGGCAGATAAAGATGTTTACGTCCGAGACGTTTTTCGAGCGCGTCTCCGGATGCTGCCGCGGTTGGCAGATAGGTGATGTTCAGCGCGCTTTTCGCCATGCGCATATATTCGTCATAGGTCTTGCACAGCGTGATGTCGCGGAGTTCGCGTCCGGCGGTGCGGATCAGCCGAACGAGCTCGCTGGAGTCGTCGGTCGGACGGTCGTTGCCGATCAGGTTCACTGCATTCTTGTCTGCGGGGCAGGGCATGAACGGCGCGTAGAGCTGACGGCGCATGAGCTGGTCGGGCGTGAGGCCGCTTTTCCGCATGGTCGGGTTCATGTAGCAGTCGATGAAGTCGATGTCCGGGAACATCGCGCGGAGCTCGTTCAGCATGACCTCGAAATCGCATCCGGCGAAGAGGTGGACGCAGCTGATGAAGAGCAGGAGCGCGCGCGGTTTCTTCGGCAGCTTGTGGATGATCTCTGCCGTGCCGTCCACGATGTTGCGTTCCAGCGAGCCGTCGAACAGGTCGTTCTGATCCACGGAGATCCACGACATGCGGTCCATGGCGATCATTTCGGCGGCGGTCAGGATCACGCCGCGGAGGCAGCCCTGCGCACAGGCGAATACCTGGTGCGATTCTGGGATCAGCATGCCCGTGTGGACGATGTTCCACGGCCCGCGGGCGGGTGCGTTGTATTCCAGGCCGGAGACGAACGGCACGGGGAATTCGGCGTCGCGGATCGCGGCTTCCGCCCCGGTCATGTCGTCTTCGCCGTTCAATCGTTTCAGCATGGGGCGTCTCCTTTCCGGGCGGCGGCGAGCACGGCGTCCGCGAGCGCGCGGTACTGCGCGGCCATCGGGCTGTCCGGGAACGCGTGCACGACGGTCTTCCCGAGCTGTTCGGCCTGCTGGACTGTTTCGCTCCAGTCGAGCGCGCCGACGACGGTCGAATCGAAATCCGCCGCAAGTTTCGCGGCCTTCGCGTCCTCGTCCGGCGCGTTCCTGCGGTTCAGCACGAATCCGCCGAGCGAAGCGTAGCCGCGCCCCCTGAAATTCTTCACCGCCATCGCGATGTTCGCGGCGGCGTAGATGGACATGGTCTCGCCGGAGGTGAGGATGAACACGCGGTCGGCGTAGCCTTTGCGCATCGGCATGGAGAATCCTCCGCAGACCACGTCGCCCAGCACGTCGTACAGCACCACGTCCGGACTGTACACGTCGTATGCACCCTTCTCCTGAAGTTTTTCGAGGGCGGTGATGATGCCGCGTCCGGCGCAGCCGAGTCCGGGCGTCGGGCCGCCCGCCTCCACGCAGATCACGCCGCCGTCGCCCTCGCGGACCATTTCGTCGAGCGTGAAATCGTTGTTGCGTTCGCGGACGAGGTCGAGGATGGAACGGATGCGCGCGCCGCCGTGCAGGGACGCGGTGGAATCGGCCTTCGGGTCGCAGCCGATCTGCATGATCTTGAGACCGTTCGCGGCGAACGCGGAGGCGAGGTTCGAAACGGTCGTGGATTTCCCGATGCCGCCTTTTCCGTAGAATGCGAGTTTCAGCATGACGTTTCTCCGTAATCCCCGCGGGTGACCTTGATCGTGTAGCCGATCCGCCGCAGGCGCGCCTGCAGATCGGACGTCGTAATGTGCGTGTCCACGTCGACCGCGGTTTTGTTGTTGTAAAGCATGTATTTGGCGCGGACCTGTTCCGGCGACAGGTTCGGCATGATGACGTTTGCTCCGGCGAGCACGCCCTTTTCGCGGCCAATCGGGTCCATGGTGCCGAGTGCGGTCGTGGCGGGCAGCAGTACGTCCGGGTGCAGGATGCGGCACAGGCTCAGCAGGAAAAGCGTGAGTTCCACGCTGCCGGCAGGCTGATCTTTGAACGGCGTGTCGCAGTGCGGGATGAACGGGCCGATGCCGATCATGGCGGGGCGGAATCTCGTGATGAACTCCATGTCCTTCGCGAGCGTGTCCGGCGTCTGGTACGGCGAACCGACCATGAATCCGCATCCGGTCTGGAATCCGATCTCCTTCAGGTCGCGCAGACACTGCATGCGGCGTGCCCAGCTCTGATTCGGCATGTGGAGTTTCGCATAGTGCTCCGGATCGGCGGTCTCGTGCCGCAGGAGATAGCGGTCCGCGCCCGCGTCGAACAAAAGTTGATATTCCTCTCGCGTCAGCTCGCCGACCGAGAGCGTCACGGCGCAGTCCGGGTGCTTCGTTTTGAGCGTGCGGACCAGCGCGGCGAGGCGTTCCGGCGAGTATGTCGCGTCCTCGCCGCTCTGAAGCACGAACGTGCGGAATCCGTATCGATATCCGGCGTCGCAGCAATCGACGATCTCCGCCTCGGTCAGACGGTACCGTTCGAAGTTCAGGTTGGACTTGCGGATGCCGCAGTACAGGCAGTCGTTGCGGCAGACGTTGGAGAACTCCACGATGCCGCGCACGAAGACGTTGTGCCCGAACCGGGTGGTCGCGAGCCCGCGGGCGATCCCGGCGGCGTATTCGCGGTCGGAACCGTCCCATGTGGAGAGCAGCGCCGTCCACTCCTCGTGCGGGAGGCGCTTCTCCTCGTTCAGGCGGTCGATCCTGAGCTCGTTCTGTCGTTTCCGTGCGTTCATGACGCGGTTTCTTCCTACGGTTTCCGCCGCCGTTTCCCGTCCGGCGTCCGCCGGGAAAAAAGAAACAGCCGCGATCCCCTGGTGAAGGATCCGGCTGTGTATGCTCGATCGGATGGAATGCGCGACCGCCCGAAGCGGTTTCCGCAGTCCGGTCTGATGCCGCACTTCCGGTCTTCCGCCTCAAAAAGCATTTCGGCGTCAGGGGAGAGCTTGTTATCTGATCGGATGAATCCGGTTCCGGCTATGCCGGGCGCGGACTCAGTGAGTTGTTATGACGTTGGAGTAGACGGCTTTCGCCGTGACTCCTTCGATGCGTCCGAGTTTTCCGGCAAGGGCGTTGATCTTGTCCGGCGGCGCATCGATCACGATGCTGATGACGTTGACGTTCCTTTCGCGGTAGGGCAGGCCCATGCGGCCTACGATGTACGGCCCGAAATCGTGCAGGAGCGTGTTGATCTGCTCCGCGGAGTTAAAACTCTCCGCGAGGATCGCCAGTACTGCCACACGTGTTTCCATTGCGATTCCGTTCCGTTCGTTGCGGTTGAAAAGATTACCATCTAATATATCCCGTGTGCGCGCATAATGCAAGCGCCGGAAAGAAAAAAAGATTGAAAAGAACCTATTTTGTTTCGGACGGCATACGATGCGAACGAGTGAATATTGGAACTTGTTAAATAATCCGAAATTCCAAAAAAAGAATTAATATCTCTTCTTTTTAGGGAATAATCAATAATGCCGACATTTTTGCGTGAATTAACCTTGACTTTTGTTCGGATGGGTGGTATACTATCGGTGAAATGCACTTTTTGTTGTCAAAAACAGTTCAAAAATGTGTTTGCGTTCATCAAAAATCAATTAACCTTTCCTCATTTATCAACCCCCAAACATAATGGAGTTTTTATGAAACGTTATGTCCAATCGGCGGTCGTCTCCTGCTCGGTTCTCGCAGGGGCGCTCTTCCTCGCAACTTCACTTTCGGCACAGGCTCCGACCGGCGGCGCACCCGCTGGCGGACCCGGTGCTGCTCCCGGCGGCGCACCCGCGATGGGCGGCTTCGGCGGCGGCATGGGCGGTTTCGGCGGCATGGGCATGGGCGGCTTCGGCGGCGGTGCTCCCGCTGGCGGTCCCGGCGCAGGCGGACAGAGACCCGCAGGCGGCCCCGGTGCCGGTGCTGGCGCACCCGCAGGCGGCATGGGCGGTTTCGGCGGCATGGGCATGGGCGGCTTCGGCGGCTTCGGCGGCGGCATGGGTATGGGCGGTTTCGGCGGCATGGGCGGCGGCGAACAAAGCGCTCCGGCTCCCGATATGGCCACGCTCCCCGGCGGCATCCGAAGCACGGAACCCGAGAAGGCCGACGACAGCGGTTTCCCGATGGTCAAGGACCTGAAAGCCTCCGATGCGTATCCTGAGATCATGAAGTTCCGCGACGGCACCGCAGTGACCAAAGACAACTGGTCCAAGCGCGCCGAAGAGATCAAGAAGCTTTATGAATACTACATGTACGGCGTGTGGCACGACGGCTCCGAAGTCGACGTCTCCTACAAGATGAACGAAGGCGACAACAACGGCCGCAAGTCCATGACCGTGACCGTCACCCGCAAGAGCACCGGCAAGTCCGGCACGTTCGACGTCAATATCACGCTCCCGACCGCCAGCGACACCGTCAAAATGCCGGAAGGCGGCTGGCCCGTCGTCCTCGGCATGCACGGCGCGCAGGAAGCGGTCGCGGCCTCCCGCGGCTATGCTTCCATGACCTTCGGCGGTGGCGGCGGTTTCATGGGCGGCGTCACCAATATCGCCGCTGACAACAACCGTCACACCGGCCTCTTCTACGATCTGTATCCCTACGGCGAAGACTGGAAGGAACAGACCGGCGAACTGCTCGCCTGGAGCTGGGGCATCTCCCGTATCATCGACGCCCTCGAAAAGGGCGCTGGCAAGGAACTCAACATCAACCCGAAGAACACCATCGTGACCGGCGTCTCCCGTTACGGCAAGGCCGCCATGGTCTGCGGCGCGTTCGAGCCCCGCATCAAGATGTGCGCTCCGTCCTGCTCCGGCGCGGGCGGCGTCGCGATGTACCGCTACGTCTCCGAAGGCAAGACCTACGACTTCTCCAGCAAGAACGATTCCAAGGAATACAAGTACGGCCGCAATGAACCGATCGACAGCCTCCAGGCCACCGGCGAACAGGGCTGGTTCAACAACAAGTTCATGTGCTTCAAGGATCCGAAGACCCTCCCCGTCGACCAGCACATGCTCTGCATGCTCTGCGCCGATCCGAACCGTTACCTCTTCATCATCGGCTCCTGCACGGGTGAAGACTGGGTGAACGCCCCGGCCATGTGGCTTACCTATCGCGCGGCGAAGGCCTCCTATGAGAAGCTTGGCCTCGGCGACAACATCGTGGCGAACATCCACAAGTCCGGCCACGCCGTTACGGCCGAAGACATGAACTACATGATCGACTACTTCAACGAGAAAGTCTACGGCATCAAGTCCAAGACCGATCTCACCTGCCTCACGACCTCCGCGTTCGAACTCCCGGTCAACAAAGACCCGCTGTTCGATTCCTTCGGCGGCACGGTTCCTCCGCAGCCCAAGCCGGATCCAGCTCCCGCGGCTAACGCCAACGGCGGCCAGCGTCCCGGCGGCGGCATGGGCGGCTTCGGCGGCGGCATGGGCGGCTTCGGCGGCATGGGCGGAGCTGGCAGACCTGCCGGTGCTCCCGGTGCGGGTGCCGCGGGCGGCGCTCCCAGACCTGCCGGCGCTCCCGGTGCGGGTGCCGCGGGCGGCGCTCCCAGACCTGCCGGCGCTCCCGGCGCGGGTGCGGCTCCCGGAGCCGGCGCTCCTCGCTGATTCCGTTATCTGATCCTACGGGAAGCGGTTCGTCCGCTTCCCGTTTTTTACGGATTTAAACTAAAATAGTCTGTTTTTTTGAAAAACACAGACAATAAAGCATGCTTTGACATCGTTAAATAACGTGTAAGCAAATAAACTCGTCCCGCAATACAGAAACACCCAATCAAACAAAAATCATACAAGGAGATTCGTATGAAACACATGTTCAACAAGATGCTGGCTTCCGGCGCGTTTGTTGCCGGTACCATGCTGATCGCGTCCGTGCTCTCCGCTCAGGCTCCGGCCGGCGGTGCTGCTCCGGCCGGTGCACCCGGCGCTGCTCCCGGCGGCGCTCCCGCGGGCGGCATGCCCATGGGCGGCGGCTTCCAGATGCCTGCCGGCGGTTTCGGCGGCGGCTTCGGCGGCGGTTTCGGCGGCGGCCAGGGCGGAATGCCCCAGATGCCTCCCGGAGGCTTCCAGATGCCGGAAGGCGGTTTCCAGATGCCTCCCGGAGGCTTCCAGATGCCGGAAGGCGGCTTCCCGGGCTTCGGCGGCGGTATGCCTCCGATGGGCGGCGGTGAAGGCGGCGGTATGCCCAACTTCGGCGGCATGGGCGGCTTCCCGATGATGGGCGGCTTCGGCGGCGGCATGGGCGGCTTCCCCGGCATGGGCGGCGCTCCCGCGGGCCAGCAGCAGGAAGCCAAGCCGGACAAAGGCAGCCAGCTTCCGAAGGGATACAACGCCGACGGCCCGACCTATGTGAAGGTCGACCTCTGCAAAGCTGACAAGAAGTGCCCGATCTGCTCCCTCTGGGATGAAGCCAAGAAGGAATGGAAGGACATCGAGCCCCCGAAGAAGACCGGTGGCGGCGGCATGGGCATGTTCGGCATGATGGGCGGCTTCGGCGGCGGTGGCGGCGTCATGACCAATAACGGCCAGCCGATCGGCGTCAAGCAGATGGCCGACATCAAGTTCGCGGCCGACGGCTCCAGCTCCCAGTACATGGACGGCTATCTCCCCGAAATCAAGGCGGGCGAGAAGGCCCCGGCCATCCTCTACATCCACGGCGGCGCCTGGATGGGCGGCAGCGCCCGTGGCTGCAACGCCGGATTCTTCGATCGCCTGGTGAAGGCCGGCTATGCCGTCTTCTCCCTGAACTACCGTCTCTCCAGCGAGGCTTCCTTCCCGCGTCCGATGAACGACGCCAAGGCCGCCGTCCGCTGGATCCGCGCCCACGCGAAGGAACTCAACCTTGACGCCGACCACATCGGCGCGATCGGCGACTCCTCCGGCGGACACATGGCGGGCTTCCTCGGCACCACCAGCAACATCAAGGGACTCCTGATGGGCGATATCGGCGACAACGCCGAATATTCCTCCTCCGTCCAGGCCGTCGTCGACCTCTTCGGCCCGATGAACGTCCTCACCATGGACCAGCAGGCCAAGGACGCCGAGGCCGAAGCCGGCCGCGGCATGATGGGCCACGACGCCGACCAGGGCCCCTACAGCTCCTACGTCGGTCTCCCGATCCACAGCAACCGCGAGACCAATCCCGCTCCCGCGCAGCGCGCCGATCCGGGCATGTATGCCCACACGCTCGATCCCAAGACCGCTCCGGCCTTCCTGATCCAGCACGGCACCAAGGACAACGTCGTTCCGATCGGATCCTCCAAGGAATTCGCCGAAACCGTCGCCAAGTACATCGGCAAGGACAAAGTGATCTTCGAAGGCGCCGGATTCTTCGATGGCTGCGGTCACGAAGACGGCCGTTTCTTCGACGAGAAGAACTCCAAGCGCGTCATCGAATTCCTCGACAAGTATCTGAAGCCCGCGAAGAAGTAATTCTCCGGTCCTCTGATATTCCGCCCGGCCGGAACCTCGAAACTCCGGCCGGACGTCAGGAAAGACACACGGCACTCCGGACTCCGGTCCGGGGTGCTTTTTTATGCACTGCCTGCTTGCTTTTTTCGGAAACAACCGTATAGTATTTACATGCGATACTTGTTTTGTGTGAATCGAAATCAAAAAAAATGAGGCGAGAAGATGAAACTCCTGAATGCGATCTGGGATTTTATCAAAACCTTGATCTGTTGCGTGGTTGTCCTCGCCTTATATTTCGGCGTGGGATCGTTTATCTGTTATCGTCTGTTCCTCGACAATCCGCAGGGAATCATCGGATACATCATCGGGGCGGCGATCCTTGTCATGATGCTGTTCCATGTGTTCTGTCTCATCTACGCGGGAATCTGTCTCATCAAAGACGCATGGGACGGGCGGAGGAAAAAGAAGGAAGGGGAAGACGAGATGTCGCGGGAGGATATCGAAGAACCGTCCCAACCTGAACCGGACCGCTCGCCGGATCCGGACCATCCTTTGTCGGCGGACGAGCTTGCATCGTTCTCCGTGCCCGATGCGCAAGAGTCTTCCTGCGAAAAGGCGACGGATGGACCTGCGGAAAAAGAAGAAAGAACACATCACCATCATTCCGGCTGTACGGTCGTGATCGGCGTGCTTCTGATTATCGCGGGCGCGTTTGTCGATGTCTATGGTACATGGTCGGAACGGTCGAATCTATTTAAGCAGGGCGTAGCGGCGTACGAAGCCGGGGATTATGGAAACGCTGTGCAGTGCCTCTCGCAAACCACGGGGTATGCGCGTGCGTGTTATCTCCTTGGAATCTGCTATTATGAGGGGAAGGGCGTGGAAAAAGACTGGGACAAGGCGTTCCACTGGTTCCATGAGGGCGCGAAGATGGAGGACAATCCGGCGCATGATGCTGTGCGCGACGCCCAGTACATGCTCGGGCTGTGCTTCGAACAGGCCATCGGCACGGAACGGGACATGGGAAAGGCGCTCATCTGCTGGGGAAAAGCCGCGAAACTCGGACATGCCGAGGCGCAGTACCGGGTCGGGCAGACTGCGATCCTTGAATTTCAGGAGTTCGATGATGGCGTGAAATATCTTAGGCAGTCCGCAGAACAGGGCAATCCGTTTGCCATGCGTTTCCTCGGTTTTGCCTACGAGGGAAAAAACAAAGCGGAATCGGATGACTGGTACACGAAAGCCGCCGCGGCGTTGTACAAGGCGGCGAAACAGGGGGATCCGCGCGCGATGCACGATCTGGCGGGGCTCTACCGCGACGGCAAGGGCGTGGCAAATGATCCCGCCGAGGCGGAAAAGTGGTTCGAACAGGCCGCGAAAACGTATCTTGCGCTCGCCGAACAGGGCGACCCGGACGCGCAGTGCATGGTCGGCGGATTCTATGCCAGGGGCATCGGCGTAAAACAGGACGCGGCGGAGGGCGTGAAATGGTTCCGGAAAGCCGCCGAACAAGGCTGCATGAAAGGAAAGGCTCTGCTGGGACTGGCGTATTTCGAGGGCAGGGGCGTGAAACAGGACGAGGCGGAGGGCGTGAAATGGCTCCGTGCCGCCGCCGAACAGGGCGACGAAACCTCCGAAGAATTCCTCTCCGAACACGGGAATTGACCGGACCGTTTTCCCTCCCGCAAAACAAAAAAGACCGAATCCGTGAGGAGACGGTCTATTTTGAACCGGTTGTGTACGGGGATCAGAATCTTCGGAAGCCGTTTCCGAAATCGTCGCCGTAACCGTTCGCGCCGAATCCGTCAAAATCGGGATTCCGGGAGTAGCCGGAATCGTCGTTCCCGATCCTGCCCTCGAACCCGCGTCCGCCTCTCATCCGGCCGTATGCGATATTCGGGAGCACGGGCGGCATCGGAGGCGGCATCATGCCGGGAGCGGGAGTCTCTTCGAATCCGAAGGGTTCGCCGTTTTCGCTGAACTCGGACGGTTCGCCGTGCGCGGCGAACCATCTGTCGGAATCTTCGAGGCTGCGCTGTTCCTTTTCCCGCGCCTGTTTGATCGCGCGTTTTTCCCTGCGTGCTTCCTCGCGTTCGGCGCGGCGTTCCTTCGCCTCCATGCGCATGGCCTTGGCTTCGCTGATGACGGGGTTGTCGGAAACGGGCTGATCTTTCCCCGGGTAGACTTTGATGAGGACGATGAGGACGGCGGGAACGAGGGCGACAAGCAGGATAGAGGTATTTTTCAGCATGGCAGGACTCCGCGATGATTGTTGGTTTCGGTTTTAGATTATTTCAATTCTAAAGTAATATACACCTCGTTTTTTGAAAAGTCAATGGCGTTTTCTTTCGATTTTAAAGTTTTTTTTCAAGAAAAATGAAGAATCGCTGACAAGGGTACAAAAAAGTCAACCGGACCGTGTTGCGATCCGGTTGACCCGATTGTCTTATGTCGGGAATTCCCGATTCAGCTTACTTGGACTCTTCCTTGGAGTCGTCGGCGAGCTTCTTCTGGAGATCGCGCATTTTCTCGCGATAGGCAGCGGGATCTTTCTGACGGAGTTCCTGAGCAGCCTTGTATTCGGCCGGGAACTTTTCCTGGATCTGGCTGACCGTGCTCACAGTGGCGCCGCCACCCTGCTGGCCGCCCATGCCGGGCCCCATGCCGCCGGGCATACCGCCGCCGAAGCCGCCGCCGAAGCCGCCGCCGAAGCCGCCGCCGAAGCCGCCGCCGAAGCCGCCGCCGAAGCCGCCGCCGAAGTTAGGCATGCCGCCCTGACCGCCGGGACCACCCTGGCCGCCCTGACGCGGAGGACGCTGACCGCCCTGGCCGCCGGGAGCAGCACCGGGAGCACCACCCTGGCCGAATCCGGGGAATCCGCCCTGGCCGCCGAAGTTGGGCATACCGCCCTGGCATGCCGCCCTGACCGAATCCGGGGAATCCGCCCTGACCGCCCTGGCCGCCCATCGGAGGCATGCCGCCGCCGAAGTTGGGCATACCGCCGCCGAAGCCGCCGCCGAAGCCGCCGCCGAACGGGAATCCGCCGCCGCCGCGCTGTTTAGCCGCGTTGATCTCTTCTTCAGTGAAGACTTTGCCCTTGGCCTTCTTGCCTTCTTCGGTGCGCTTCTGCGCGAAGAGCCACTTGAAGGTCTCAGGATCGGCATACGCCTTTTCCCAGGAGTTGTGCTCGACGCCTTCGTAAATCTTGAGATGCACATTCTTATTGCCGGCATCCTGGAGCGCCTTGTACATGTCGCGGGAGAGCTGGGTCGGCACGAGATTGTCGCTGTCGCCGTGGAAAATGCTGATGGCCATGTTCTTCAGGACAGGGGCCTGCGCCGGGTCGGCGCCACCGCAAATCGGAATCGCGGCCGCGAAGAGGTCCGGACGACGGGAGATGGTGTCCCAGGTGCCGTAGCCGCCCATGGAGAGACCGGTGATGTAGACGCGGTCGGGATCGGCGTCAAATTCTTTGATCTTCGCTTCGATCATGTCCGGGATGAGGCCAGTGGACTTGGAGGGCAGGGGCTGGAGAGCCGCCTGCGCGCCGCCGCGATGCAGCGGAGCCCAGAGCTCGGAGGACGGGCACTGGCAGGTGATGAGCACGACCTTCTGCTTCTGGTCGCGGATGTTCTTCACGATGTCGGACACGCCGAGTTCGTTCTGGGCGAGGTTGTTGTCGCCGCGTTCGCCGATGCCGTGCAGGAAGACGAGGATCGCCGGCTTGCCGGGCTGTTCCTTGTTGTAAAGGTGCTGGCAGATGTTCAGCTTGTCTTCACCTTTCGTGAAGGGCTTCTGTTCCAGTTCGGTTTCCTTGAGGATCTTCTGCCATTTTTCGGTCTGGCTCTGCTGCTGGTTGCCCTGCTGCGGAGCGCCGCCCGGGAACTGGGCGTAGGCCTGGCTTGCCGCGATGGCGCAAACCGCGATCGCGATCATTCTGACGGAGCATTTCATTTTGTTGTTCTCCTGTTTGTGTTGTTTGGGGTTGTTGGTTTGGTTATAATGGTGAAAGGAACATCGTTTTTGTCACGAACCCGTGCGGCATGCGCGCACACGAGTCCATTTCTTCAATTAATATAACGTAGAAAATGCAGGATTGTATATGTACTTTTTTGCTTGAAAGATGTATTTTTTATCTTATTTGGTTTAAAATCGAAGCAAAAACCGTATTTTCCCCCTTTTTTTCAGCCGGAATGACACAATAATGTGCCGGATCGAGATAGCATCCGTAAGGATTATGTCCCGGCGGAATGGTGGCGCGAGGCCGCGATCAGGCTGTTACGCCTCATGATAACCGCTCTCGATGTTCACGTTCCAGATCGAGGCCTTGTCCGTTTCGTCGAGCAGCGCCCGGACGGCTTCAATGCCGCACATCATGGAGTGGTCCATGTTGTTGTAGCGGTGCTGGCCGTTGCGGCCGATGCAGTAGAGGTTCGGGAACCTGTCCAGCCATTCGCGGACTTTGCCGAACTCCGCGTAGCTGCCGAAATAGGCGGGGTACGCCTTCTTCACCTTGATGCGGACGCTGCTGTGGACCGGTTCGTTTTCGGCGAGGACACCGATCTTCCGCAGTTCATCCGCCGCCATGTCGGCAAATGCCGTGTCGCTCATAGTCCAGAGTTCGTCGCCCTCCGAGCAGAAGTATTCCAGGCCGATCCAGACGTGTTTCGTGATATCGTCCACCATGTACGGCGACCAGTTGTTGAAGATCTGAATTCGCCCGATCCGCACGTCCTGTTCCTGAACGTAGATCCATGTGTCGGGAACGATATCGTGTATGGTTTTCAGTCGGGTCGTGTTTTTGATCGCGAGCTTGTCCACGAGGAGCCCGACCGTGATAAAATCGCGATAGGGCAGGCTGGACGCGATGTGCGCCACCTCATCAGGCACATTCTCAAATGCGGCGACAAGGTCTTTCACGGGCATCGACGAGAACACCGCATCGCAGGGCAGTTGCGAGCCGTCGGCGAGCTCGACAGCCGATATGTTTCCCCCGTCGGTCCTGATCCCGGTCACGCACGCGTTCAGGCAGATTTCGACGCCCTCGGATCGAAGCAACGCGGCGAGCGTTTCCCAGAACTGTCCCGGGCCGTGCTTGGGATAGATGAACTCCTCGATGAGAGACGTCTCCCTTTGTTCCCGCTGCGGGATGAAAACGTTGAGCAGAGCCTTCCCGAGCGAAAGCTCCTTGACGCGCTGTGCGCCCCATTCGGGCGAGATCTCCGACGGATGGACGCCCCAGATCTTCCGCGTGTAATCCTCGAAGAACATGGAGTAGAGGACCCTGCCGAACCGGTTGATGTAAAAGTCTTCCAGCGTTTTCTCCGGGCGCTTGAAGAACGTGCTGTACAGGTAGCTGCATCCGGCTTTCACGGTCCGGGCGAGTCCCATAGCCAGGAACGTCGCGGGCTTGACGGAGATCGGGTAGTCGAAGAAATGTGCCCTGCATCGGCATCACATCGTTCCATATCTCGTTGATCCGCGGCGACCGGGAGAAGAACCGGTGCCCGCCGATGTCGATGCGGCAGCCCTCGTGGATGACCGTGCGGGAAATGCCGCCGATCTCCGCGGATTCCTCCAGCACGATGATCCGCCAGTCGTTCGACCTGCGGCGAAGTTCGTAGGCCGCGGTCAGTCCCGCTGGGCCCGCGCCGATGACGATGGCTGTTTTCATGGGATCATGGTTTCCTGGTGCTGGAGGATCGATTTCATTTCCGGGAAAAACGGACCCGCCGGAGCGGTGCGGCGGATCCGTGTGTTTCGTGCTGTCAGAACGTGAGCGAGTTCAGGTAACGGCAGGCGGCGAGGGCGGCGGTGGCTCCGTCGCCGACGGCGGTCGCGACCTGACGGACGCCCTTCGTGCGGCAGTCGCCCGCGACGAAAACGCCTGGCGTCTTCGTGAGGCATGCTTCGTCGGATGCGATGAAACCGCCCTTGTCGAGGTCGCAGACGTCCTGGAACGGTTTGTTGTCGGGCATCTGACCGATGGCGACGAATACGCCGTCGAGCGTGAGCTCGAACTTCTCGTCCGTGGCGGTGTTCTTGAGCCCGATGCCGGTGAGTTCCGGTTCGCCGAGGAGCTCGGTCACGACCGTGTTGTAGATGATCTTCACGTTCGGACGCGACTTCAGGATCTGGGCGAGGCTGACCTCGCCCGTGAGCTTGGGCAGGTTCTGGACGATCGTGACGGTCTTCGCGGTTTCGGAGAGCAACACGGCGTCCTGCAGCGCGGTGTTGCCGCCGCCGATGACCGCGATATCCTTGTCCTTGTAGAAATCGCCGTCGCAGAGCGCGCAGTAGGAGATGCCGTGTCCGACGAGCTCGTCCTCGCGGGGAAGTCCGAGCGGCCTGTGGCGTGACCCGGCGGCGACGATGACGGACTTGCAGAGGTACTGCGTCCGCGGAGTGACGACGGACTTGATCTTGCCGTTGTCGTTGATGGCTGTGACTTCATCAAGCTCCAGCTCGGCGCCGTGGTGGATCGCCTGGTCGACGAGCTTCTCGCCGATCTCGCTGCCGGACAGCGCGAGGTAGCCGGGGAAGTTCTCGACCTTGGGCGAGTACACGATCTGGCCGCCGAAGGATTCGCGTTCCAGGATCAGGACCGAGCGGCCCGCACGCCGCGCATAGACGGCGGCGGTGAGGCCGGCGGGACCCGCTCCGACGATGATGATGTCGATCATACCGGAAACCGCTCCTTTCCGTCAGACTGCCACGGCGGCGGATTCTTCGATGAAGCGGCGGATGTTGGAGACGTTCTCGAATTTCTCCATCTTGCCGCCGCGGATGACGACGAGCGTGGGCGCCTGACGGATGCCGTAAAGGTCGGCGGCGGCGATGTCCTCGTTGGCGAGGATCACGTCGTAATGAATCCCCGCCTGGTCGAGGAAACGCTTCGCCATTTTGCAGTTCGGGCAGGTGCTGGTGGCGAAGAGGATCACGCGGTCGGAAGCGCCTGCCGCGGCGGGCGCGGGCTTCTCGACGGGATGCTCGGTGGATTCATGGGCGGGGGCGTCGTGGTGGACGGGCTTGTGGCGCATGGATTTGCCGATGTCGTAAGTCTTGCGGTCCTTGTACTCCTGCGACTTGCCGTCGTTCCAGTTCTGGACGGGGCGGTAGTAGCCGGTGATGCGGCTGTAGACTTCGGTCTTTTCGCCGCACTTGGCGCAGGTGTTCTTCTCGCCCGCGATGTAGCCGTGGTTCTTGCAGACAGAGTAGGTCGGGGATAGCGTGTAGTAGGGCAGGCGGTAGTTCTCGGCGATCTTGCGGACGAGGTTCGCGGCGCTCTTCCAGTCCGGGAGCTTTTCGCCGAGGAAGGCGTGGAAGACTGTGCCGGAGGTGTAGAGGGTCTGGAGCTTGTCCTGGATGTCGAGCGCGGAGAAGATGTCGTCCGTGTATCCGACGGGCAGGTGGGAGCTGTTCGTGTAGTACGGGGTATCGTCGTCGCCCTTGGAGGCGGTGATGATCTCGGGGAAGCGCTTGCGGTCGTGCTTGGCGAGGCGGTAGGCGGTGGATTCGGCGGGCGTGGCTTCGAGGTTGTACAGGTCGCCGTACTTCTCCTGGTAGTCGGAGAGGCGTTCACGCATGTGGTTGAGGACCTTCGCGGTGAAGTCCTGCGCGGCTGGATCGGTGAGGTCGCGGCGGACCCAGTTCGCGTTGAGGCACGCCTCGTTCATGCCGACGAGCCCGATGGTGGAGAAGTGGTTGTCGAACTTGCCGAGGTAGCGCTTCGTGTACGGATAGAGGCCTTCGTCGAGGAGGCGTGTGATGACCTCGCGCTTGATCTTCAGCGAACGCGCCGCGATGTCCATCATGTGGTCGAGGCGCTTGAAGAAGTCCTCCTCGTCCGCGGCGAGGTAGGCGATGCGCGGCATGTTGATGGTCACGACGCCGATGCTGCCGGTGCTTTCGCCGCTGCCGAAGAAGCCGCCGGATTTCTTGCGGAGTTCGCGGAGGTCGAGGCGGAGGCGGCAGCACATGCTTCGGATGTCGCTCGGCTCCATGTCGCTGTTCACGTAGTTGGAGAAATACGGCGTGCCGTACTTGGAGGTCATTTCGAAGAGCAGGCGGTTGTTCTCGGTCTCGCTCCAGTCGAAGTCGCGCGTGATGGAGTAGGTCGGGATCGGGTACTGGAATCCGCGCCCGTTGGCATCGCCCTCAATCATGGTCTCGATGAATGCCTTGTTGATGAGGTCCATCTCCGCCTTGCAGTCCTTGTACTTGAACGGCATTTCCTTGCCGCCGACGATCGCGGGCAGTTCGGCGAGGTCGTTCGGCACGGTCCAGTCGAGCGTGATGTTGGAGAACGGCGCCTGCGTGCCCCAGCGGGACGGGGTGTTCACGCCGAAGATGAAGGATTCGATGCACTTCTTGACCTGATTGTAATCGAGGTTGTCGGCCTTCACGAACGGCGCGAGGTAGGTGTCGAAGGAGGAGAACGCCTGCGCGCCCGCCCATTCGTTCTGCATGATGCCGAGGAAGTTCACCATCTGGTTGCAGAGCGTGGCGAGGTGGGACGCGGGGGCGCTGGTGATCTTGCCGGGGACGCCGCCGAGGCCTTCCTGGATGAGCTGCTTGAGGGACCAGCCGGCGCAGTAGCCGGTGAGCATGGAGAGATCGTGCAGGTGCAGGTCGGCGTTGCGGTGGGCGTTTGCGATCTCGTCGTCGTAGATTTCGGAGAGCCAGTAGTTGGCGGTGAGCGCGCCGGAGTTGGAGAGGATGAGGCCGCCGACGGAGTAGGTGACGGTCGAGTTTTCCTTCACGCGCCAGTCGTTGATCTTCAGGTAGTCGTCGATGGTGGTTTTGAAGTCGATGATCGTGTTGGCGGTGTTGCGGAGTTTCTCGCGTTGGCGGCGGTAGAGGATGTAGGCTTTCGCGACGTCGGCGTAGCCAGCCTGCACGAGTACGGACTCCACACTGTCCTGAATGTCTTCAACGGCGATCAGACCTTCCTTGATCTTCGGCTCGAATTCGGCGGTGACCTTCAGCGCGAGGAAGTCGATGACCGAGGGATGATAGTTCTTTTCCTGCGCCTCGAACGCCATCTTGATCGCGTCGGAGATCTTCGTGATGTCGAAGTCGATGACTTTGCCGTTGCGTTTCTGGACTTGATACATGGTTCTTGCTTGCTCCTGTGTTGAAAATGTTATTGTTGAAAAAATGAAAAAGTGTTCAGGATTCCGCCTCGGACGTGTCGACGCCGCGGAGCTGTGCGTTCGGGATGAACTCCCGGACGGCTTCCAGCGCGCGCGTCATCTCGTCGTCCGGCATCGCGCTCAGCCCTGCGCCGAGCAGATCACCGGAATCCTTAAATTTCTGAAGGAAGTAATGCTCGACGCCGGCGTGCTCGCGGGCGAGCGCGGCCAGGTCGTCCACGGTGTGGAACTGGCGGACGACCGTCGTGCGGAGTTCGTAGTAGTCGAGCGGGGCGGTCTTGAGGTAGGCGGCGCTCTCCGCGACGCGTTTCGCCATGCCGGTAACCCCGGTCGTTTCGTCGTACTTGGCGTAGGTGTTCTTCACGTCCATCGCCACCGCGTCCACGAGGCGGCGTTCCACGAGGTCCTGCAGGCGTTCGGGGAACGAGCCGTTCGTGTCAAGCTTGATGAGCAGATGATAGGAACGCAGCAGCTCCAGCAGCTCGGCGAGGTCGGGACGCATCACCGGTTCGCCGCCCGTGATGCACGCGCCGTCCAGGATCTTCCCGCGTTTGGACAAGTAATCCTTCAGCTCGTCGAGCGTGATCATGGCCGAATCCTCCTGCGGGACCACCACGAGCGAGGCGTTGTGGCAGAACGGACAGCGGAAATTGCATCCGTGCAGGAAAATGGTGCATGCGACCTTGCCGGGGTAATCCAGCAACGTGAGCTTCTGCAGTCCAAAACGTGAGTCGGCGTTCATTTGAGCAAGGGGATGTGGATGGTGGTGATAAAACAGAAGAAAACCACAACATCTTGTGGTGTTCCGGTATAATATAATCAACACCTTGATAAATGCAATCCCAAAACGGAAAAATTTTATCAAAAAATATTTCGAAATTAATACACAATTTTCATTGCGTCAAAATGGCTCGGGAAAACCGATGTGTCGAAAACAACAAATACACTGATAATCAGAAGAATAAAAAGATTGCAGGATCCGAAGAGATATTTTTCGGGAAAAATGCGAAATCGGGCTTGAAAAATCGGAAAGAGCTGTTTGAGTCCGAGGGGAGAGCGCGGCCGCGTTTTTCGGGACGTTGTGCGTCAGCCTTCGGGAATGCCGCTTGAGGCGAGTTCCTTGTGGCGTGGCAGGTAGCCGAACTTGTAGTACAGGAGGCAGCCGAGCATGAGTGCGGGGAAGAACGCGGCCGCGAGGAGCCCGGCCTTGAGGTCGTCGCCGAAGAATGACGCGATCCTGCCGACGTACACGGGGCCGAGCCCGCAGCCGAAGTCGCCGGGCAGGGCGAGCAGCGCGAACATCGCGGTGCCGCCGAGGGGGATCGCGAGGGAGGCCGTGCTGAAAACGCCCGCCCAGAGGATGCCCGCCGCCCAGCCGCAGAGGGCGCATCCGGCGAGCGCGAGGGGCGGCCAGGGCGCGAAGACGGCGGTGAGGTAGGCGGCGATGCTGAGCGCGCAGCTCGCGATGAGGCAGTTGATGAGGTTGAGGCGCGTGCTGAACGCGGCGTAGAGCGTACGGGAAAGCCCCATGAGGAGAGCAAAGAGGCACGGCCCGGCGAGGTCGCCGACTTCCTTCTTTACCCCCAGGGCGGATTCCGCGAACGACGATGCCCACTGGTTCATGCAGTGTTCGGACGCGCCCGCGCAGAGCATCATCACGGCCATGAGCCAGAAGACCGGGAGTTTGAAGAGACCGAGGATGCCGAGTCCCCGTTTCCCCTCGGCGATCAGCGGACGCATCGGCACGAACATGAAGTAGAAACCGTCGAGGAGCGGGACTGCCGCCCAGACGAGCGCGAGCCATCGCCAGTTGTCGAGCCCGATATAGTGGAAGAACAGCGTCGATCCGAGCACAACGAGCATCTGTCCCCAGCAGTAGAACGAATGCACGAGGCTCATGGCGGCGGCCTTGCGTTTGAACGGGCACGCCTCGACGACCGGGCTGGTGACCGCCTCCACCACGCCGCCTCCGACCGCGTACAGCGCGACCGCGCAAATCAGCCCGGCGAGCGGGTTCGGCATGAGGTCCGGCAGCACGGTCATGAGCACGAGCCCGGCGGCGGAACAGAACTGTCCGACGACGAGCGTGAGTCGGTATGATATCCTGTCGGCGAGCTTGGCGCAGGCGAACGCCACGCACATCTGGAGCCAGAAGTTTCCGATGAGGAGATAGGTGAGCTGGCTCAGCTTCAGGTCGTAGGCGCGCATGAACCACAGAAAGAGCAGCGGCGCGAAGTCGTTGACGATGGCCTGTGTGACATAGCTGATGTTGCAGGCATGGAGCGTGTGGACGTAGCTTTCGCGGATGCTCATATCGAAGTCGGAGGTTAGGCGGTTCATGGTATTTGTACCCTAATAAAATAGCCTCCCGCGCGGATGATTTCAAACGCAAAAACGGAAACGGGCTTGATTTTTGCGCGGACATGTGCGATATTATCAGATCAAAATCTTACTCGAAAGGCAAACATGCTTCTCTCCATCGTAACCGTTACCAAAAACGCAGCCGGGACCGTGGCGCACGCCGCGGAGTCCCTCGGACGGCCGTTGCCCGAAGGCGTCGAATACATCCTGAAGGACGCCGGATCGACGGACGGGACCTGCGAGGTCGTCCGAGCTATCCAGCCGGACGCGGTCGTCGTGCAGTCGCCCGACCGGGGTATCTACGACGCCATGAACCAGGGCTGGGCGAGGGCGAGCGGAGAGTATGTGATGTTTCTGAACGCGGACGACCGGTATCTGCCGGGTGCGCTGGAAACAGTGATGCGCGAATTGCGCGCGAATCCCGACACGGACATCCTGCACGGGTGCATCCGCGTGAACGGGCGGAAGTTCAGCCCGGCGCAGGGCTTGGCATCCTTTCATGGAGCGAGAATCTTTCATCCGGCTTCTGCAATCCGGCGTTCCCTGCTGGAGCGTCTGGGCGGATTCGATCCTCAGTGGAAAATCTGCGCCGACCTCGACTTCTTTCTGCGCGCGAAGGAATCCGGCGCGGTATTCCGGTTCGTCGACCGGGAAATCGCGGATTTTGCGCTGGGCGGCGTGAGCACGGTCCGGCGTCAGGAAACCGCATCCGAGGTGCGGCGGATCCTGCTGAATCATGGATTCGGGCGGTGTTTCTCGGACGGATACTATCTTGCCGCGCGTCTGAGGGCGTGTGCGGCGCGTACCGTCAAACGGATAAAAGGCTCCTGATCCATTGGAAATAATCGAGCTCGGGCGGCGGACTGAATCGTTCGTCGCCTTCTTTCGCGCGTTCCAGCAGGAAGACCGTGGCGAATTCCATCGGTTCTAGATCGTGCAGCCGCATCGCTCGGTCGGCAAACGCTGATCGTTCTTCCGTCAGGATCACGAGCGCACGTTCGGCGTTTCCGGCGGCCAAAACGGCGTCGGCGAGCAAAAGAACGCGGATATGGAGTCTGTCGAATCCGGCGAGCGAGAAGATCGGGACCTTCATGCCGAACCGGATGGCGGCCGCGCCGGGAACTGCGTTGTGGACGGAACACGAGAACGACACAGGGCCGATCTGGTCCTCCGGGAAGTCGATCAGGTCGTTCTGGAGAGCCGTGATGCGGCTCTGCACGCCGAGCATGCTGCCGAAGAGAAGCGGCGCATCGTCCGGGCGGCCTTCGAGGCGGTCGAGCGCGGAGAGGACCGCCGCCGTCATGCGGTCGGAACGCCGTCCGAGTTCGAGGCGGGCGCGTTCGGCTCGGAGGGAAACGTCGTCCCAGCGCAGGTCCGCGCCGGGGGCTGTGAACGAGGATGCGATCCGATGAAGCGACATAGTTCAGCCCAGCCTTTCCGCGATGAGGACGGTGTCCGTACCGCCGAACGCCAGCGAGGAGGAAGCCGCGAAACGTGTTCCGGCGGGGAGATTCAGCGGCTCGGTCAGCGGTGTGGATGCGAGCGCGGGATCGGGCGTTTTGCAGCCCGGACTGGCCGGGACGAAGCCGTCGCGCAGCATGAGCATGGTGAAGATGAGTTCGAGCGTGCCGGCGGCGCCGAGCGTGTGTCCGGTGAAACGTTTCGTGGAGAGGAACGGCGGAACGGCGATTCCTGCTTCTTCCGCCAGCCCGGCGAACGCCGCGGTTTCGCATTGGTCGTTCAGGACGGTCCCCGTGCCGTGCGCGTTGATGAATGCGATGTCGCCGAGTGCGAGTCCGGTACGGGTCATGGCGTCACGGAACGCGCGTTTCATGCCGCCTCCGGTCGCGTCCGGGGCGGTGATGTGCGAGGCGTCGCAGCTCATGCCGAACCCGCGCAGGGCGAATTCCGGTATAACGCCGCGTTTCCGCGCACATTCGGGTGTTTCCAGGATTACGACGCCTGCGCCTTCGCCGAGGTTCAGTCCGGCGCGTGCGGTGTCGAACGGACGGCACGGGAAGGGCGAGGTCACGCCGAGCACGTGGAATCCGGCGACCGGGGTGCGGTGGAGCTCGTCCGCGCCGACTGCGATCATGCGTTCGCACTGGCCGGAGAGCAGGCAGAGTGCGGCGATGGAAACGGCGTCCGCGCCGGAGGAACACGCGTTGGAAACCGTGTGAACCGGCCCGTTCAGGCCGTATTCGCGGGCGATCATCTCCGCAGGATTGGAGTTCAGGAAACGTTCGACGGGGGCGTTTTCTCCCGTGTCGGGATCCTCCCGTAATCGTGCGTAGTATGTCGTGTCGGTGAACTGCTGGGCGATGGTCGTGCCGACGACGCATCCCGTCACGGATTCACGGAGCATGTCCGGCGTAAGCTCAGCGGCATCCAGCGCCTTAGCCACGACCGCGCGGATCATGGCGAGCGTGCGCGGATCGTCCGGTTCATTTTTGAACAAGTCAATATGAAACACCGGGTCGCTGATGGCGGAGCCGATCACATCGCGGGCAGGTCGCGGCGTTTCAGAGGGGCGTTCGCCATGGAACAGCGCCAGCGCCTCGGCGTCGGTCGATCCGGCGCAGGACAGATGTGCGAAACCCGTCACGACGGGATCAAACGGCATACGTTGGATCATGCGCGGTCCTCCCATACGTTTTCGAACAGGAAACAGTCATAAGGATGCTCCATCGCCATGCGTTCGAGGTCGGCGGCGTAGGACTGGACATCCTCCTGAAATTTGATCCCGTCCGAACCGCGCGCGGGGCGTTTCGGACGTACGATCGTCCCGAATTCGAGTTGAAGCTCGCGGTAGGTTTTCCCCCGCGTCAGGAAGAACGGCACGACCGGAGCGTTTGCCTTTGCCGCCAGGAAGAACGCCGCCGCGGGGAATCGCGCGGTCTCTCCGAAGAACTGAAGCGGCACGGAGTCGGTCTCCAGGCAGCGGTCTCCCATCAGCCCGACGGCTCCGCCCGCGTCCAGCACCTCGAACGCCTCCAGCAGGCCGCCGAAGGCGCCCGCAGTGTCGATGATGTGCATCGGGGCCGCTTTATTGCCGTTGAATGCCCGGCTCTTGTCAACGTCTGCGTTCCGGTCCGGTTTCGCGACGAACGCCACCTCGCGGTTTCCGGCGTTCACGCAGTGCATGGCGGCCTGCCACGCGCCGAAATGCGAACAAAGGAAGACAAGTCCGCCTGTGGCATTCCGGATCGGTTCGAAGACTTCGGGATTGCGTTCGCGGACTTTCGCCTGACCGTTGGCAAGCGCCAGCGCCATGACAAGCGCTTCGCCCTGTGCCGTGAAGAGCCGCCACACATGGCGTTTCATGCGGAGTCCGCGGGCATCGGGAAAACGGTGTTTCAGATAGGGCAGGGCGCGCTGTTCGGCCTGTTTGTCCGTGAGCGCATAGGTGAGCGCGATGAACTTGACGAGGAAGCACGCCGCAGCGGGACCGAAGACGGACAGGATGCCGCGGAGAATCGCGCTCCCGAGCTTATTGTTGCGCGTATCGCTCAGATTGGCGGCTGGCTGTGCGGATGCGCGGCTCATGTGCGGGCGCTCCTTCTGCGGATGATCGCGCGGCAGAGTTCGGCGGCAAAATACACGATGACGGCGAAGATCAGGGCGAAGACCGGAGCGAGGATGACGCTTCCGAGGAGCCATTCGAACCAGCGCAGATGGATCTCGCGGACCGTACTGTGAAAGTTCAGGTCCTCCGGGAGCAGGAATTTGCCGTGCCGCAGGTAATAGCCGAGCTCGATGCAGACGACCGGGCAGAACGGCGGCATGAACGGATTCTGTGCCATGACCGCCATTGCTTTGTTGAGGTGGAGCCGGGTCGCGACATAGAGGATCAGGATCGTGCAGAATCCGTACGTCGGGTACACGGCGAGGAGGGCGCCGACGAACGCCGAGAACGCGAGCCCGAGCGAGGAGGTGTTTTCCTTCACGAGCCAGTCCCAGAGTTCCTTCGGTTTCCACAGGCGCGGGTATTCGCGCGGCGTCTGCCGGAGCTTTTTGATGCCGAACGGGACGAGGCGGCGGAACACCAGGCGCGTATGCAGCCAGGTCATGCGCAGATTGTCGCGGAACGGATGGAAATGCGAGACTCGTTCGCCGGGCGGGTCGTAGTGGGTGGAGATCGGGACCTCGGCGAGGTCGAGCCCGGCCCACATGCAGCGCGTGAGGAGTTCGGTCTCGAACGTGTAATGAAGCGAGGAACACCTGATCCGCGAAATGTATTTGAGCGGATATGCGCGGAATCCGCTCTGGGAATCGGATATCTTCTTGCCGGTCTCGACAAGAAACCAGAAATTGGAGAACATGCGCCCGAACTTGCTGCGGCCCGGGACGTTCGGCACGGAGAAATCGCGCACCCCGGCGACGAGCGTCCAGTCGTTCTTTTCGAGGATCGGCAGGAACCGCGGGATATCCTCGGGATCGTGCTGGGCATCGGCGTCGAGCGTGATCATGTAGTCGTAGCCGCGCGGGGCGAGCGTGCGGACGGCGGTGAGGAGCGCCGCGCCTTTGCCCATGTTGCGCGGATGCCGGATGACCTCGATGTCCGTTCCGGCGTAGTGTTCCGCCAGATCGATGTCCTCCGAGCCGTCGTCGATCACGAGAACGTTGGGTATGACGGCGCGTGTGCGTTCGATCACGGCGGGGGCCGTGGAGGCATGGTTGAAAACGGGGATCACGCAGCAGCAGCGCATGAGGCCTTCCCCTTGTCTTTACTCCGCGTGGAAAACGCGCCGGGCGAGGGTTTCGGGATCGGAATCGTCCGGGATCTCGAGCGATCCGCCGGGTTCAGCCAGCAGGACGGTCAGCTTGTCCGATTCGTAATGGCAGATCATCACGCGCCGGATGCCCGGCATCTCGAAGAAGTTCGTGACCTCGTCCCAGAGGACGGGCCAGCGTCCGAGCGAATCCATGTAGAAACACGGTCCGGTGAGCTTGAGCGAGATCGCGGCTTCGCATGGAGGAGTGGTCGGGAGCGTGCCGACGAAGAGGTGGCCGCGCCCGAGGTGGCGTCCGTGCTCGCGGTAGTCGTTGAAGTAGTTCAGGTTCTGTTCGTGGCAGCCCTGCCGGCCGAAGTCGGCGATGGCGGTCTCGCGGACGGAATCGACCCCGGCGTCGCGGTGCACGAGGAGAGCGGCGAGGATGTACGTGCGGACCTTTGCGTCGCCGCGCCGGAAATTGTCGAGCCCGTAGACGTGCGGAAACTCGTCCTGCGGTTCGGAGACTTTCGCCTTGGCGTCCTGCGTGTCCTCGGCCGTATAGACGAGGCCGCGCCGCCAGGTGCGGAAGGAAAGGCCGTCGACCGTGACGCCGCCGATGATATGCCAGGGATATGCGCTCATGATACGGCCTCCATGATGATGACGGCGTTCAGGCCTCCGAATCCGGAGTTCATGCACAGAACGCGCGGTTTTTCGAGTTTGCGGATTTCGGTGGAGACATAACGGGCGGCCTCCGGTTCCGGTGTGACGAGGGAAGTCTGAGGCGGGATCAGCCCGGTCTCCAGCATGCGGACGCCTACCACGGCTTCCACAAGGCCGGCGCCGGCGAGCGTATGCCCGCACGCGCCCTTCACGGAGAGCATCGGCACGGAGCGTTCGCCGAAGACGCGGCGGATCGCCTGAAGTTCCATGTCGTCGTTGTAGCGCGTCCCGGTGCCGTGCCCGATGACCGCGCCGATGTCGTCCGGGGTAAGTCCGGCTTCGTTCAGCGCGTGGACGATGGCTTCGGAGAGCGCTTCGCCGTGCGGCATGGGGGCGGTGATGTGGACCGCGTCGCAGCTCATGCCGCCGGACGCGAGAATCGCGCGCGGCTTGAGGCCGAGTTCGGCGGCCTTCTTCGCGGAGCAGATGTTCACGATGGATGCCGCGTCGCCGAGCAGAAGCCCGTCGCGGTTGCGGTCATACGGACGTGCGATCGTGCGTGCGAGGGCGCGGAGCGTGGCGAAGCCGGAGAAGATGAATTCGCTGACGTAGTCGGTGCCGATCACGACCGCGGAGTCGAGGCGGCCACTGCGGATGTGCCGGTTCAGCGAGACAAACGCCGAGTTCGAGGACGCGCAGGCGGCGGAAACGATGCGTCCGCGGTCCTTTTCGCAGACCTTCAGGGCGCGTTCCAGCAGCATGTCGCAGGTGCAGCGGCGTTCGGGGTTGTCGATGTATTCGATCTCGCCGACGGTGCTGGCGAGGAAGAGTTCGGCATCGCGCGGCATCTTCTTCGCCGTTGTCGAGAGGTAGTCCAGGAAGAATCCGGGGATCTCCTGCGTGCCGTTTATGTCCGCGCCGGGGGCCATGGCCGCGAGGGCGGTGGAGAATTTGTCGTTGTGGAACCGGGAGCAGTCGGAGAACGCGGCATGGTTGTTCAGAAGTCCGTTCCAGCAGGCTTCCACGCCGGGTCCGAACGCCGTGTACAGGTCGCAGTCGACGATCACGGGGGTGCGGTCATCCATGATGGTACGCTCCTTCCTTCCAGCGGTTCAGAAACTCTTCCCAGAATGCCGGGATGTGCCAGAGCGGCGTGAAGTCGCGGGCGTCGATGAAGACCTGCGTGGTGCAGCCCGTCGCGGCGACGCGTCCGTCTTCCAGACGTACGGCGTACTCGATGTTGATGCGCGGGGCGTCGGTCCAGATGAGCGCGGCCGAGGTGTGAAACACTGCGTCGCAGGGGAGCGGGATGCGGTAGTCGTATTCGTCGTGGTAGAAGAGCGCGGAGACGTGCTCCTCCTCCAGACGGTCGTTGTCGAATCCGAAGCTGTGCGAAAGCTTGGTGTAGGCTGCCTCGAAAAACTTCGCGTAGTTGCCGTGCCAGGCGATCTTCAGCGGGTCGGATTCGCTGAACTGAAGCCGGCGCGTGACGCTGACTTCGAGCGGCGGCGGGCCGCCGGGGATGCGTTCAAAATATTGCTTGAACTCAGGATGTCTCATATCGCGCTTTCTTTGGGTGCGAAGACCAGTTTTGCCGCGGAGACGCGTCCGCCTTCGCCGTTCACGAACGAGGCGTTCGCGGCCCATGTTCCTTCGGTCTCGCCAGGTTCGAGCGTCAGCGCGAGCGTGACCGGCATATCCGGCGTGATCAGGCGCAGATACTTGATGCGGCGGACGCCAGCGAGGCGGAGCGGACGCGCGAGACGGCGTTCGGCCAGGCGGCGAATGAAGGAAAGCTGGACGATTCCGGGCAGGATCGGATTGCCGGGGAAGTGTCCGCGGTAGCCGGAGAATGTGCCGGGGACGGAGAACGTGCAGGCGTCTTCACCGTTTTCGCCGGCCTGATTGTAGATCGTGTCGATTTCATCCCAGATGGTCATGGTTCGCTGTCCTCAAAAAGATCCGATACCGTCAGAATCAGACGATATCCGTGTTTATAATTGTCGTATACGATAATTTCAGGAAAAATAGTCGCATCATTTACGATATACCTAAAGTACCAGGATTGCCAGTCGATAGTTTCGTTTTTAAAGTAACTTTTTCCCATAACGGGCAATTTCGTTCCCCAAAACTCGCTGACAAGCTCCTTTTTGCCGTCTCCATCGCCGTCTTCGACGGATTCCCGGCGGATGATTTTGCTGTCGTCTTTAACAATTTCTGTCGCGCCTGGTTTGACGCCGCGCCAAGGTTCCAGTCCGCCGAAGATGTGGAAGAAATCTTCCAGAATGAATCCGGCTGCCTCCTTTTCGTGTCCGTCCAGGAAGTCGATCGGCATGAACCAGAAGTCCGCGAGGGAGTCCGCAGTGCCCGCCAGCTCGAAGATCTTGCCGCCGGACGGGGAGAACGCCGCCACGCGCAACTCGCCGGATTCGTCGTAGGAGACGGCGCACAGCGTGGCCTGTTTGAAGAACTTGTATTCGAACGTGACTTTACCTTGAAACGCGAACGGTTTCATCGGCTCGGCGGGCGGCTGGACGGCGTCGCGGTAAAGCGGCCATTCGGTCTCCGCGAGAGGCGGGACCGGGTCGTATTCGTAGGGCAGGGAATGGCAGGCGGATGTGGTTAAGAGGAGAATGAACGCCGGGACGAGGGCAAAGAGGAGAGTTTTGAGCGAGGAAGAAGATTTGTTTCTTTGTGCGAATCCGCGGCGGATGGACGGCAGGAGCAGGGCGGCGGCGCCCCAGGCGGCGAGTACGCCGGGGACTAGCGCGAATCCGGCTTCATGCAGGAGCGGATGCCCCGCGAACGCGATGGTGAGTCCGCCGGCGGCGGTCGTGAGCGCGGAGGCGGAGATCGCGCGGAAGACATAAGGATTTGCGGAGCGTTCGCTGCCGATCACGAAGACGCCGTAGTCGATGGCGAGGCCGGAGAGCAGGACCAGCGAGATTTCGGCGGCGAGGTTCAGCGGCTTGCCGAGGACAGCGTACACGGCGCAGACGGTCAGCAGCGCCATCGCCACCGGGATCATCGCGCAGAGGCTGTCGCGGACGTTGCGGAAGAAGAGAAATGCGATCGCGAAGACCGAGTATACGGCGAAGATCACGGGAACCTCCGCGGCGGATTTCATGTCGGACACGATCTGGGCAGGGATTTGCGAACGGGAGATCGGGACGGTCTCGAATTCGGGCGGGAAATACGCGGCGGTGGAGAGGACCGACTGCGGTAGGAAGACCGCCGCATACCAGTCGTTGCCGTCCAGCAAATCGAAGTCCCGGCTGCCGTCGCCCTTCGTGAGAATCTGGACGTGATTTCCGTGCTCCTTCAGAACCTCGATGATTTGCCTGGTCGTCATGCTGTCCGTGCAGCAGTTGGGGTACGGGTCGCAGGTGAAGCACAGATGGATCAGCTTCCCGGTGATCTTCTCTTTCTCGA
>CACWOL010000039.1 GCA_902762495.1 uncultured bacterium | reverse complement strand
GGTCGGGTACTCCCCGGTCATGATCTTCGACGATTCGTTGTCCGCGGTCGACGCCGAGACCGACGTGAAGATACGCCGAGCCCTGAAGCACGATTTCGAGGGGCGCACCGTGATCCTGATCTCCCACCGCATCGCCACGCTCATGGAGGCCGACCGCATCCTCGTGCTGTCCAACGGACGCATCGCCGAGACCGGGACGCACTACGAACTGATGCGCCGCGCCGGCATCTACCGCAGGAACTATGAATTGCAGATGAAGTCGCCGGAAGACGAAGAAAGCGCATCGTCCGATCCTACGCCGCAAACCGCGGAGGTGTACCATGAGTAACGCCCCGCTCCGCGAAAACGAACATGAACGCGCCCGCCTGCCGTGGTTCGGAATCCCCGCGCTCGTGCCGTTCCTGAAGCCGTTCAAGCGCCCCATGACTCTTATGGTGACGCTGTGCCTCGCGGGCGGCTGTCTGGACATCTGCCTGCCGCTTTTTCAGCGCTACGCCATCGACCATTTCATCACGGAGCAGACGCTCGACACGCTGCCGGCGTTCATCGTGCTGTACCTGCTTTTCATCACCGGGTCGTTCGTGCTGAACTACGGCGCGTTCTACCACGCGTTCTTCATGGAGATGAACGTGTCTCTGGAGCTCCGCCGGGCGGCGTTCAACCACCTTCAGACGCTGTCGTTCTCGTTCTTCAACCGGAACAGCGTCGGGTACATCCATTCGCGCGTCATGAGCGATACGGAGCGCATCTCGTCGCTGGTGTCCTGGCACGTGATGGAGGCGGTTTGGACCGTGATCTTCATGTTCGGCGCGCTCGTCATCATGTTTTCCATCCACTGGAGGCTTGCCCTGGGCGTGAGCCTGGTCCTGCCGTTCGCGGCGCTCGTAATCGTGCTCTTCCAGCGGGCGCTTTTCCGCATCAACAAACGCATCCGCGAACTCAATTCGCGCATCACGGGCGACTTCAACGAGGGCATCACGGGGGCGCGCACGATCAAGACGCTCGTGGCGGCAGATCGCATCTGCGACGATTTCCAGGAGGATACGCGCGAGATGAAGCGAACCTCGGTCCTCGGGATGCACTACCGTTCGCTCTTCACCGCAACGGTGTCGTTCGCATCCTCGCTCGCGCTCGCGATCGTGCTGTGGCGCGGCGGGCTGCTGTCGCGCGAGGGCGTGATGGAGATCGGCACGCTGTCCGTGTTCATGTCCTATGCCATCAGCATGATGGAGCCGTTCTTCTGGATCTCGTCCGCGGTGTCCGAGCTGATCGCGGCGCAGGTCAATATCGAACGCTTTTCCCGCCTCGTGAATACTGCGTCGGACGTGGCGGATACGCCGGAAGTCACGGCGAAGTACGGCGACGCGTTCCACCCGAAACGCGAAAACTGGGAGCCTCTGCACGGCGACGTCGAGTTCCGCGACGTGTCGTTCCGCTACCCCGACGGCGACGAGACGATCTTCGAGCATTTCAACCTGAAAGTGCCGCAGGGATCCAGTGTGGCGCTGGTCGGCGAGACGGGCGCGGGAAAGTCTACGCTCGTGAACCTCGTATGCCGGTTCTTCGAGCCGACCGCGGGACAGATTCTGATCGACGGCCGCGACGTACGCGAACGTTCCCAGCTCTGGCTGCACAGCCACATCGGATACGTCCTCCAAACTCCGTACCTTTTCTCCGGCACCGTCCGCGAAAACCTTCTGTACGGCAACCCGGACGCCACGGAGGAACAGATCGCGCTCGCGATCAAGCGGGTTTCCGCCGACCGGGTGATCGCGCGCATGGGGAACGGCCTGGACAGTCAGGTCGGCGAATGCGGCGACCTGCTCTCCACCGGCGAAAAACAGCTGATCTCGTTTGCGCGTGCCATCCTCGCGGACCCGCGGATCCTGGTGCTGGACGAGGCGACGTCCTCGGTCGACACCGTGACCGAAAAGATGATCCAGGACGCCATCGGCGAGGTCACGCGGGGCCGCACGTCGTTCGTCATCGCGCACCGCCTCTCCACCATCCGCAGCGCGGACATGATCCTGGTCATGAAGGACGGGCGCGTGGTGGAGCACGGCACGCACAGTGAGCTGATGCGCGCCCGCGGTTATTACTGGTCGCTGTATACGAAACAGTTCGAACTTGAGGCCGTGAAGGAGCTGTCCGTCTGATCCGTGGAAACGGCCTATTCTAATTATATTGGGAAACTCGTGCTTCCGGGTTGCAATTCACGGCATTTCAGTGTATATTTTCCGTATGGCCGCTGATCATGCGGCCTTGTCTCTCATCGTTTTCAACAGGAGTTCAGATATGAAACCCATCCGGAAAGCCGTGATCCCTGCGGCCGGCTTCGGCACCCGCTTCCTGCCGTTCACCAAGGCGGTCCCGAAGGAACTCGTGCCCGTGGTCGACAAACCCGTCATTCAGTACGTGCTTGAAGAAGCCGCGGCGTCCGGCATCACGGAGGCGGCCGTGATCGTGAGCGACGGCAAGGACGCGATCCGGCATCATTTCGCCCCCGTTCCGGCGCTGTACGACCGCCTGCGGCACGACGGCAAGAACGACCTGCTCGAATCGCTGGAGGCCATCGACGGCCTGATGCGTCTGACCTATATTACCCAGACCGAGCTCAAAGGTCTCGGCGACGCCGTCCTCCGCGCGGAGGAATTCGTCGGAGACGAACCCTTTGCCATCCTGCTCGGCGACACCGTGACCACGTCGTCCTGCGGCGTCCCCGTGACGCGCCAGCTGATCGACGCCGCGATGCGGGCGGGCGGTTCCGTGACCGCGCTCGAACGCGTCCAGAAGGCCCTGACGAAACGCTATGGCGTGATCGACGGCACGGACGAGGGGGACGGCCTGTTCCGCGTGAAGACATTTGTGGAGAAGCCCGCGCCGGAGGAAGCGCCGTCCAACCTCGCCATCGCCAGCCGCTACGTGATGACGCCGGAGATCTTCGGATTCCTGCACAGCGGCAAGCCCGGCAAAGGGGGCGAGATCCAGCTCACGGACGCCATGCGCGCGCTGTGCGCAGTCCAGCCGATGTTCGGCCTGGAATTCCGCGGCCGCCGCCACGACATCGGCAGCAAGCTCGATTTCGTGAAGGCCACGCTCGAATTCGCGCTCGCCCGCCCGGAATTTCACGATGCGCTCGCTGACTGGCTCAAAGGGCTCGAAATATGATCTCCCCGGCGGGATTCCCGGCGAAACTCCGCGACACGCTCCGGCGGCTCGATCCGTTCCCGGATTCCGCCCGGCCGCTGTTCCGTCCGTCGCCCGCCGAACTCCTCCTCTGGCTTCTCTTTGCCGCCGTCACGCTGGTGATGGTCTGGTATCACGAACCGTGGCGCGACGAGGCGCAGGGGTTTGTTGTGGTCCGCGACAACACACTGCCCGGCCTCATTCGCCACATGCGTGTCGAAAGCCAGTTCCTCGTCTGGTATCTCTTCACCTGGCCGTTTGTCCGGTTATTCGGGATGCCGATCTTCGGGATCAATCTGCTGCATTGGGCGCTGTCGTGTTCCACGGCGTACCTGATCGTGCGGCGCGCGCCGTTCCGGCTCCTCACGCGGGCGGCGCTGATCTTCAGCGTTCTGTTCGCCTTTGAATTTACCGTTGTCGCGCGTCATTATGCGGTCGGCGTCTTCCTGCTCACGGTCCTGCTGCTGAACTGGCGCGAACGCTTTCGGCGTCCGATTCTGTATGCGTGCGGAATTGCGCTCTGCGCCTCGACCAATTTGCCGGTCTGGGTCTGTCTGGGCGGGCTGTGCTGCGCGATCGGTTATGAGGTGATTGCGCGCCGTCTCCGGTCGTGGCGTATCTTCGCCTCCATGATGATCTGCATTTTCGGGTTCATGCTGGCGATGGGAAGCATTTTCAACGGGCGCGGGTTCGGGTCGCCCTTTGTGGGGAAACGCGGCGGCGATCTGGCGGAGATGGCGGTGACGGAACGGCTGCACGACGCGTTCGACGCGATTTCGAACATGGTCTATCTGCCGATTTGGGTGTGTGTCGTCTGCCTCGTGCTCGGTGCGCTGTATTTCGTCCGGAAATCCATTCCCGCGCTGATCTGTTTTCTGATGTCCGTGGGGCTGATGGTCTCGCTCCAGCTCGTCGGCGGATTCCACTCCATGCGGCACATCGGGTTCCTGCTGGTCGGGACGGTCGTCGCATGCTGGATCGCCGCGGAGGACGATACGTCGGACGGTATCCGGTTCCGGCTTCCGGCGCGGGTGTCGGCTGGTCTGGACATTGCCGCGGGCTGCGCCGCCGCCCTGGTCCTGTCGCTTCAGGCGTTCGTCACGCCGTTTTTCGCGCTGTGCGAGGTCCTTTATCCTTTCTCGCACGGGCATGCCGCCTCGAACTTCATCCGCGACAACATCCCGGAGGACGTCCCGATGTTCTGCTTCACGGCGAGGTCGAACGTCTCGGTCCTGCCGTGGCTGCCGGGGCGGAAGTTCTTCATCTTCGACCGAGGGGAATACGGCACGTTCTCGAAATGGGGCCGCGCGTACGGGCAGTCCATGAAGGACATGGCGGACGAGGCCGCCGCCCGGCTCGAATCTTCGCAGCCGTACGGGCTTTTCGTGGTCGCGCTGAACGAGGATCCGAACCTGTTTCCTCCGAACATGATCCTGCTGTACGATTCGCGCAAAAACGAACGTCCCGTTTGGGGACCGTACGTGGAGGAGTTTCTCGTGCTTGCCGTTGTCCGCGAAGAGGACGTCGAATTCTTCCGCTCGCGGATGCCGCGCAGAGAATCCCCGCTCATGCAGGGGTTCTGAGCCGTTTTAGTCTTCGACAAACGTCTGGAAGGAGTGCGGCGCGAGCGTCGTTTCCAGATGCTTTTCCCCGAGTTTGAGCGTCAGGCGGCGTTCCGTGTTCGCGCGGTTTCCCGCCACGACCACGTATTTCCCGGCGGGGGTTTTGAAGATCATCGCCGGCGTCTCTTCCGTGCGTCCGCCATATGCGCCGAGCAGTTTCGTCCCGGCGGTCACGAAATGGCTGTAATGCTTCACGGCGTAGTATTCGGGCGTGAGCGTGGCGGTCTTCGCCTGAGAATCCACGCGGATCAGGGCGTTCTGCTTCCAGCCCCAGGCGCTTTCCCCGCGGTCACAAAGGATCACGTTCCAGAACGTGTATTCTTCGCAGCCTTTGCCGAGGTAGTCGTTGATGATGCCGAAGGTGTGTTCCGCCGCGCGCCAGTCGAACGTGCCGCTGCCGCATTCGCTCTCGGTCTGTACGACCTTGAGGTGCGGATATTTGTTGCGGATCTGGGGGATGATCTGCGAGCCTTCCCACTGGAATCCCAGCCCCGTGAAGATGTCCTTGCCCTTCATGACGTCGTCGGACAGGATGCCGTCGACCTCTTCGAACCGGTTCGTGTTGAACGTGCCGAGATAGAGCTCCACGCCGGGGCATTTTTCCTTCAGCGCGGGGGCGAGGTATGCGGCGTTGAAGAGCGCCGCGCCGTGCGGGGTCCACGGGCATCCGGGATAGGCCGTATAGCTGTAGGCTTCGTTCTGGTACATCACGCGTTTGACCGGGATCCCGTTTTTGCCGTATTCCTCGATGTAGCGGCAGAAATAGTCCGCGTAAGCTTTCAGGTAGCGCGGATCCTGGATGAAGTAATCCTCCCCGGCGAGCCAGTCGGGAAATCTGTCATGACGGCGCGTTTTGGGGTCGGAATTGCGGTGCAGCAGATAGTCCAGGCGGCGGTCCATCTTGTTGTAGCGGCTGCTCAGGACGGGGTAGTCCTGGTTGATCTTCATCCAGGCGGGCGGGGACCACGGGGAACACCAGAACCAGAGGTCCGGGTTGTGCTTCTGTGCGGCGTGCATATACGGGATGATCGTGGAGAGGTCGCGCGTCATGTCGAAATACCGGAGCTCGAAATCGCCCGCCACCATGCTGGCGCTGTACCAGTCGCGCGCATAGTCGTTCGCGCCGAGAGAGAAACGTCCGTGTGTGTATTTCAGATCGCCGTCAGGCGAGAAAATGCGCTTCAGAAGCTCGTCCTGCTTCTCTTCCGGCAGGACCTGCAGCGCGTCCCAGCCGAGTTCGTTGAAACACGTGCCCCAGCCCTTGAACGTCATAATAGACTCGTCGCCCTTCACGTTAATGATTGGCTGGCCTTCGGCGTTTTCCGAGCCTTTGACGCGGCTTTCCTTCCAGTAATCGCCGTCCGTGCTGGTGTAGCGGGTGAACGTCTGAGCGGAGGCCGAGGCGGCGAAAAGCACAAAGGCGGCGACACCGAGGTGTTTCAGAATATGTGCCATGAACAGGGATTCCTTTCCGTTTTTCGAGCTTGTTGTGAGGTGATTATTGATTCAATGTAGCATATCTTTTCCGTTTTTTCAAGGCGGAGGATATGCTTTTTTCTGTTTTTGAGCTTGACTGTCAGAATCCGAATTCGGCGCGCGGAAACGGCGATTCGAAGCGGAGGAGTTCCCCCGTGAACGGGTGCCGGAATTCCAGCACGGCGGCATGGAGCGCCTGACGGCTGAAGCGGAGCCGGGCGAGGTTGTCTTTGTTCAAAGTTTGAGATTTGATCTTCAGGAAAAGGCGTTCGTCCGGGCCGTAGAGCTTGTCCCCGGCGAGGGGGAATCTGAGCGAAAAGAGCGTGGCGCGGACCTGATGCTGACGGCCCGTCCCGAGGACGGCGCGGACCAGCGTCATGTCCGGCGGTACGTGCGATTCCTCGATGAGGTCGGTTACGGCGGTTTCGGCGGTCTGGTCGAGGCGCGCGGCGTCGGCCTCCGGCGAATCCGCGAAGACGAACCGTTTTTTCTTGCGGACCGCGCTGGTCCGGTCGTGGACGAGGAGTCCCTCCGCGTGGACGTGTCCGCGGAAATCCCCGGTCACGAGCGCAAGGTATTCCTTGTGGACGGGCGTATTGCCGTTGTCCATGGCGGCCGCCGCCCGGCGCGTGCGCGCGGCAATGACCAGTCCGGAGGTCTCGCGGTCGAGCCTGTGCACGAAACGGATCTCGCCGTATTTACAGCCGACAAGGTGCCAGAGCGTGTGGCGGAAGAACGGCCCGGTCGGGTGCATGCACAGGTTTCCGGGCTTGTCGATGACCAGTAGGTCGCTGTCCTCGTGGAGTACGCGGTAATGCAGCTCGGCGTCCGGTTCGGGCGTCTCCGGCGGATAGTAGCCCACGCGGTCATGACGTTTTATGGTCATATTCGGAAGCGCGGGACGGTCGTTCACGGTCACGAATCCGGCCTCGATCGCCCGGATCCAGCCCGCGCGGTCGAACCGGCTGAAATGCGCGGCAAGGTAATCGGGCAGGGGTGTGCCGTCCTCCGCTTCGGGGACGTGGCTGTAGAGCTGACGGCGTGCGAGCTTGTCTGCGAAACTTCTGCCCATGTCTGTCCCCGGTGGTTGTTCGGCTCAGGACTGCAACGCCTGCTTTTTCTGTTCGAGCTCGTCCCAGCGTGCGTACAGGCCGTCGATCTTTTCGCGGAGCGTGTTCAGCTCGTTTTGGAGCGCGGCGGATTCCGATCCGTGGTTTGCGAAGAAGTCCGGCGCGGAGAAAATATCCTCGATTTCGGAGACGCGCGCCTCAAGGCGTTCGATCTCCGGTTCCAGTTCCGCGAGCTCACGTTCCTCTTTGTAGGAAAGTTTTTTCGGCGGGGATTTCGGCTTCGGCGGCGGGACATCTTTTTTCGGGGCGGGCGCAGCCGCGGCCTGCCTGGCCGAGGCGCGGTGTTCGAGGTAGTAATCGTAGTCGCCCGGTCCGGCGAAGAGATGCCCGTCCGGCTCGAACGCGATAATGTGCGTGCAGACGCGGTTCAGGAAATACCGGTCGTGGCTCACGACGGCGAGGCAGCCGGAATACCCCACGAGGGCCTCCTCCAGCACGCGCATCGAGGGCAGATCGAGGTCGTTGGTCGGTTCGTCGAGGATCAGGAAACTGCCGCCGGATTTGAGTATCTTCGCGAGCGCGATGCGGGCGCGTTCGCCGCCGGAAAGCCGGTCGATGCGCGTGTTCACGCGGTCGTCCTCGAAGAGAAACCGCCGGAGATAGCCGCGGATGGAGACGCGTTCGTCGCCGAGGTTGATGAACTCGTGACCTTCTCCGATCTCCTCCAGCACGGTATGGTTTGGGTTCAGCTCCAGGTGCGCCTGCCCGATGTAGTTGAACACGACGGTCGGCGCGACCTCGATCTTGCCGCTGTCGGGCGCGAGCTGCTGCGTGATGAGTTTCAGCAGCGTGGTCTTGCCCGCGCCGTTCGGCCCCACGATGCCGACGCGTTGTCCCGCCTCGAACTCGAACGAAAAATCGCGGATGAGCGGCTTCCCGCCCATGGCATGGCTTACGTTTTCGATCCGCACGACCTGGTTACCGAGGCGGCCGGCTTTCGGGATGATGAGCTCCATGCTGCCGATGCGGTCGGGCGCGGATTGCGCGGCGGTCTCCTCGTAGCGTTTGATGCGGCCGAGGTTGCGGCGGAGGCGCGCCTTCGGGGAACGCCGCACCCATTCGATTTCGCGCCGCAGGAAGCTCTGGCGCTTGTATTCCGCCTGGTCCTCGCGGTATTCGCGCGCGGCTTTCGCAGCGAGGAAATCGGCATAGGAGCCCTCGCAGGAATAGAACTTGCCGTGGTCCAGCTCCACGATGCGCGTGGCGATACGGTCCAGGAAGCACCGGTCGTGCGTGACGAAAAGGCACGTGCCGCGGTAGTCCGCGAGGAACTCCTCGATCCAGGTGATCGCACCGATGTCAAGGTGGTTGGTCGGTTCATCGAGTAACAGCAGGTCGGGATCGGCGGCGATGGCGCGCGCGAGCATGACCTTGCGGAGTTCGCCGCCGGACAGCGCGCCACAGAGGGAATCGAGCAGAGGCAGATTCAGTTTCTGCGCGACGACCTCGATCTTGTGCACTGGATCCCACGCGTCGTGAAGCGTGAGGATGCGTTCGAGCTTCTCCTGTTCGGCGGAACCCGGCCGCATGGCGTCGAGCTGCCGGTGGATGTCGTTGAAGTACGCCAGCCCCTCGGCGACGGCGTCGCGGACAGATACATTGTGGTAGCGCGCGCAGTCCTGTTCCATGCAGGCGATGCGGAGCCCGCGCGCACAGGTGATCTCGCCCGTCGCGGGCTGTTCCGTGCCGGCCACGATGCGCATGAACGTGGATTTGCCGCTGCCGTTTCTGCCGACGAGCGCGACGCGTTCGCCCGCGTGGATGGAGATCTTCGCGTCGTCGAGCAGGATCTGCGTCCCGATCGCGAGGCTGATCCCTTCGCCTGTCCAGAGTACGGTGCCGGCCATGTTCCGCTCAGTTCTCGAAATCCGCCTCGATGGCGTCCCACTCGTCCTCGATATCCTCGATGCGCTGTTCGAACGCCTCAAGTTCGGGGCCTTCCGGCAGGTCCGCCTGGTTGTTCAGCAGCGCGAGCGTGTCGATGATGGCGCGGTGGAAGTGTTTCACGCGCGTGACGAAGCGTTTGATCCGGTCCTCGTCCGTGCCTGAAAGGATGGCCTTCGTCATGGCGATGCGGGCATTGTCGAGCTCGATCAGGCGGGCGCGGATCGGGGCTTTCGCCTCGTCCTCGCCGGGGTGGTAGATCTCGTTGCAGGCTTCCCAGTTCTCGTCGAGGAAGTTCAGGAACGCCACTTCCTGCGTGTCATCGGCGAAATCGTGTTCGATGAGGCCGAGGATGGACGCGCGGTAGGAATTGAAGTCCACGCCGTTCGTGATGGCGTCGAGCGTGAACGCGTAAAGTTCGATGTAGCCGATCGGTGCGTTCACGTCGGACAGGATCGCGTCCAGCGAGTCGAGGTGCCCGGACGAGGCGGAGAAATCGCTCGCGGAGAGTCCGGGGACGGGGTCGCCGTCCTGCGGCGTGCCGTCGCGATGCTCCCCGTGCATGGAGTCGTGCTTCCCGCCGTGATGATGCCCGCAGGAACAGGAATCGCCGTGCTCGTGGTCATGCTCGTGTTCGTGTTCATCGTGCGCGGAATGTGCGTCCGCGCCGGGTTCATTGGTCTCGTCGATCGGTACAATCATGGTCTCGCCGTCCTGATTGCTCAGCGTGACCTCGATCATGTTCCGGTGGAATTCGTCGAAGGAGACGCGCGGATGCGCCAGCAGGTCGTTTCCGGCACAGTAAGCACAGAAGAACCCGGCGGAGAGCTGTTCGGTGATCGTGATGTAGTTGTAGCTGCGGTGCCAGACCTCGATCAGCGCCGCCTCGAACTGTTCGATCCATTCGATCTTGTCGGCGTTGGACGCGTCGAGCTCGGCGGGCCGGTATTCGAGGGAGAATTTGCCGTTTTCGGCGTCCTCGACCGTGACGATGAGGTAGTCGCCGAACCGGAAATTGGTCTGCATGTAGAAATCGCTCAGGTCGAATGCCGGGACGTCGAGCATGGCGTTCCGGATGTTCTTCGCCGAGCGCATCCTCACGTAGTTGTCATGAGATTCCGCGGCGAAGGCGTCGATCATACCGCCGTGCCCGAGCAGAATATAGTATGGCGCGAGTTTGGCGAAATCGCAGCGGATCACGGTGAGCTCGGCGGAATCCTTCGCGCCGGGAGCGTACAGCTCGAAATCGTCGTTGGAGAGTTCGCACGGGTTGAACGCCTCGAAGCGGTCGCCCGGCAGAAGGATGCCGTTCGCCAGCTCAAAATCGGACGGGACGATCTTGATGCGCGCGCCGTTGAAGAATTTCGTTCGGAGGGCGAATTTGCCATCCTGCTCGAAAACCCGGTGATCGTCCTTCAGCATGGTGCGGACGCGTTCGAGCAGGTCCTTCTCCTGCCCCGCGTCGCATGGGATGCCGTCGGCAATGGCCTGCGCGGCCTCGTCAAGCTCGAAACATCCGCGCGGTTTTCCTTCCGCGTAATCGGTCAGCGCCTTGTCATATTGTTCATGCTGGGCATTATTCAGATAAAGCATAGTCGTGTCCCCCTGAAAAAAAGAATTGCGGCCCGGTCAGAATGCGAACTTGGGCATCTTGGAGAGTTTGTTGAACAGGAAATCGTTGATGGCGGCCTTCAGTTCCTCCTGTTCCCAGGTCTTCACCGTCTCGATGTCCACCGCGTCCTTCAGCTCGAAATCGCCGCTTCTGAGGCGGTTCAGGCGGTAGAGCGCCGCGCCGCAGCCGAGCACGTCGCCGACATCCGCGCAGAGCGTGCGGATGTAGGTCCCTTTGGAGCAGGCGACCTCGAAATCGACGTACGGGAGGTCGAACTTCTTGAACGTGATGGAATGGATCGTGATGGGCTTCGGTTCGCGCTGGACCTCGACGCCTTTGCGCGCCAGGTCGTACAGGCGTTCGCCGTTGTGCTTCACCGCGGAGACCATCGGCGGCGTCTGCATGATGTCGCCCTGGAACTTCCGGAACGCCTCGCGGACCTGTTCGACTGTGAGGTGCGACGTGTCGGTCGTACTGAGGACGGTGCCGTCCATGTCCTGGGAATCGGTGCGCGTGCCGAGGAGCGCGGTCCCTTCGTAGACCTTGTCCTCGCCGGAGAATTTCTGGCTGAACTTCGTGAACTTGCCGAACACGACGACGAGCAGGCCGGTGGCGGCGGGGTCGAGCGTGCCGCAGTGGCCGACCTTCACGGCGTTGAAGCGCGCGCGGAAGAACCCGACGACGTCGTGGCTGGTCCATCCTTTCGGCTTGTTGACAAGGAGGATGCCGTTCTGGGTGAAGGGCGGCAGCCTGTGGCGTTTGGGGTCATATTTCATGGTTCATCTCTTTTCTGACATAGCGGAGCAACACCTCGGAGGCCTCCGCCTGGGTTTTCGCGAAAATCGAGCATCCGGCAGCCATTTCGTGTCCGCCGCCCTTCAGGGCGCGCGCGATGCGTCCGACGGAGATGTCCGGGTCCTTCGAGCGCATGGAAACGCGGAAGATGCCGGGATTGGAGGTCGGCTTGACGAGCGCGGCGACGACCACGCCCTGAATCCCGCGCACCAGCTCGATGAGCTGTTCGGTGTTCCGCAGATTCACATCGTATTTGTCGAGCAGTTCGCGCGGAACGGAGATCCAGGCGAATTTGCCGTCGTACGCGGTCTGGATATTGGAGAAGAGTTCGCTTTCGAACCGGACCATGTTCAGCGGCTTCGAGAGGTACACCTCGTTGATGATGCGGTCGTGGTCGGCGCCGAGTTCGAGCAGGGCGGCGGCGGCACGGTGCGATTTCGCGCTGGTGTTCGTGAACTTGAAGCAGCCGGTGTCGGTTACGACGCCGAGCATCAGGAACGTGGCGGAAAGCGGGGATATCTTCCAGCCCTGCGAGACCGCGAAATAGTAGATCAGCTCCGCCGTGGAGCTGGCTTCCGGGTCAAGGCAGGTCAGCGTGCCGAACATCTCGTCGTCCGGATGATGGTCGAACGTGACGACTGGGATCGTGATGTTCGCGAACTCCGCCGGGCCGAGCTGCATGCGCTTCACGGTGGAAGCGTCCGCGTTCAGCACCAGCGAGAATTTCGTGTTGATCTCCTCCGCCGTGAACTCGACGGGCGCGAACGGCAGGAACGGGCGGTAGCAGTCCGGCATCTGCGCCGCAAGAAAAAACTCTGCGCGGAACCCGTTGTCCCGCAGCAGAGTGCAGAGTCCGCACGCGGAGCCGACCGCATCTCCGTCCGGCCACTCGTGGGTGACCACGAGGATCGGAGCGGGATTGTCGCGGACGGCTTCCAGCGCGGCCGCCATGCCGGCGAAATCAGTCTCCGGCATTTTCGTCCTCCATGTGCCGCAACAGGTCGAGCACGCGGTCCCCGTCGGCGACGGAATGGTCGAGCACGAAGTGCAGGACCGGCGTGTACTTGAGGATGACCTCCTTCGACATGAGCGACTGGATTTCGGCTTTGCGTTCGATCAGGCGGCGGACGATGTGCGCTTCCTCCTCCTCGTTCTTCGCGCCGAGGATGCTGACGTACACGCTGGCGGTTTTGAGGTTGGACGCGCAGTCTACGCGGGTGATGGATATGATCTTCCCCTGTTCCTCGTTGTATCCGAGCGTCTCCAGCAGGTCGGCGAGCACGCGTTTGAGCAGCTCGTTGACGCGGACGAGACGGTCGACCGAGGCGACCGGATGTTTTCGATTGTTTCGAGGCATGACGCGCCTCCTGAGCTTACAGTGTTTGTTTCTTCAGTTCGATTTCGTAGAGCTGGATCGTGTCGCCCTCGTCGAAATCGGCGAAGTTGTCCAGACGGATGCCGCACTCCATGCCGGCGCGGACCTCGCGGACGTCGTCCTTGAGGTGGCGGAGGGAGCGGACTTCACCGTTGAACAGGAGTTCCTTGCCGCGGTAGACCCTGGCCTTGGAACCGACCTTCGCGGTTCCCTTCTCGACGATGCAGCCGCAGATGTCGGACCCGTTGGAAAGGTGGAAGATCTTGAGGATGCGGACGGTGGCGAGCTCCTTTTCGCGTTTTTCGGGCTCCAGGCGGCCCGCCATGGCGTCTTCGATATCCTCCAGCAGCTCGTAGATGATGCTGTACAGGCGGATCTCGACGCGTTCCTTCTTGGCGAGGTCGTTCACGCCGGGGTTGACGCGCACGTGGAAGCCGAGGATAATGGCGTTGGCGCTGCTGGCGAGCATCACGTCGTTTTCCGTGATGGCGCCGACGTCCGAATGAATGACCTCAATGCTGATCTTCGGGTTCGATTTCTTCTTCAGGGACTCCACGATCGCTTCGGTCGAGCCGCGGACGTCGGCCTTCACGACGACCTTCAGGTCGTTGCGCTTGCCTTCCTCCATCTGGGAGAAGAGGGCTTCGAGTCCGGCGGCGACGGGTTTCGCGGAGAGGGTCTCCACGCGGTTCTGCGCCTCGCGGGCTTCGCCGAGGGACTTCGCGACATTAAGCGATTCGCAGACGGCCAGCTTGGTGCCCGCGGGCGGGACGCCGGAGAGTCCGACGACTTTGACCGGGGTGCTGGGACCGGCGAGCGGGACGCGGTGTCCGCGGCTGTCGATCAGGGATTTGACCTTGCCGTAGTACTGGCCGCAGATGATGGCGTCGCCGACGCGGAGCGTGCCGTTCTTCACGACGACGTTCGCGGTCGCGCCGAGGCCCTGTTCCAGTTCGGATTCGAGCACGAACGCCTGCGCGGGGTTCTTCGGGTTCGCCTTCAGCTCCAGCATTTCGGCTTCGAGCAGGATGCGTTCCAGGAGGTCGTCGATGCCTGCGCCGGTGCGGGCGGAGACTTTGATCGCGGCGGTCTGTCCGCCCCAGTCTTCGGGCATCAGGTCGTGTTCCTGCATGTTGCGCAGGACGCGGTCGAAATTCGCCTCGGGGAGATCCATCTTGTTGACGGCCACGATGATCGGCACCTTGGCGGCCTTGGCGTGGTTCAGCGCCTCGATCGTCTGCGGCATGAAGCCGTCGTCTGCCGCCACGACCAGCACCACGATGTCGGTTACGTTGGCGCCGCGGGCTCGCATCTGCGTGAATGCCTCGTGGCCGGGGGTGTCGACGAACGTGATGTTCTTGCCGTCGAGGTTGACGACGGACGCGCCGATGCTCTGCGTGATGCCGCCCGCTTCGGACGCGGTCACGTGGGTCTTGCGGATGCAGTCCTGAAGCGAGGTCTTGCCGTGGTCGACGTGGCCCATGAAGGTCACGATCGGGGGACGCTCCTTGAGCTCGGATTCGGCGCTGACGTACACGCGGTCTTCCGGCGCGACGGTCTCCTCGACCTCGTTCTTGAGCATGTGGAGGTCCTTGTCGCGATGGTCCACGATGAGCTTGCAGCCGAACTTGTCGGCGAGCTTCTGGGCGACCTCGGACTCCACGGTCTGGTTGATGTTCGCCAGCACGTTCATCATCATGAGGCTCATGATGACTTCGTTCGGCTTGCGCCCGATGGCGTCGGCGAGCGCCTTCACCACGATCGGGGTCTTGATATGCACTTCGCGGCCGGGAACGTTGCTCGCGGCCTGCGGTTCGTTGTTCGGACGGTTGTCGCGATTGCGATTATCTCTGTTGTCGCGATTGTCACGATTGCGATTGTCTCGGCCTCTGTTGTCGCGGTTGTCGCGATTCCGGTTGTCGCGGTTGTCGCGTCCGCCGCCGCGGTTATCGCGGTTGTCGTGACCGGCGGGGCCGCGCGTCTCATGACGGAAATTCTTGCCCCCGCCGGGGTGGTTGAACCGCTCGCGATGGCCCTGCATCGCGTCGTCGTCACCGTCGTCGAGGTCGGACGTGAATTTCGCGGCGTTTCCGCCGAGGATATGCTGGGGTTTCGGCTGGACCGGAGCAGGAGCCTGGGGCTTCGGCTGAACCGGAGCGGGAGCCTGCGCCTGTGCCTGAGCCTGGGGCTTCGGCTGGACCGGAGCAGGAGCCTGGGGCTTCGACTGAACGGGAGCCTGCGCCTGTGCCTGAGCCTGGGGCTTCGGCTGAGCGGGAGCCTGCGCCTGAGGTTTCGGCTGAACCGGAGCGGGAGCCTGCGCCTTGGACTGTTCCTTCGGCGTTTCCTTCTTCGGCTCTTCGGCCTTCTTCTGAACGGGTTTCGCCGCCTTTTCGGTCTGAGCGGGCTTGCTTTCGGACGCGGCTTTTCCGGCCGGTTTGAGCTTGAATTTCGCGACGAGACGGTCCAGCGCCTCCGGAGGGAGGTTGGAGGACGCGGTCTTGCCGGCGAATCCGAATTCGTCGAGCACGGCGATTACGTCTTTATTCTGAAGGCCGTACTGCGTGGCCCAATCTCTGATTCTGATATTTTTGCTTGCCATGATGGGTACTCCTCAAATCACGCGGTTCCGCCGTTATTCCGGCTGTCCTTCCGTGGCGGCGTCCGCGGGCTTCTCCGCGTCTTCGGCGGGGGCGGCCTTCTTCGCGGCGACGGCCGCTGCGATGCCCGCGCGGTCGGCGTCCGTGAGTTCGGCGATGCCCGTGAGGTCCTCGGCGGAAGCATTGCCGAGCCCGTCAACGGTCAGGTAGCCGTGCTCGACGAGTGCGGCCGCGGCTTCGGCGGAGATGCCTGCCACGGACGCCAGTTCGGCGGCAGCTTCCTGTTTCTTGCGGGCGAATTCCTCTTCCTCGCTCTCCTCAATGACGATGTTGATGTTCCACTGGATGAGGCGCTGGGTGAGGCGGACGTTCTGCGCTTTGCGGCCGAATGCGAGACGCGAGTTCTCGTGGTCGACGTGGAGCGTGATGGTCTTCGTGGCGGGATTGATCTCGATGTCAAGGAGTTTCGCCGGGTGCATGGCGTTCGCGATGAACGTCTTCAGGTCGCTGCTGTACGGGATCACGTCGATGCGCTCGCTGCCGAGCTCGTTCGTGATGTTGCGGACGCGGAGGCCGCGCATGCCGACGCAGGCGCCGACCGGGTCGACGCGCGGGTCATTGGACTTCACAGCGACCTTCGTGCGGGATCCGGGAGCACGCGCGATGCCGACGATCTCGACCACGCCGTCATGGATCTCGGAGACTTCACGTTCGAAGAGGCGGCGGACGAAATTGTTCGACGTACGGGTGAGGATCAGGCTCGGGCCGGATCCTTCCATGTCAACCTTCACGAGCAGGGCGCTGATGCGGTCGCCCGCGGAGAACTGTTCGCCGGGGATGCGGTCGCGGCCGGCGATGATGCCCTGGGATTTCTTGATGTCGACCACGATGCCGGCGGCGTCGGCGTGATGCACCGTGCCGGTCACGATCTCGCCGACCTTGTCCTTGAACTCGTCGTGGATGAGGTCTTTTTCCGCTTTGCGGAGCAGCTGCCAGATGGTTTGGCGCGCGGTCTGGGCGGCGATGCGCCCGAAGTCGGTCGATTTCACTTCCCATTCCACGATGTCGCCGGCCTTTGCGCTCGGGATGCGGCGCACAGCCTCGGCCAGGAGGATTTCGTCGTCGGAGGGGAACTCCTCGACGACCTTCAGGCGCGCCCAGGCTTTCAGTTCGCCGGTGCGGAGATTGACTTCCACGTTCAGATCGGTTGCGGGATGGGCGCTTTTCTTGTATGCGGAAAGGATTGCCTGTTCCAGTGCCTTGACCACCTGCTCTTTGCTGATGCCGCGTTCCTGCTCGATGTATTCGAGCATTGCGAGTAATTCATTGTTCATTGTGTGCCTCCAGGTGCCGGGTTCGTTGTTGATATCGTGATGCCGGGGGCGGCTTTTGCCGTCCGCGGTGTTTCTGTTCGTTCCGCGCCGTGTCCCGCGCCGCATCTCCCGCCTACAAATGCAAAAGAACCCCACAGGCCCCTGACCGTCCGATTGCGCGAACCGCATTGGCCGCGGTTCCGCAGTCATCCGCTTCGAAGGGTCTGGCGGTTTCCTGCATGACCGGATGCGCTTTTTGCGGCGCGTCCGTCGTCTTTGTACCGGGATCCGCATAACGGATCACAGCATTATTAAGATACATCGAAAAAAAGATAGTTCAAGTTTTTTCTTAATAAAAAGCGGGAAAAACTTCCGGAACATGCGGAAAACACCAAAAAAAAGATGCTTTTCCCGTTTCCCGCCTTGAAAAATGCGGCGCGGCATGCTATATTAACTCTTCCAAAAACAACTGTATACACATTTTTTCTGAAAAACATACTGAAAACCGAAAGGTGACACCATGCCCAAAACGTACGTCCGCAAGTCCGCTGTGAAGACGCAGCGCAACAGCGAAAAAGCACGCATCAAAAACAAATCCCACAGAAACGCTCTCGCCACGCTCGAAAAGACCTTCCGCGCGGCCGCCGCTTCCGATGACAAGGCCGCCGTCGCCGAGCTCTACCGCAAGGAATGCTCCGCCCTCGACAAGGCCGTCAAGGTCGGCGTGATCCACGAGAACAAGGCCAACCGCAAGAAATCCCGTCTTGCCGCGCTGGTCGCTGCGAAGGCCGAATAAGCCTTTTTCTCGGTCGGCGGATCTTTTCTTGTTTGTGCTCTCGCGTAGCAGAGCACTTCCGCAGTGCAGGCTCCGCCTGCCCGTCCGGGCGAACAGATATCCTTTCTGTTCCATACGATGATCCGGGGATAGACGTCAGTCGTCCCGTCCGCCCGTCAAGTGTTTGTTTTGATATGTTGCCCTCCGGTCCCCCGGAGGGCTTCTTTTTTGGGGAAGGCAAGCCCTCCACGGAAGTAGTGTTCTGCTGTGCGAGAGCACGGCAGAGTTTTGGAGGGACGTATAAAAAAGCGGGGGGCGTCTATGTAAAAAAGCAGGGCGGAAACCGGTGAAGGTCGCCGCCCTGCGGGCAATTCGATGAAGCTGTTTCAGCGTGTTTATTTTGCGGATCAGCTCACTTTTTGATGAAGCGGAAGGAGAAGCCGCCGCGGCCGATCATGCGGACGGTGATGACGTCGCCGGCTTTCGCGGTGCCTTCAGCGATGTCCCAGGCGCGCGGATCGTCGGGCTTCACGTCGCCGTTGACGAAGTACCCGGAATCGACGTCCTTGCCGTCCGCGATCTTGCGGAAGGAGTAGGTGTCGCCCGCCTTGCCGGGGACGGTGAACTTGACTTCGCGCGTCTCGTTCTTGCCGTTGATGCCGCCGACGTACCAGGTGTCGCCTTTGCGGCGGCCGAGGATCACGAAGTCGCCCGGTTCGCCGCCGAGGTACTTGGTGTCGTCCCAGGTGGTCGGGAGGCCGGCGATGAAGTCCTTCACCTTTTCGGGGAGGGCGCGGAACGCGGACGGGCGGTCCGCCATGTGCTGGCAGGCGGATTCGAAGACGACCGGGAGCGCGAGTTCATGCGCGTGGGAGGTGAGGTGCTTGTGCTGGGAGTTGGTGAACGCGGTGGGGGTGTAGTCCATCGGGCCGACGACGTTGCGCGTGAAGGGCAGCGTGGTGTTGTGTTCGGCGGCGGGTTCGGTCATCATCGGGTGGTTGTTGTACTGTTCCGCGCCCCAGACGCACTCCATGGACATGAGGTTGGGGTAGGTGCGGGACCAGCCGCGCGGGAGGGTGGCGCCGTGGAAGTTGACCATGATCTTGTGCGGCGCGGCGTCCTTCAGGATGTCGACGTAGTACTGCATCATACTCTGCTTGTCGCTCTCGAAGAAGTCGATCTTCACGCCCTTGACGGTCTTTTCGGTGAGCCAGGCGAATTCCTTTTCGCGGGATTCATGGGTGTTGAAACGGTCGCGCGGGCCGCCGCCGACGTAGTTGTGCTTTCCGCCGGAGTTGTACCACAGCCACACGCCGACGTTCTTCTCCTTGGCGAGTTTGAGCGCGTCATCAATGTTGCCGCCGTTGCCCATCACGTCCCATTCCCAGTCGATCAGGACGTTCGGCCACTTCATTTCGGAGGCGAGCAGGATGTAGTCCTTGACGATCTGGTAGTCCTTGCTGCCGTGGTTGTATGCCCAGTAGACCCAGGAGGCCACGCCGGGTGTGATCCAGGAGACGTCGTCCACCGCGCATTCGGGCGCGAGGTCGTCGATGAGCGTGGATTCCACGATGTTGGCGAGCGTGCCGATGATGACGCAGCGCCACGGGGATTTCCACGGGAGCGTGGTCGTCGGGTTGACCGCGCCCTGGTTCGCGCCTTCACCGGGATCGGGATAATGCGTGGTGAAGGTCACGCCGTTGTCTTTGACTTCGCTCTGCAGATAGGTGCCGCAGTAGGTGCCGTCGAACCAGGTCTCGGAGAGGAGGCCCCAGGTGGACTTGTCGGCGGAGTTGAAGAGCAGCGGATAGTTCCAGTTGCGGATGCGGTTGTTGTTGCCGCCGCGACCGCCGCGGCCGCCCGGGCCGCCGGGACCGCGATTGCCGCCGGGGCCGCCCTGCTGCTGGGGCTGGGGCTTGAGTTCATCGGCCGTGTACGCGAGATAGCGGTCTTCGTAGCTGGTCACGCGGCGCTGCATGCGGAAGCCGTCGGTCAGCGGGAACACGAACGACGTGGTCTCGCCCTGGAATTCGACGTCGCCGGAGCCGCCGATGTTGTAGCGGAACGCAAAGGAATCGCTACCCGCGCGGACGATGACGCCGATCTGGTTTTCGCCTTCGCCGAAGACGAGCGTCTTTTCGTTCATCCGGACGGTGCGTTCGGAGCGCTTGCCGTTGACCGCCGTGTACTTCTCGGTTACGAGCGCGACGTTGTTGCCGGAGGGGAGCTGCCCCTTGAGCTTGAGTTGCGAGAAATCGTAGTTCGCCTTGTTCGACTTCAGGCCGAGGCGGACCTGGAAGACTTCCTTCGCGTTGCGCTCCACGCGGAGCATGTTGCCCTCGTCGAGGTACACGCGGATCGTCTTGTCCGTGTCGGGCGAGGTCAAAAAAGGATCGGCGGCGGAGCAGAGTCCGGCGGCGAGGAAGACCGCGGCGCAGGAGAGAGCCGCTTTCATGGAGAGACTGAACTTCATGGTCTGGGTTCCTGTATGTTTAAGGTGAAAAGTTAGGACGATGATTCCGAATCACTGTAAACATAGCACAAAAAGACGCTTTTTCAACAGAATAAAACGCATTTTGAACGTTATTTTTACGTTAAAAACGCATGATGCGCCGCCGGACCGCGACCGGACGGCGGGGATTTCAAAACGATACCGTAACCTGGAATTGTCTGACGGAAGGATTGTTCTCCGGTCGTTTGACCTCGACAATCCCTCCGGCATGAAAGGACAGATGCCCCGGATCGAAGGGGAAATCCAGCCAGTTGCCATCGGAATCCGGGGCAAAAACCGCGTGCAGATTCTTGCCGAACGCGGCGACCTGTTCCCGGTTTCCGCCGACAACGTAAGTGACTGCATACCATCGTTTCAGAAAAAAACCGAAGATGGCTTCGCTCCAGAATCTCGGCGGGTCAGGCATGGCGAGGCCGGGCATATTATTCCAAAGGACAAATCTTTTTTCATCCGCCACCCCCTGACGAACAAGATATTCGTGCAGACTGCGCAGAATCGTTTTCTCCGGCCCTTCGAGCTGATTCTGTCTTCGGCAGAGGAAAAGACAATCCGGGCAAAGCCCCTGTTCATGCCCGTGACGGAGCTTGACGCGCGGATTCGGGGTATATTCCCTCCGGCAGATTTTGCATGGGGGCAACATGGTTCCGGTCTCCTTGGTGGTGTTTGATTCGGATCAGAAACCACTACTGTCCGGTAAAAGTTTTGGGTTATGATTGAAAACGTCGGCTCCTGCGCTATATTAAAGAGCGCTAACAACCTCAATATAAACGTAGGAG
>CACWOL010000038.1:27917-49012 GCA_902762495.1 uncultured bacterium | reverse complement strand
TGTACTCCAAGAGGTTTTTCTGCGCAACTTGTATCTAAAGATTTCTCGGCAACTTACCGGCTGAGCCGGTAGTTTTTTTGACCTAAAGGGGTATAAAAACAAACGCCTCGGATCGCAACGGTCCGGGGCGTTTTGTTCATTCTTTTTTAGTTTGGGAATTCTATTCCTCGTGTTCGGATTCGGGTTCTTCTTCGTCCAGAATCAACTGCAAATCCGCATCAGTCTGGCCGGACTGCGGAAGAATGCCGTTCAGATCGAATCCCCATTCCGGCATCTTCTTGAGCTCCTCCTCCGAACGATCCTTAAAGTCGTGGAACGTTACATCTTCCGGGAAGAGGATCAGATAGTGGCTGGACCGTTCGAACGCACGCGGGAAAAGACCGTTAGCCAAATCATCCTGGACACAGTGATACATGATGTTCGTCCAAAGATCCCGGAGCTCCTTCTGCAGCTCGACCGTACGATACGGTATTCTGAGGACTCTTTCCGCATCCTGATAACGCTCATTCGCCTCAAGCATCTTCGCATAGACAAATTGACTGAACGAATCGTCCTTGTTTATCTCCCACGCTTTTTCCGCAGTGGCAAGGGCTTCCTCCTTCATCCCTTTCGCCAGGTAGACTTCGGCAATATTGGCCAGGACCAGCCGCTTGTCGGGGTGCTTGTCAAGCAGAGCCATGTAACGGGGAAGCGCCTGGTCCAGCAAATCGTTGGAAGAAAACGTATTTGCCGCATGAAGCGCAAAGTCGACTTGATCCGTTTCTGCCTTTTCAAGCAGGGAAAACGCCTCTTCCTTCTTCCCCTGAAGGAGCAGGTCCTCCGTCTGAAAGAACGGAGCCAGAGCCTTCAGCTCCGGCACGTTCGAGCCGTTCAGCCGTTCCGCCATATTGGACAGTTCCGTCCGGCGTTCGTGAGTGACGCAGAATCTGAAATAGCGGTAGAGGACTTCCAAGTCCATTTCGCTGTTGTCAACCAATTCCGTGAATTCCTTTGTAGCCTCGTCGATCCTTCCCATAAGCTCCAATGCGGCCATGTGCAGAAAATCGACCACGTTTGATATCTTTTCGATCTTCAAAGCTCTGAACCGTTCGATGTATTCCAGACACAATTCCGGTTTACCGTTGAAAAGTTCGAATTCGGCAGCCACCTGCAGAAGATATGGATCATCCGGAAAAACCTCCAGATTCTTCTGAATGACCTGTCGGTTCAACACATTTCTTCTGTACTGGTCGGCAATCGTGATGCGCATCAGGAAGGGATCCGTATTGTCCGGCGTAAGAATAAGCTCAGCCATTTTGACTATGCGCGGATTTTCGGCGAGCTCCGGATTCTCTTCGATTTTAATTCCCATATAATGACGGACTGCTGAACGTGCTCGATCCTGCAGGTTGTAGAACGGATATTTCAACATGAGTGCTTCGAGGGAACTGCAAACTTGTTCCACATTGTCGTTGTTAAGCGCGACCTGGAGATTGATCAGGTTTGCGAGATGCGTCTGCACGGCATTGCCCACTTCCTGCATGTGTCTGGTGAGGTCATCGTTTTTTTCCAACCCCATGGTAAAATCATGCAGCGCCTCGAAATAGGCCACAAGCAGACGATACTTTGGGCCGAGGTTACTGAAATGCTCGATGAGCGGTTTCAGTTTTTCTGACTGAGACGCGTACACGCAACTCTCCGCATAAATAACATAGAGCATAATATTCTCAATGTCAGCCAGATACGGTTCAGCAACCTCAATCACAGAATTGAATCTCAGCCGGGAAAAGTAGAAGTTCGCCAGATGCGGAGTCATGGCAAACCAGTTTATATCGACCGCCCGCTTCAGCATCGATTCTTTCTGTTCCAGAATATAATCCTCATCCTCGCCGGACACTTCGAGCTCGGAGAGATAAAACAAGATGGACTCCAGCCGGACGAAAGGATCGTCCGACTGAATGCTCTGTTCGATAAAAGACTTATGCTCGTCGGAGGTGGATTGTTTGTACGTTATTAAGAATTCCGCAAATCGGCCGAGATCATCCTGCTGAAAGACCTCCGGATCCTCTTCAAGCATGTTTTCATAGAAAACCTCTATCTCCGCATCCTTGACGTGATCCGTTATGAACACACTGATGAGATACAGTTTTTTATCCCTCGGAGCAAGTTCCTCTTCCGAATGGAGTTTACGGCTCAAGGCCGAATAAAGGTGCGGAAAGCTGCGGGCTTTCATGGCGCACTCGATATATTTGTCCCAGTACTCCGGCTTGAGCGGATTCAGCCGACAGGCCCTGTACCAGCAGTGCATCTCCTCCTCGGCATTGTTGAAATGCCTGTAGACTTGTGCGAGGCGGACGATATCCTCCTCACTGTCGGGATCCTTCTCGAGGTATTCTTTCAGAAGTTTTTCCGCCTTCTTCCAGTCCTCCGCGGCGAACGTTTTCCTGGCATCCATCCGCAGATAGGTTCGGCGCAGCGTCTTTCCCCCAAAATACCCCAATAAACCCAGGCACACAAGCAGAATGACCGACACTGTGATAATAGACAAAATGACTCTAATTTTTTTGATGGATTTCATATTCCTAACGTGTAGCCGTTTTCCGTTGCTTCGTAATCATAGGTTCATAAAAAACACCCCGGTCGGGTTTCCAGCCGGGGTGGATTTCTTTAAAGACCGTTCAAAAGGCTCCATGAACTTCAGATGGCGATGGCTTTTCTACGGCGGACAAACCAGAATCCGAGCGCAAAGAGCCCGGAAACGAGAATGATCGGAAGCCCACCGGGAAGCGGAGCACCGAAACTATCCATTTCACTGTCGCTGCGAATCAGGAAAGGCACCTGATTCGGATTCCACCCATCATAAAGAGTAAGCTCCGCAACCTTCATCTTTTCCATCCCCTCATTCCATCCATACAGATAATTTGCCATTGCATCCGTCCAACGGCCATATCTGCTGATGTTCGGGTTGTAGCCGGAATGAGCCGTGTTGTTCGTACTGGAATACGCATTCCCCGTCGACAGGTAGATTTCCACCTCGTCGCCTTCTTCAAAATCCCCGAGTTCATATCCATAACGCGTGATCTTTACACCTTTGTTATAAGGACTGTCGAACGTGTTGAATTTAACCTCATTGCCTGCCAGGTTCTTTACAACAAGATCGCTTACGCTTGTAATTTTTCCCTCTTCATCTCTGGTGATCTTGTAATACCCGTACTGTGTAATTCCTTTTCCTCTTAAGTTAACGGATTGAGGCTTCTCAAGGCTCGTCGTATCGCTAACATTGTCAAGAACATCGACAACATAAAGCTTCCCGCTGCCTCCGGTGATTTTGACCGTATAGTATTCCCAGTCTGTCCCTTGATAGTTCTGGTTCGTATAAGGTGTTTTCGCAACTTCATAGGTCAATGCGGCATATGAGGTAGACGCTATGCAAGCAAGCGCGATGGTGAGAAGCGGAAGAATGTGTTTCATGTCCTGTCTCTTTCTGCCCGGCTCTCTCCTTCAGCCGGACGGTTGTGAGTAATTTTCCCCTCAAAAAAGCTCCAGGGACTATACAATTTCTATATAAATATAGCACGTCATGGCAACTTTTCAAATCTTTTTCCAAAAAAAGAGTTTCTTTTTTAAAAAGTTATAAATACTTTGAACTCAGACAGCAAAAGACTGTCTTTTTTTTGGAGGATTCTGCAGCCATATAATAAAAAAACAAATACGTAACGCGGTTTTCAATCAATGAACGATCCAGATACAATTCGGGCGTCCGGGGCTTTGGATGAGCCGGGGACGCCCGATATCTTTGTTCGACTTTTTCAGCCGATTGTATTTCTGTCAGCCTTGTCGCTTACTTTTTGCTGTTCGGCACGAGCTTGTCGAAGCCGCAGTACGGCTTCAGCACGTCGGGGATCGTGACCGTGCCGTCGGCCTGGAGACGGTTCTCCAGGAACGCGATGAGCATGCGCGGAGGTGCGACCACGGTGTTGTTCAGAGTGTGCGCGAAATACTTCTTGCCGTCCTTGCCGTTCACGCGGATGCGGAGGCGGCGCGCCTGGGCGTCGCCGAGCGTGGAGCAGGAACCGACCTCGAAATACTTCTTCTGGCGCGGGGACCACGCCTCGACGTCGAGCGACTTCACCTTCAGGTCGGCGAGGTCGCCGGAGCAGCATTCGAGCGTGCGGACGGGGATGTCCATGGAGCGGAAGAAATCGACGGTGTTGTGCCAGAGGCGGTCGAACCACATCATGCTGTCCTCGGGCTTGCAGATCACGATCATTTCCTGTTTCTCGAACTGGTGGATGCGGTACACGCCGCGTTCCTCGATGCCGTGCGCGCCTTTCTCCTTGCGGAAGCAGGGGGAATAGCTGGTGAGGGCGAGCGGGAGGGATTCCTCGGGGAGAATCTGGTCGATGAAACGTCCGATCATGGAGTGTTCGCTGGTGCCGATGAGGTAGAGGTCTTCGCCCTCGATCTTGTACATCATGGAGTCCATTTCGGAGAAGCTCATGACGCCGGAGACGACGTTACTGCGGATCATGAAGGGCGGCACGCAGTAGGTGAAGCCGCGGTTGACCATGAAGTCGCGGGCGTAGGAGAGGATGCCGGAATGCAGGCGCGCGACGTCGCCGACGAGGTAGTAGAAGCCGTTTCCGGCGACGCGGCGGGCGCTGTCCAGGTCGATGCCGCAGAAGCTCTCCATGATGTCCGTGTGGTACGGGATCTCGAAATCGGGCACGAGGGGCTCGCCGAAACGTTCCAGCTCGACGTTTTCCGTGTCGTTCTTTCCGATGGGCACGGAGGGGTCGATGATGTTCGGGATAACCATCATGGTCTTCAGGAGTTCTTCCTCCACGCGAACTTCCTCTGCGGAGAGTTCGTCGATGCGCGCGGCGTCGCCCGCCATTTCCGCTTTGATCTTTTCGGCCTCGTCCTTCTTGCCCTGCCCCATCAGCTTGCCGATCTCCTTGGAGACGGTCTTGCGTTTGGCGCGGAGGGTCTCGACCTCGGTCTTGATCTCGCGGTTGCGCTTGTCGAGCTCCAGGACCTTGTCGACGAGCGGGAGTTTGCCGTCCTGGAATTTCTTGCGGATGTTCTCGCGGACGGCGTCCGGGTTCTCGCGTACGAATTTGATGTCAAGCATGTTCAGGTTCTCCTGTTTGCGCTCAGAATTCCGGCATCGGGAAGTCGGCGCAGAAATCGATCACTTCGGCGCGGATTGCGGCGAGCGCGGCATCGTCGTCCTTCGCCGCGGCGGCGCGGTCGATGAAGTCGGCGATGCGGAGCATTTCCGGCTCCTTCATGCCGCGCGTGGTGACGGCGGGCGTGCCGATGCGGATACCGCTGGTGACGAAAGGCTTTTCGGGGTCGAACGGGATCATGTTCTTGTTGACCGTGATCGCGGCCTTGTCGAGGGCGGTGGCGATCTCCTTGCCGGTGGCGTGGCGCGGACGCAGGTCGACGAGCATCAGGTGGTTGTCGGTACCGCCGGAGACGATGCGGAATCCCTTGTCGGCGAGCGCGGAGGCGAGCGTGGAGGCGTTCTTCACGATCTGCTGCTGGTACGCCTTGAATTCGGGGGACATCGCTTCCTTGAAGCAGATGGCCTTCGCGGCGATCACGTGCATGAGCGGGCCGCCCTGGAGGCCGGGGAACACTTTGGAATTGATCGCCTTGATGTATTTTTCCTTGCAGAGGATGAGGCCGGAACGCGGGCCGCGGAGGGTCTTGTGCGTGGTGGTGGTGACGACGTCGCAGTAGGGGACCGGGTTCTGGTGCAGGCCGGCGGCCACGAGGCCGGCGATGTGCGCCATGTCGACGAAGAGGAAGGCGTTCGCCTTGTCGGCGATCTGGCGCAGACGGGCGAAGTCGATGGCGCGCGGATAGGCGGACGCGCCGGCGAGGATCATGCGGGGCTTGTGCTCCATGGCGAGGCGTTCGATCTCGTCGTAGTCGAGGCGCTCGGTCTCGGCGGAGACGCCGTAGGGCACGATGTGGAAGAGGTTGCCGCTGAAGTTCATCGGATGGCCGTGCGTGAGGTGTCCGCCGTGGTCGAGGCTCATGGAGAGAACGGTGTCGCCGGGGTTCAGCAGCGCGAAATACACCGCCATGTTCGCCTGGCTGCCCGCGTGGGGCTGCACGTTCGCGGCTTCGGCGCCGAAGAGTTCCTTCGCGCGGTCGATCGCGAGCTGTTCCACCTCGTCGACGAATTCGCAGCCGTTGTAGTAGCGCTTGCGCGGATAGCCTTCGGCGTACTTGTTGGTCAGGACGGAGCCCTGGGCGGCGCGGACGGCCGTGCTCGTGAAGTTTTCGGAGGCGATGAGCTCGATGCCGTTGAACTGGCGGTCGGCTTCCTTGTCGATCAACGCGGCGATCTCCGGGTCGGCGGAACGGACCGCCGCGATGTCGTCGTAGGTGCGCTTCTCGAGGATTTCGAGGCGGCGCACGTGGCGGGCGTCGCCGGAGAACGGGGTGGAGAGCCAGGTCTCGATGAGCTCCTTCATCTTCGCCTCGTCCATGTAGTCGGCGGGGATGACCAGCACGTTCGAACAGTTGTGCTCGCGGCTGGCCTTGGTATTCTCCTTACAGAACGCCACGACGGCGCGGACGCCGTGGAAGCGGTCGGCGGTGATGACCATGCCGGCGCCGCTGCGGCAGAGCAGGATGCCGAGCTGGATTTCGCCCTTGGAGACGGCTTTCGCCATCGCGGATCCGAACACCGAGTAGTCGTCGCCGGCGTCGTACACCGTGGGGCCGAAGTCCTTCACGGTGAATCCCTTGCCTTCGAGGAACGGGATGAGTTTCGCTTTCAGTTCGAATCCGCCGTGGTCGGCGGCGATGCCCATGGTAAGCCCTTTGGAGCCGTACCAGTCCGTGATCTTGTTCATTTGTGTTTCCTTATTGATTGGCTGTTTGCCGTTGAAAAATGCATGATCGTGTCCGTTTCCGTTTAATCACAGTTCCGCGGCGAAAGAAAGGCTTCCCCGTGCCCGAGCGGAGCCGGGCACTGCCGCAGTGGAGGCGCTGCCTCCAAAAACAGACGCATATAATATACAGCATTTTCCGGAAATAACCAGTCGTTTTCCTTCCTTTTTATAGAGTTTTTCGCGCGAAGGGAGAATTATCTCATCGCCGTTTTTTCGCTGCCGGAAGCCGATATCAGCGGCAAAGCTTCTTCTACTGTTCCCGAATACGCTCAGTCTTCTGTTCGGCGCGTTCCAGACGCCTCCCGCTTCCGCCGTGATCCACAGGTCCTCCGAGCGCGTCAGGCAGGCTCCCGTGAAGAACTTCGCCGGTGCAGTCGGAAGCTCTTTTGGCAAAGCCGCCTGGACGCGCAGAGGAAGAAGCGAAAGCGTCAGAGCGGTGGCAATGAAATATAAAGCGAAACGAGACATGAGAGTAAAGATATTGTTGAAGCAAATATTACAAGGATATGTTTTTTCCTGTTTTTACTGAAACATTAGTAAGACTTAATGAAAAAGTTTACGCCCGATCCAGTACAGCACCTCGGCGGGCAGGCATACCACATCCAGAAGGAAAGCTCCGCCAACAAGGAATAATCCGCCTTTCACGCCGTGTTCTCTTGTTTCTTCTTTTGCGATGGCAAAGAATTCGTCCTCGAACGGCGGCGGCAACAAAACACGCTTATCCGTCTCAGGAATGTAATCCTCCTCGCGGGGGCTTCCGGCAGTCAAAACCTCATAACGGTTTTCTTGTCTTCCACGTGGGAATACAAGGACGGTCTTATTTCGAAGATGCGCTTTGCCAAAATCTCTGATGGGAATGGAAAACGGCTGTGACAGTTTATCCCGGTCGTCAGGATGAATTTTTAAAAGAAAAGTGCCATCGGGCCAGAAGTCGTGATAGTAATCGGGAAAGGTGTTGATCCCTCCGATGGACGCCAGTTGGAAAGGAAGAATATAACCCACCGGGTCATTCCAATTTGAAGTCCAGAATCTACTTGTGTTGATTATGGCTCGAGCCTGTGACGGATCTTCCTCGACCACCAGGGTGAAGCGGAACATTCCGTCCGGGACGGGGTCCATCGGAATCCGTTTCTCAAAATGCGGTCCTTCCGAACGTATGTTATAAACACCCAGAGCATTTTGTCGGTAGATGCCCAGCACGGAAGAATATACGATCTCGCGGCCATCGGGAGACAGCCCGAAATGACGGTCTTCAAGTCTGGCTCTTCGGGGGCAATCATAATCTAGCGCGCGCTTGGTGCAGCATCCGCCGAAGACACAGACGATCACGAGGGACACGACGAAATAGATCAGGAACACGATCAGGCACGACCGGAACCGCTTTCGTTTCGGTTTTATTTCACTGCCGAGAGGTTGTTTCGTGTTATTTCTCCTTGGAATTGGTGTTGCTGATTCCGGTTCGGGTTCTTTCGCTGTGTTGCTGATGGAGGGTTTGAGGAATCATACTTTGAATATACCACGCCCCAGGCAAATAATCAAGCGAAAAATGCCGGAAAATCAAGGGAAAATCATTGACCGCATCGTCCGGCGACTTCCTGCCCGGAGCCTGCCGGGATGAGTCTTCGGGACGACCAGTTGCAGGAGTTCCGACCACACACAGCGGATAGCGATAGCCAGTGCCGCCGTGCTGACAGCAAAGAGCAACACCCAAATCAAAAAGCCGATAAAGCCGCTGTTGAAAATTACGTTCGTCATCGGTTAAATTGAAAATGATCAAGGATGCAGCAATGATCTCAAAGTGGGATTTTGCCGTAAAATTTCTATGGCCTCCGCTTCTCCATGATTCGCGGCACGTTTCATCCAGAATAACGCCAGTTCTTGATTCGGCTTTAATGCAAGATCAGGATTCGCGGCATCAAGATAGAATAATTCGCCAAGGATATATTCCGCCAATGGGATGTGTGCTTGAATACCCTTTTTGATGGTTAACAGGTTTTCCTGTTTGTTGCGGTAATTCATAAAGACAGGATTCCGAAATAATGCCATCCCTGCGGCTAACACTTCAGTGTCCAAACAGTTGTTTTTGTTGGCTATTTCAAGTAATTCCCGAGGTTGAAACTTACCATTGTTTCTTATGTAATATTGAGGACAAAAAGCGGCAGCAGCATATCCTTGCTCAATGGATTCTTTGAAGAAGTTATTCGCTTTATTTTGATACTCTTGTATTTCAGAAAATACTGTTGAAACAAATTCCATGCAGGCACGTCCGGCTATGCATAACATTTCAGGAGTGGGGGCGGATTTGTTACTAACATCCCCAATTATCTCATTAAAGACAGCATTAGCCTTGACAGAGTCTTTTGGAATATCAGGTCTGCCGGTTTTGTAATACATTGCCAACATAAATTTTGACTTTAATGATGAGTCTTGCTCAAAGCATTTCATGGCATCGGAGAATTTTTCATCCCAATCATAAGCCATGCCACGCTCGTATAAATCAGCAATTTTATCATATTCAACCTCGGGAAACAGAGCTTTAAACTCGTCATCGGTAAAAATGTTATCTTTCGGTAGATTCGCTAAATACTCAGCTTTTCTCCGTTCTATTTCTTCAGGCGATGGATTAACGGCAGCCCCCGCGTCTTTCGATACATGTATTTGAGCTATTTGTTTTAAGAATGCATCTTTGTTTAGAAATTTTGCTTGTCGAATTATTCGTTTGTCTATTCTTTTTTGAATAGACCATAAAATCTCTGAGTTTTGATCCAAATAGTGATCCAACTCATCTTCATAAACTTTATTGTTAATCAACGAACTAACATGATATTTTTTGTTTAGATTAGCAAATGTGCTATCATTAATGGAGGAGCCTTTAACATCGACAAAATACAAATATTCGGCGAAACTTAATCCTAAAATCGTCAGGTCTGCATACAGTGACTTTAACCTTTTATGTTTTATATCCTGTATGTCGAGAAAATCATCATTATCATTTGTGTCACCTGATGTCAATAATAAAAACAATTCTGTCGGTATATATGGATATTTTCTATGTCTCTCATTCAATATCATATTGTAAAAACCAGAAGAAATATCTATAGCAGATTCCTGATGTTTATTGTCATTATATGTGACAGATAAAAAAACAATATTTTGGACCACATCCAATTTCATCTTTTTAAATGGCAGGTCCGGGAGAAAAGGACTGGCAAACCTTAATTCACTTACTGTTTCATTCTTTGAATCAATTTTAAGAATAACTACTTCAGGAAACAATTCATTGCGGATAATAGCAGCATAGAAAAATCCGCTTTTATTATCTTCAAAAAACGCTGTTGATTTTATAGCCCCGGCCCCTGTTCCTGATTCCATTTGACTTGGAATTGCCATTTCCCATAATATTTTATTTTGATTCGATTTATCAAGCAATTTAATATTACCTTCACTGAATTGATTGATATCTGGTGGCGTAATTGTAACAATAATATTGGCGGATTCATACAATACTTTGAGATGATCTTTCACATTCTCTCCAGACACAACCTCGGGAAACAGAGCTTTAAACTCGTCATCGGTAAAATTATAATATTTCGGTCGATTCGCTAAATATTCAGCTTTTCTCCGTTCCATTTCTTCAGGCGATGGCGTAGGAGTATGTATCACATTTTCTGTTGGCTTAACTTCCTTTTCCTTAGGACGAGGTGGATATTGTTGCAATAAACTTCTCTTTTTGAGCATATCTTTGATCTCTTGTAAAGAACCTTGCACATTCGATGAATCAATCTTGCGGTCAAAAATAAACATCACGTAATCAGAGTCTTCATTTGCAAGAATCAACTTCGGAAGTTCTGGATAATCTTTTTTAGAAATTTTAATCTTATCGGTTTGAGATAACAATATCATACTTGGAGTTGATAGTTTCTTATCAATACCCCAAATGATCGAATCGACATCGTTTGGAAAGTCGATCGTTTCACCATGATCCGTATAGATTTTTTTCCCTTTTACAGAAACACTTGATAATGGAGTAAAATCTTTCAATTTATCATCTTGAATAACAATAATCTTACCATCTTCAATTGCATACGACATCCATTTATAGTATGCTGGTTTTTCTGACGGCATCCAGTTTTCTTGCTTATCGGATAAGGATGGGAAACGTGCAATAATATTTTTGCCAGCAAAATCATACCATATTTTAGAATTGTTAGTTAGACGATGATCCACAAATGGGGCAGAACTCATTCCATGGATATATATGCGGCCACCCACGCCGAAATAAAACCCCTTATACTTCATTATATCATTTTGATATTCATAATAATCTGTAAAAGACCGAAAATCAAAATCGCGGGTCCTGCCTGTTGAAAAAAGACAAAATATTACTCTGCCCATTGCATCTGAATGTAAATCATGAAATACAACAAGTAACTCTTTGCGATTCATATACCATGCAAGCGGGAATCTAATGATTTGTTTGTTCCCATCATTTCTGGTGTCGATTTCCGGAACGATTGTCATAGGTAAATAGTATTGTTTACATTCTCTATCTCGAATATCAAAGGAATAAAGCACAACAGCGCTGTCAGCTGCATCTGGAGATAGACAATAATTTAAAATACCATCACTTATATAAATCTTTTCAACTCCAAAAAGCGTTGTTACAGTAAAGAACAAACCACAGAAAAAGAAACGGAAAAAGTTTTTTTTCATGATAATCACCTGATTAAGGGAGCCTCTATCAATTCGTTTTTGAGAGAGTGTTCGGATTTTTGACGGTTAAGAATCGCCGGATGCGATTCTTCGTTACCATAAAATAAGCCTTTATTATCGTTTTTTCAAGGCTTAAAGACGGGAAAAATAGTTTTTTCTGTGATTATCTTGATTGCGATCAGAAATACTCGGTGTTTCATGTTATTTCTCCTCAATTTATGTCTCGTATAAGGTCAGACGGGGGATGGGATGTTTTTTATTCTTTGTCACTTGCTTTAAAAGATTGATATTTTTTGTATAATTCCGGCCCCAAAACAGTCGAGAGATCGATTCCCCGTTTCTCTGCCTCTTCAAATCCTTCTTTCAGACGTTTTTCACGCTCGGAACGCTCCCATTCGCCGTCCCACAATTTGGGATCCGTATCCATCTTGTACAACATTTCGAACGCTTCGTCTCCCTCGCCGAAATGCTCCAGCGCGTATTTCGTCCGGCGGTAAACCCTGTCATAGACCTCGGCTTCCTCATGACGCTTCAGATCTTTTTCCAGCTGCATTTTGCGGGCGGGGAGTTCGGCATATTCCTGTCTGCGACAGTCAAGCAGAAGCCGGTCCAGATAATGAAAGACCGTAAGCATGTCATCCTGAAAAACCCATTCGAAGGCTTTATCAAGAAGTTTCTTCCTGCGAGCCTCGTCCTTTTCTTCGCGAATCTGACGTTTCAAATCGGCGTATGCTTCGAAAAAGCCAAACTCTTTCCTATCGCTTTTGGATGCCAGTTCGAAGATCGTCTTGTCATCGAACACCCAATCGGGGTATACCTCTGTATAAACGCGAATGAGCCTGTCCGCGGACTCCGGATCCAATTCGGCCGATTTCCGGATCAGTTCCAGGAACTGTTCTTGCGGAAGCGGATAGTACCGAAGAAAATGGATTGCGGAATAATGCCGCCTTTCGTGCGATCGATCCTCCGATTTCGTTTCCGCCCCGGAAAGATGATCCTGAATCACTTTCACAAAAAGATCCGTCATATCGCTTTGTTCAAATCCGTATGCTTTGCGCAGGTCCTCGATAAAGATCTCGGCCGGAGTTCTATTGTCAATTTGGCGGCTCCATGAGTCGATCGCCTGGAAAAGCGATTCCGTCAGTTCTTCCGGCGTCCGTTCCTTCATGACGATGCGAAGGTCGCGCCGGATCAGATTGTATTTGTCACCGCGCCCAAGCGGAAGTCTCTGAGGAGCGTAACCTTTTTTGCCGAACGTGGCGTACACCATGTCGCCTTTCCCCTCGAAATGGAAAGAGGAATCGACGGTCTCCTCAAGTTTCGGTCCGGTGTACCGATCTTCCCGTGAGCCGCCGAAAAGGCTCGTTTCCGGGCGCAAAAAGTACACGCAGGCGGAAACCCCGTTCAGGGCGTTTCCCTGATCGTCCGTGATCGTCCCCTCAATGAGGATCGGCCTGGGTGCCAGCACCAGCACCAGCACAAGAACAAAGGCAAGAAGGCAGATAACGAGGATCGCGGTGATGATCCAGGCTGTTTTGTGTTTCATGTTATTTCTCCTCAAAATAGTGAAAGGGGATTTTGAATTAATAAGACCTTACGTTATGATCCCCTTCCAGCGTGTTGAATGAAACTCTTACATTCATTTTGACAAGCTGGATCTTATTCTTTTCTTCCTGAATATACACCGGCCCAAGCCTTGCTTTTCCGTAATGGTCACCTTGTTTTATATAACAAAACACGTAGAATTTTTTATTCTTTTCTCCAAGGTCAATTGCAATTTCTTTTTTATAACCTTTCTCCGGGGCGGTTGTAAGTTCTTTTTCGGCTTCCCAACTTTTCGGGGACTCCACTTTGGAAACAAACAGCAATCCATCACCAGGATCGTCGGAGCAGAATCGAACAATACATGAGTTCGGTTTGGCAACCCCTTTCGTATCGACCGTATCATAGACAATGCTGCCGTCCTTATCTCTCCTGAAGTCAATTTCCATATATAATACGGTTGCCGGCTTGGCCTTTGAATCGATTGAAATAATATGGGGATCCTTGATTATTTCATCCTCGATATCCTCGTCTTCCTCATTCTCTTCGTCTTCCTCGCTCTTCATTTCTTCTTTCTTTTTCAGATCAGTAGTCTCCTTTCCTGCTTTTTTTGGGAAAATATCGATATCAAGGATCTCTCTTTTACCATTCTCAATATTATATGACAACACACCGCCACCCCCGAACAAAGAAGGAAGAGGACTCTTTTCGGTCATTTTGACCTGGATTTCCCGTCGCATCGACAACTTGGATCTATCTTTATCCATGATGTTGATATCGAACTTGCATTGTTCCAGATGGTAGCCGTCTTTCAGGAAACGGAGATCAAGCCCCGTCCAGCCTTTTTCCTGAATGCGGAATTTGGAATCGACCGTCTTCTTCTCGGTCTTTTTTTCCCATTCGCCGCTTAACAGAGGGATTCTCGGACGTTTCCGTTCAAGCTCCATCGTGACGCCGTTCAGCGGCTTGCCGTCTGCGTCCGTGATGATGAACTGAAGATCGAATTTCGCAGCGTCGATCCGGCTTTGTTCGTCAGCCATCTTGGTCTCGGCTCTGACCTTCTCGGCCTGTTCGCATCCGGTGAACGTTGCGGCGGTCAGGAAGACCGTGATGACGGCGAAAAAAATGTTGCGAATCGCTTTCGTTTTCATATCAGGACCCCCTGTGTGTTGTTGTTTCTTATTATAACGTTTTTCCGTTCGCCTGTATTGTGTCGCCAGTGGACAGAGGATCGCGGCGATGGTGCTGACCGTTTTGTATTTCATGTTATATTCTCCGTGGTGTCGGGGTTAGTCGGCTGGGGGGTGGATGAGGCTGATTCTTTATTCGGTCAGGCCGGACGAGCTCAGGCGATACGTTCCTTTCTCCGCGTCGAAACTGTACTGGTACGCATTTCCCCAGGGATCCAGCGGCACGTTCGGCCGGATGTAGGGACCGTCCCAGCGTTCGGATTCGTCGACATTCCGCATGAGCCCCTGCAGATCGGAAGGATAGGTCCCGACGTCCAGTTTGTACTGCTGAAGCGCATCGCCGAGCAGCGTTATCATCTTTTTCGCCGTTTCGGCCTTGTCCTCGGGAGCGTTTTCGGCTTCATTCTTCGTATCCGTTTTCTTCAAGTCGTTCCTGGTTTGCGCGGGGTGTTCGGGTTCGACATAGAAATTGCCTTCCGACACGTTCCTGTCGTCTGCGGTCCGGTTCAAGGTCAGCGATTCGACCCCCAACCTGATCTGACGGATCGTCTTGTTCGGTCCGCCATCAATGACAATGGGATGGAAAAAGACTGTTCCGTAGCGCTGTCCGCATTTCACGAAGGCGAACAGGTAGTTCGTTTCATACGGGTATTTCCCGTCGGCATCCTTTTTCCCGAAATCCAGCACGAGCTCCTTTTTGTAGCCCGTTTCCGGGGCGGTCGGATAACGCTTGTAGTATTCTTTCTTTCTGACAAATCCAGGTCCCGGTTTGTCCACGGGAATGAAACCGTCGCCGGGATCGTCGGAATGGAGCCGGATGATGAACGATGCCGGACAAGGAGTGTCCCGAAGCATCCCGTCGAACAAGATCTCGCCGTTTTCGTCCCGCCTGAAATCCAGTTCGATATATTTTGATGCTTTCGGTTTCGCCTTCAGGTCGACCGACTTCATTTCGATCCTGATTCTCTCCTCCGCATATTCCTCTTCGTCATCCTCCTCTTCTTCCTCCCCGTCCTCCTCGGAAACGGTCGTCTTTTTGGGTTTTTCCGTTTTTTTGTCGAACGCGGAAAGATCGAAGATCGACCTTGTTCCCTTTTCAAAATCGTATCTCAGCGTTCCTCTGGTCCCGGTCAGGTCGCCGGCGGGGACGCCCTTGTACATGACGACCTGGACGTCTTCCTTCATCACGAGCTTCGGTTTGCCGTCCGGGCCGAGCTCGTCAGAACTGTTCGGCATGAAGTTGATATTATAGTAGCGGTCTTCGAGATAGTAGCCGCTTTTCGTGAACGTAAGTTCAATTCTCGTCCAGCCTTTTTCCTGAATGCGGAATTTGGAGTCGACCGTCTTCTTTTCCATAACTTTAGATTCCGATCCGCCGCTCAGGAGCAATTTGACAACCGGACGCTCCAGTCTCATTTCCACTTTGACGCCGTCCAGCGGCTTGCCGTCGGTGTCCGTGATGGTAAACTGAAGGTCGAATTCCGAAGCGTCGATCTGGTTTTGCGTATCGGCCAGGAAGGCTTCGGCTCTGGCCTTCTGGAGTTCCTCCTCGGTCCGGCCTGCGTCGGGGCTCTGCTTCATCACCTCAACCCTCCGCAGGAGCGGATCGACATCGGGAAGCCCGTTGTCCTTTGCCATCTTCAGCCACTTCGCCGCTTCGTCGAGATCCCGCCGCCCGCCGGGCGCTCTGCCTTCGAGGTAATACACGCCGAGCATGTATTGATCCATGACGATGAGTTTATTCGTATTGGTGTTGAGGGCTCCCGTCAGATTGAAGTCGCTGCTGATCCGGTGCAGATAATCCAAAACTGTTTTCTGTTCCGAGAACGGCAGGCCGGCAAGCGTTTTCAGAGACTTCAAGGCATCCTCGCCCGCTTCTCCGGGCTTTTTTTCAAAGGCGGTCATCCCGAGCAGGTGCATGCCCAGGATGTTTCCGCTGTCCGCGGACCGCTTCATGTATTCGATCCCCTTCGCTTCCTGCCCCCCGCCCACAAATTTACTGCCGTAGAGCGCCTGCGCCGTCAGGTTTCCGGCCTCCGCGGCTTTTTCCAGCCATTCTATGGAGTCGGCCCTGTCTTTCGCGATCTTGCTGCGCACCAGACAATCATAGTACAGCAACATGGCGTCCGAGTTGCCCTGTTCCGCGGCGGCGCGGAAGAACTTCGCGGCCGCTTCGTAGTCATTCTTGTCACAGGCCGCAAGCCCGTTCCTGAGTTCCGCTTCGCCCGGAGCGCTCTTTTCCTGTTCGAGGGTCGAACTGCCGGATGCCGCTTCGGTCTTCGTTCCCGCGCCTTCTTCGCTTTTGCCGCATCCGGTGAAAACCGCGGCAGCCAGAGACAATGCGATCATGACGAGTGCGAGGCAACGAATCGTTTTTGTTGTCATGTTAAATCCTCCTGGTGTTTCTTGGTTGGGTGTCATGCGGGGCATTGGGAAGGGAAACAGCCCGGATACAAAAAAGCCGGACGCTTCCCCATGCGCGAAGATGTAGGTCCCGCCAGGAACCCGCTACTGAAACGACGAAAAAACGTCCAGCCAAACACGAAGACACAATCTTCCTGTGCTGGTTTTTCAAGTTCAGTAGCAAAAGGCGTTTTTGAAACTGGCGGGTTTACATCTTCTTTTGCTGAAATAACCGATGGAATGAGCACGGAACCGGATTCCCGCACGGCGAGAAAAATGATTCCGTTTCATACTCTATCCCCGGTTTCTGGAAAAGTCAAGCATTTTTATTATCTTTTTTAGATAATCTCCTGTTTTGTCGGGCATCGGGCAGCGTTATCAATAACGCGCGGCATCGGGTTTCTCCGTCATTTCCGTATAAAAACACGTCCCGCGCCTTGATTTCCTTCCGGTACTAATGTATATTATGGAAAAACGCCCGGTCAACTCACGAACCAACGGAAAACGCGCCGTCCTCAGGCCGTTTCCCCCACAGGAGATCGCCCATGTCCATCCGTTCCACCCTCGCCACTCGTTCCGCCGCCCTCCGCAAACTCGTCCTCGCCTCGCTCTGTACCGTCTGGCTCGCCTTCACGGCGTCCGCGGAGAAGCCCTACCCCGTACCCGCCGCGAAGGACCGCATCTGCTACCTCTTCGCCTACTTCACGGGGAACAACCCGGACCAGGAGCAGATCCGGTTCGCCGTCAGCAAGGACGGACGCCATTTCTTCGCGCTCAACGGCGACAAGCCCGTGCTGGACGCGAAGACGTTCGCGCGCACCGGCGGCGTACGCGATCCGCACATCATGCGCAACGAGGACGGCGGGTTCTACATGGTCGCCACGGACATGACCTCGTCGAAGGGGTGGGACTCCAACCGCGGGCTCGTGCTCCTGAAGTCCGACGACCTCGTGAACTGGTCGGCGAAGGCGATCCACTTCCCCGAACGCTTCCCCGAAATGCCCGGCATTCAGGACATCCTGCACGTCTGGGCGCCCCAGACCATCTACGATCCGGCGGCGAAACGCTACCTGATCTACGTCGCGCTGATGTTCAAGGGCGGCGTCAACCGGATGTACGGCGTGTACGCGAACGACGATTTCACGGACCTTGAGGGAGAACCGATGTACATGTTCGGCAAGCCCGGCGTCCACGTGCTCGACGCGGACATCATCAAGTTCAACGGCAAGTACCATATGTTCTACTGCGGCAAGGAAAAGGTCGTCTCCGACACGCTCTTCCCCGGCAAATGGGAAGCGCCGGAGCCCGATTATAAGCTCGATCCCGGATTCGCCATCGAAGGCTCCAGCATATACCCGCTCGTGAACACCGACACGTACGTCTTCATGGGCGACCTTTTCCGCAACAACCGCTGGTATTTCGCCGAGACGAAGGACATGAAGACGTTCACGCAGGGCGATTTCTCCGTCGATTTCCACGCGCGCCACGGCAGCGTGGTCTCCATCGCGCGCTCCGAGCTGGACGCCGTCCTCAAGAAATGGGGCAAGCCGGAGAAGTTCGAGCCCCCCGTGCAGAACAACCCGATCATCGAGGCGTTCTACGCCGACCCCGGCACGCTCTACTCCGAAAAGACCGGCAAATACTACATCTACCCCACGCACGACGGATTCGCCGGCTGGGGCGGAAAGGATTTCCAGGTCTTCTCCTCGTCCGACCTGAAGAACTGGAAGTATGAACGCACCATCCTGACGCTCGGCGAGGACGTGAAGTGGTCCAGCGGCAACGCCTGGGCTCCGTGCATCATGGAGCGCAAGCAGCCCGACGGAAGCTATAAATACTACTTCTATTTCTGCGGTGCGCTGAAGGGCGACGGCCGGAAATGCGTCGGCTGCGCGGTCGCGGACGACCCGCTCGGACCGTTCGTCGACACAGGCAAGCCCATCGTCGACTTCAAGCCCGCGGGCGTGCGCGGCGGCCAGGAGATCGACCCGGACGTCTTCCACGACCCCGTGAGCGGCAAATATTACCTCTACTGGGGCAACGGCTACATGGCGGGCGGCGAGCTCGCCGACGACATGCTCAGCGTGAAACGCGACACCGTAAAGGTGTTCCAGCCCGGCCGCACCTTCCGCGAGGGCACGAACGTGATCTACCGTAACGGCAAGTATTATTTCAGCTGGTCCGTCGACGATACCGGCAGCCCGAACTACCATGTCCGCTACGCCACCGCCGATTCCCCGCTCGGCGACCTCACCGTCCCGCGCGACAACGTCGTCATCGAAAAAGACACGTCGCGCGGCATCCTCGGCACCGGACACCATCAGATCCTGAAGGTCCACGGCGCGGACGACGAATGGCGCATCGTGTACCACAGGTTCGCGTGGCAGAACGGCAAGATCATGGACGGACCGGGATTCCACCGCGAAGTCTGCATCGACAAGCTCGAATTCAACCCCGACGGCTCCATTAAGAAAGTCGTCCCGACCCTCTGATACAAGTTCATTTTCTCCGCACCCGAACACAACAACGAAAGACTCTCGACCATGAAGCTCTTCCATCGCATCTTCGCAGCCGCCGCGTTCCTCTCCGCATCGTTCGCGATCTCCGGCGCTGCGGCAGCCGACAACGCCCCCGCCGATCCGTCGCAGCACAGCGTTTCGCGCCACATTATTCCAATTCAGCCTGGCCCCAGCCCCATTCAGCTTTTCGCATACGAACGCGACAACCGCCTGTACTACGCATGGAACGTCGACGGCATGGAATGGCACGAGATCGACCACGGCTGGCTGAGCAGCGACTACGGCGCATGGGGCGCGGAGAAGAAAATGCACGATCCGTACCTCTTCCATGACAAGGCAAACGGCTTGTGGTACTGCATCTTCACGCCGAACCCGGACGATCCGGTGTTCGCTCTCACGTCCTCGCCTGACCTCGTGCACTGGCACGTGCAGAACTACTACCCCATGTGGAAAGCGCCGCGCGGCTACGAGCCGTTCATCTTCTTTCATTCAAACGGCGAAGCAGACAGGGCATACTACATCGAGTGGGTCGATGAAAAGGGGGTTCGCCTGTATGAAGAAGAAATCCTCTCCACGCAGGATTTCAAGGATTTTTCCTTAGTCCCCGTCTCCGCCCCGAGACGGAATCGGAACCCCAAAGGAATCGTCAAGCTCGGCGACCGCGAATGGAAAGGCAGGATCGTGACTATTTCGAAAGCGGAACTGGACGGCATCCTCGCCGCGAAAGCGGAGGCCGACAGGAAAGGCGAACAGAACCGCGAGCGGATCACGGACCTGCCGGACAGTCTCAAGGACGTCTCCCGCACCGCCGAGATCTCCGTCGACCTGAGACGCACCAAGAACATCAGCCCGCTCCTCTGGGGCATCTTCTTCGAGGACATCAACTACTCCGCCGACGGCGGGCTGTACGCCGAACTCGTCCGCAACCGCGATTTCGAGTTCAACGACCTCGACCACGGCGGATGGAACGCCCTCACCGGCTGGAAAGTTTCCGACGCCATCGACCTCGACGGCTGGCACGACCTCAACGACTGGAGCGTTTCCGAAGGGGCGAAGGCAACCGTCGCGACCGACGATCCCATTCACAAAAACAATCCGCACTATCTCGTGCTGGAAGCTTTCGCCGCGCTTGTCAACGAAGGGTACCGCGGCATGGTCTTCCGCGAGGGCGACTCGTATCTTTTCAGCGTCTTCACGAAGTGTCTCGACGGAAACGAAGCCGCACTGGATGTCAGACTGCTCGACGACCGGAACAATACCGTCGCCTCCGGCACGGTCACGGCAAAGGGCAAGGAATGGACCAAAACGGAGTTGAAGCTGACCGCGAACAAGAGCACGGACCGCGGCAAGCTGGCACTCATCAAGTCCGGCGGCAAAGTCGCAATCGACATGGTCTCGCTCTTCCCCGAAAAGACGTTCAAGGGCCGCAGAAACGGCCTCCGCGCCGACCTCGCGCAGACGCTCGCCGACCTCAAGCCGCGTTTCGTGCGCTTCCCCGGCGGCTGCGTGGCGCACGGCAACGGCCTCGGCAACATGTACCGCTGGAACCGTACCGTCGGCCCGCTCGAGGCGCGCGTGCCGCAGTCCAACATCTGGGGCTACCACCAGTCCGCCGGGCTCGGCTACTTCGAGTATTTCCAGTTCTGCGAGGACATCGGCGCGGAACCGCTGCCGATCCTCCCCGCGGGCGTCCCCTGCCAGAATTCCTCGCACGGCGGCAAGGGCCAGCAGGGCGGCATCCCGATGGACGAGATGGGCGCGTACATCCGGGAGGTGCTGGACCTGGTCGAATGGGCGAACGGTCCCGCCGACTCCAAATGGGGCAAGGTCCG
>CACWOL010000038.1:0-27889 GCA_902762495.1 uncultured bacterium | reverse complement strand
GCGACGTCTTCAAGGAACGCTTCACGATGATCTTCAAGGCCGTGAAGGCGAAATACCCGGAGATCACCCTGGTCGGCACAGTCGGGCCGTTCTGCGAGGGCTCCGACTACGAGGACGGCTGGGCGCTCGCGCACAAGCTCGGCATCCCGATCGTCGACGAGCATTACTACCAGTCGCCCGGCTGGTTCCTGAACAACCAGCATTTCTACGACACCTACTTGCGCGGCGCCACCACGCGCGTCTACCTCGGCGAATATGCCAGCCACAACGGCCCGCGCACCAGCACCATCGAGACCGCGCTCTCCGAGGCGATCTACATGCTTTCGCTGGAACGCAACGGCGACGTGGTGGCGATGTCCTCCTACGCGCCGCTCCTCGCAAAGGAGGGCGATACGCAGTGGAATCCCGATATGATCTACTTCAACAACACCCAGGTCAAGCCGACCACAGGGTATTACGTCCAGAAGCTCTTCGGCAACAACGCCGGCGACAAGTACGCGCGCACCGCCGTGACCCTCCTGAACGAAAACGGACGCGCTCTCCCGGACAACGACAGAAACGCCCCTCTGCTGAAGCGGTTCGCGTCCTCCTGCGTGATCGACACAAAGACGAACATTGCCACGGTCAAGATCGCGAACCTGCTCCCGTTCGAGGTCAAGACAACGTTGAAGCTCGAAAATCTCGGCCCTGCCTCGGTGAACGCCACGATGACCGTCCTCTCCGGCGAGCCAGACCGGCGCGACGTGCGTCCCGCCGAACCGAAGGACATCACGCTCGACAGCAGCACCTCGCTCGCGCTCAAGCCGTTCTCCCTGACCGTTCTCAGCTTCCCGCTCAAATAACACCGCAAGCGGTGCTGAAACAGTGTCCGGCTCCGCTCGGACACACGGCAAGCCGAGCTGATCCAGCGCTCTGCTTCGCGAGAGCACGATGGGCCCCGCGGTCTTTCATGACCGCAGGGGCTTTTTTGTACCGAAATTGTAAAATGAGCTTGCAAAACGCGCGCACATGCTCTATATTTAGAAGTACATTTTTATCAAAAAACCAACCCAAACGGAGAATCATCATATCATGGACTACGATTTCACCGCCATCGAAGCGAAATGGCAGAAATACTGGGACGAACACCAGACGTTCCGGGCGACCGACGACACCTCGAAGAAGAAACTCTACGTGCTGGACATGTTCCCCTACCCGAGCGGCGCGGGCCTTCACGTCGGACACCCGGAGGGCTACACCGCCACGGACATCTATTCGCGCTTTAAACGCATGAACGGCTTCAATGTGCTGCATCCGATGGGCTGGGACGCGTTCGGTCTGCCCGCGGAACAGTTCGCGATCGAGACCGGCACACACCCATCCGTGACGACCGCGAAGAACATCGCAAACTTCAAGCGCCAGATCAAGATGCTCGGGTTCAGCTACGACTGGAGCCGCGAGATCAATACCACCGACCCGAAATATTTCCGCTGGACCCAGTGGATCTTCCTCCAGCTCTACAAGAAGGGCCTCGCGTACATTGACGAGGTGCCGGTGAACTGGTGCCCCGCGCTCGGCACCGTGCTCGCAAATGAGGAAGTCATCGATGGACGCAGCGAACGCGGCAACCACCCGGTCATCCGCCGCCCGATGAAGCAGTGGGTCCTGAAGATCACCGCCTATGCGGAACGCCTGCTGGCGGACCTCGATGGCCTCGACTGGCCGGAAGGCATCAAGGAGATGCAGCGGAACTGGATCGGACGCAGCGAAGGCGCGGAAGTCGTGTTCCAGCTCGACGGACACCCCGGAAAGACGCTGACCGTGTTCACCACGCGCCCGGACACGCTCTTCGGCGCGACCTACATGGTCCTCTGCCCCGAACACGAACTCGTCGACGAGATCACCACCTCGGAACATGCCGAGGAAGTCGCCGCCTACAAGAAGCGCACCGCGTCCATGAGCGACCTGGAGCGCACCGGACTCAACAACGAGAAGACCGGCGCCTTCACCGGCGCGTACGCCATCGACCCGGTCAACGGCGCACGCATCCCGATCTGGATCTCCGACTATGTACTGGCGTCCTACGGCACCGGCGCGATCATGGCCGTGCCCGCGCACGATGACCGCGACTTCGCGTTCGCGCAGAAGTTCAACATCCCGGTCATCTGCGTGATCCGGCCCGACGAGGCCGCCGCGGCGAAGGAAAAGATCGACGTGGAAGGCGTGCTCGCCGGAAAAGTCTGCTGGATCGGCGACGGTCCGCTGATGAACTCCGCAAACGCCGACGGGCTCAGCCTGAACGGCCTGCGCGTGAACGAGGCGAAAAAGCGCATCATCGACTGGCTCGAATCCAAGGGCATCGGCAAACGTACCGTGAACTACAAGCTCCGCGACTGGCTCTTCAGCCGTCAGCGCTACTGGGGCGAGCCCTTCCCGATCATCATCATGGACAGCGGCGAGATCCGCATGGTCCCCGAGGACGAGCTCCCGCTCACCCTGCCCGACATGAAGGACTTCAAGCCGTCCGGAAACGGCGAATCCCCGCTCGCGAACGCGACAGACTGGGTGGACTACGTGGACCCGAAGACGGGTGAACACGGCCGCCGCGAGACCAACACCATGCCGCAATGGGCGGGTTCCTGCTGGTACTACCTCCGCTACATCGATCCGCACAACGACAAGGCGTTCGTCGATCCCGCGAAGGAAAAATACTGGATGCCGGTCGACCTGTACGTGGGCGGCGCGGAACACGCCGTGCTGCACCTGCTCTATGCACGCTTCTGGCACAAGGTCCTGTACGATCTGGGCCTGGTCTCCACCAAGGAGCCGTTCCAGAAGCTCGTGAACCAGGGCATGATCCTCGGCACGTCCTACAAGGATGCCCGCGGCGCGCTGGTCCCGACCAACCTCGTCGACCTCACCGGCCCCGAACCGAAGCACAAGGAGACAGGCGAAAAGCTCGTCGAGTTCCCCGCCAAGATGTCGAAGTCGCTCCGCAACGTCGTCAATCCCGACGACGTGGTCCGCGAGTACGGCGCCGACAGCATGCGCCTGTATGAAATGTTCATGGGCCCGCTGGAGGCCGTCAAGCCGTGGAACACCCGCGGCGTCGAAGGCGTCTTCCGTTTCCTCAAGCGCTCCTGGCGCATGATCATGCAGACGCCCGTTGTGGACGAGCCGGTTCCCGCCAATCTGCGCCGTCTGCTCCACGCGACGATCAAGAAAGTCACGGAGGATACGGACACGCTCAATTTCAACACCGCCATCAGCCAGATGATGATCTTCCTCAACGACTTCTCCAAGCTCGAAAAGATGCCGCGCGAAGCCGCCGAGACGTTCGTCCTGCTGCTCGCCCCGTACGCGCCGCATATCGCGGAGGAAATGTGGGAAGGCCTCGGCAAACAGGCCCCGGTTTCCCTGGCGCAGTGGCCGAGCGTCGACGAATCGCATCTGCAGGTCGAGGAGCACGAGATCCTCGTGCAGATCTGCGGCAAGCCGAAAGTCCGCATCATGATGCCAGCCTCGCTCTCCGCCGACGAAATGGGAAAGAAGGCGCTGGAAAACCCGGAGGTCGCCGCCGCGCTCGCCGGAAAGACCGTCGTGAAAGTCATCGCCGTCCCCGGCCGCCTCGTCAACATCGTAGCAAAGTGATCACACAATGACACCCGACCAAGATTACATCGAGCTCTTCGAGCATTACAAGCCGGTCTGCATCGACCTCGGCCCCGGCGTCCTCACCGACCTCTCCGCCGAGTTCCTGCTCTCCGAGGAAAAACCCGTCGTCACGTTCGTGACCGGAGGAAATTCCCTCGCGAAGTCCGGCGCGCGCGCCGACATGACGAACATGGTGCTCCACTATGAATTCGAGTCCCGCCTCGTGTGCGACATCCCGGCGGAACCGGACACGGACGATGTCGCGCGCATCATCGAGGCGCTGAACCAGAGCAAATGCTCGGAAGTCGTCGCCATCGGCGGCGGCAGCGTGATCGACGCCGCGAAGGCCGCCTGGGCCGCGTACCAGACCGGGATGGACGTTTCCGAGCTGTTCGGCTCCGGCAGGATCACCGAAAAGTTCCCCGGGAAAGAGTTCAAGCGCGTCATCGCGGTCCCGACCACCGCAGGCACGGGCTCCGAGGTCACGCCGTACTCGAACATCGTCGACCGCGCCGCGGGCGTGAAGCGCCTCATCGCCGACAAACAGATCGTGCCGCGCATGGCGCTGATCGACCCGTACTACGGACGCTCCATGCCGGACAGCCTCACCGCCGCGACCGCGCTGGACGCGCTCACGCACAACATCGAATCGCTTCTGAATATTCACGCGCCGGAAACGGAGGCCGCGACGAACCGGAACGCGGTCTACGCAATCCGCCTCATCAAGGACAATCTCCCGCTCGTCTTCCGCGACCCGAACGACGTCAACGTCCGCGAACGCCTCTTCGCCGCCTCGACCATCGGCGGCATGCAGATCGCGGACCGTCCGACCTCGCTCCCCCACCTCGGCAGCTTCTCGTTCTACGGCAAAGTCCCGCACGGGATCGCCGCCTCGATGCTCCTGCCGCCCTTCTGGCGGTACTACCTCGCGGAAAAAGCCGTCGCGGAACGCACCACGCTGCTCGCGGATGTCTTCCCGTCGAAGGCGAAACAGAAGACGCCGGAGGACGTCGTGAACGCTGCCGCGGCGTTCATCGCGAAGTACGCGGGCGTACCGAAACTCTCCGCTCTGCCGTGCTTCGACGCCGCCATGGTCGACAGGATCGCGTCCGACGCGGTCAAGAACCCGATGAAACTCGCCTCGGCGCCGCGTCCGGTCGCCCCGGAAAACGCCGCCGAGATCATTTCCGGAATCCTCAAGAAGGAGCTCTGACCATGAAAATCGTGTTCGCGCCCGACAAATTCAAGATGTGCATGAAAAGCTCGACCGTCTGCCGCGTCCTCGAAAAGGCATTCCGCACGGTCATGCCGGACGCAGAACTCGTTTCCGTGCCGGTCTCCGACGGCGGCGAAGGCATGACGCACGCCCTGGCGGACGCTCTGCACGGCGAAATCCATACTGTCACGGTCACCGGTCCGGACGGGAAGCCCGTCGAAGCCGAATTCGCGCTCATCAACAACGGCCTGACCGCCGTCTTCGAAATGTCTTCCGCCAGCGGACTTTACCTCGTGGAGCCGCTCAAACGCGACCCGATGACCGCCACGACCTACGGCACGGGCGAAGTCATCCGCGCGATCTTGGACCTCGGCGTCCGCGACATCCTGATCGGCCTCGGCGGGTCCGCCACGGTCGACGGCGGCGCGGGCATGGCGCAGGCGCTCGGGTACGGTTTGCTCGACGTGGGCGGACACGATATCCCGCGTGGCGGCGGCGCGCTTCATCTGCTCTCCCGCATCGCCGTCGCCGGAGCCGATCCCCGCCTCCACGAAACGCGCATCACGACCGCGTGCGACGTCCGCAACCCGCTCTCCGGGCCGTTCGGCGCGGCGCAGGTCTACGGTCCGCAGAAGGGCGCCACGCCCGACATGGTCGCGAAGCTCGACCTCAACCTCCGCCACCTCTTCTCCGTCTGGGAACGCCAATCTATGCTGCTGCCGAAGGAAATGCCCGGCGACGGCGCGGCGGGCGGACTCGGCGCGGGTCTCCGCGCGTTCTGCGGCGCACAGCCGAAATCCGGCGCGGAACTCATCCTCGACGCCATCTCGTTCCGCCGCCAGATCAAGGGCGCGGACCTCGTCGTGACCGGCGAAGGCCGCACGGATTCGCAGACCGCCGAGGGCAAACTCTGCTGCGCGGTCGCCGACGCCGCGCACCGCGAGGGAATCCCCGTCCTGCTGCTCTCCGGCGCGGTCGAAGGCGCGCCGGAAGAACTCGCGAAGACCTACGATTTCGCATTCAGCACGTCCACCGGACGCCGCACGCTCGAAGAAGCCATGGCGGCCGGCGCGGACGACCTTTACTTCACGGCGGTCAACGCCGCCAGGATTTTCCAGCACACCGTACGCTCATGAATACCTCAACCGACGCACCGGCCCGCACCGGCATGGTCCTGATCCTCTCCGGCCCCAGCGGCTCCGGCAAATCCACCATCTACAAAGCCGCCATCGGCGACCTCGGCGGCATCGAATTCTCCGTGTCCTGCACCACGCGCCAGCCGCGCCCCGGTGAAATCGACGGACGCGACTACTATTTCATCAGCCACGAGAAGTTCAACGCGCTCGTCGCGGAACACGCCTTCGCGGAACACGCCGAGGTACACGGCAACTGCTACGGCACGCTCAAATCCGAACTGCTCGACCGCGTCCGGCGCGGAATCGACGTCCTGCTGGACATCGATGTCCAGGGCGCGGCTCAGCTCCGCGCGCTCTGCGCCGACTCCTCCGAATTCTGCGAGGCGTGCGAATTCATCTTCATCATGCCACCGTCGTTCGAGGAACTGGAACGCCGTCTCCGGGCGCGCGGCACCGAAACCGAGGAATCCATCCTCCGCCGCCTCGCGAACGCGAAGGGCGAAATGGAGCACGCGAACGAATACGACCATATCATCGTGAACGACGATCTCGACCGGGCGGTCCGGGAGTTCACCGAACTCATCCTCGGCCTCCGCAACCACCCGAAACGCAGACGCATTGTCTGACAACCACGGAGTACGCACATGAACGGCAAAAACATCATCCTCGGTATCACCGGCGGCATCGCCGTCTACAAAGCCGCCGACCTCTGCTCCAAGCTCGTTTCCGCGGGATTCGACGTCCGCGTCGTCATGACCGCGAACGCACTTCAGCTCATCTCCTCGCAAATATTCCTCACGCTCTCGAAGAACCGCGTGCTGACCGACATCTTCGACGAGTACCAGCCGCGCCCGGAACACGTCGACTGGGCGGAATGGGCGGATATGCTCGTGGTCGCCCCCTGCACGGCGAACTTCATCGGCAAGTTCGCGTCCGGCATCGCCGACGACGCCCTGACGACCACGGCGCTGGCGTTCCGCGGCCCCGTGCTCCTCGCCCCCGCCATGAACGAACACATGTGGGCCAGCCCCATCGTGCAGGACAACATCGCGAAGCTCGTGGACAAGCTCGGCGTCCGCACCGTCGGGCCCGACACCGGGCACCTCGCCTGCGGCACGTCCGGCAAGGGCCGCATGGCGGAACCCGCCGACATTCTCGAAGCCGTTCAAAAGATTCTCTCCGCATGAACCTGCTGATCGTCGAGGAACGCGACCTGTCGCCCACCCGCGAGTTCACGGTCGGCGGCGAGCACGCCGGACACATCTTCTGCATCCTTCACGCGAAGCCCGGCGACACCGTCCGAGCGGGCATCCTCGGCGGCGGCATCGGCACGGCGCGCATCCTCGAAACGACCCGGCATTCCGCCCGGCTCAAACTGGAGGACACTTCCAATCCGCCGCCCCCGCCGTCGAACATCCTACCCGTCATCGCCCTGCCCCGTCCGCAGAGTTTCAAGAAGACGCTCCACTTCATCGCCTCGTCCGGCATCCGCCGCGCCGTGTTCTTCCACGCCGCGAAGACCGAAAAAAGCTACTGGACCAGCTCTTGCATGGCGCCGGACGCAATCCGCTCCGTGCTGATCGAGGGGCTGGAACAGGGCTGCACGACCGTCCTGCCGGAACTGACCTTCGTCCGGTCCCTTCGCGAGTTCTTCAATTCGGGACTTTCCGCCGAGCTCACCAAGGATGCGACCGCGATCATCGGACATCCCGTCGACGCCGCGCCCTGCCCCGTCGCCCTCCCCGGCAAAGTCGTGCTCGCAATCGGCCCCGAAGGCGGATTCACTCCGGAAGAAGTCGCCGCGTTCCGCGCCAACGGTTACGCGCCCGTCACGTTCGGACCGCACATCCTCCGCGTCGAATTCGCGCTGTCGTTCCTCGCCGGACGCCTCGCATCCGCATAACACCTCTTATGAATACTCCTCTTTTTCCAGCCGATTCCGGCGCAAACGAAACCGCCGCCGACCTCGAACGCGCCATGCTCGCACAGGCGAATCCCGCCGACGCCGAGATCCTCATGCGTTTCTTCAAGACCGGACCAGGTCAGTACGGCGAAGGCGACAGGTTCCTCGGCTGCAAAAACCCGATAACCCGACGCACGGCAAAGGCATTTCGAGACCTTCCTGTTCAAGAGGCCGTCCGCGCCGCGCATTCCGAATGGCACGAAATCCGTCTCTGCGCCATGCTCATCCTGCTGGGGCATTACGAATCGAAAAAGACAAGCGACAGGGACCGCGCCGACATCTTCGAACAGTACGCCGAACTCGCCCGGGACGGATTCGTCAACAACTGGGACCTGGTCGACCTGACCGCGCCCGGCATCACCGGAGCGTACGCGTTCGAACACGGCGTGGACACGCTGGAGCGTTTTGTTTTTTCGGGTCATCTCTGGGAGGAACGCATCGCCGTCCTCTCCATGTTCCCGCTCATCCGCGCGAACCGGCTGGACGAACCGTTCCGCATGGTCGACCGGTTCCTGCCGCATCCGCACGACCTCATGCACAAGGCATGCGGCTGGATGCTCCGCGAGATCGGCAAACGCGACCGCGCCGCCCTGACATCCTATCTAGAGAAAAACAAGGCTGTCATGGCGCGCACCACCCTCCGGTACGCGATCGAGCATTACCCGGAGCCGGAACGCAAAGCGTTTTTGAGTAAGTGATCCTTATTCTTTTTTCGAGTCGTCCTTCGGATCAGACTTCTTCTGATCAAAGGCTTTGGCTGCTTCCGCGAGCAGCTTGCGGATTTCGAGGTGCTGCGGACAGACTTCCTCGCATTTGCCGCAGCCGATGCACTCCACGGCGTCCTTCTTGCCGTTGTTCGCGACCGCCCAGAATATCTGCACCTTCGCGCTCTCGATATTGCTGTACAGCGTCAGCAGGTTGCGTCCGTTGAACGTGCCGGAGATGCCGATGTTCATCGGGCAGACTTTCGCGCAGTAGTCGCAGGAGGTGCACGGGATCATCGGGACTTTGGCCAGCGCCTCCTGCGCCTTGAACACGGTTTCTTTTTCCGCCTCGGTCAGCGACTTGAACCCCTTCATGGATTTCAGGTTGTCGTCCATCTGCTCCGGCGTGCTCATCCCGGAGAGCACCGTGATCACGCCCGGCAGGCTTGCGTTGAACCGGAGCGCCCACGCGGCCGGGGAGAGATCGGGATTCGCGTCACGGAAGATTTTTACGACGGATTCCGGCGGCGTCGCCAGCATTCCGCCCTTCACGGGCTCCATGATGATGACGGGTACGTTGTGCTTGCGGCAAGTCTCGTAGTTCAGACGCGACTGGATGAACTTGTGATCCCAGTCGGCATAGTTGATCTGGAGCTGGACGAACTCCGCTTCGGGATGCTTCGTGAGAATCGCGTCGAGCTGGTCGGCGGTGGAGTGGAACGAGAATCCGACGTGCCGGATCCGGCCGAGGCGCTTCTGTTCCAGAGCGAAATCCCACATGCCGAGTTCCTCGAAGAGATCGGTGCGCGTGTCGCCGAGGTTGTGGAGCAGGTAAAAATCAATGTAGTCGGTCCCGAGGCGTTTCAGCGACGTCTCGAACTGGGCGACTGCGGCCTCGCGCGTTTTGTTGTCGACCCATGCCGCATTCTTCGTCGCGAGCTGGAAACTCTCACGCGGGTAACGTTCCACCAGCGCCTGACGCGTGGCGTCCTCGCTGCCCTCGTAAATCCACGCGGTATCGAAGTAGGTAAAGCCTGCGGCCAGGAACTTGTCGACCATGATCTTGGTCGTTTCGATGTCGATCTTGTCGCCGTTCTTCGGCAGACGCATCATGCCGAATCCGAGTTTCGGAATTTCTTCGCCGAGGTATTTTCCCATGGGTATTTCTCCTGTGTTGCCGGGTGTAGGGGGACGTTTTCGGGGAAATTGAGTTCCATTACCATAGCATACGTTTCAGCATCCTGTCAAGCTATTTTTCGAAAAAAGAACGAAAAAAAGAAGAAAACGTCCCGACCCGTTTCGTTTTTCGCCGTTTTTCCATATCGTTCTTTTTTTTCCCGGAAGGAACTTTTTTCCGTTTCTTTTTGAGCTTGTTTCACGTTAATAACGTGTTTTTTCGTTAACTAACGTCAAAAAATCCCGTATTCGTCCTGTTTTTTCTTGAATTTTCTTTTGAATGCGCATACATTATATCATAGAAACCAACACTTTGAGGAGTTCCCCCCATGAAACGCACGAACAGTTCCATCCGCTGCACGTTCCGAGGCTTCACACTGATCGAACTTCTGATCGTCATAGCGATCATCGCGATTCTTGCCGCATTGCTCCTGCCCGCGCTTCAGTCGGCCCGTCGCAGCGCCTATACGGCCGGGTGCGCCAGCAACATGAAGCAGATGATGGTCTGTGCGCTTCAGTATGTCGGCGACACGAAGTTCGTTACGCCTGCGAAATCCGGCGGCGGCAACAACGATTCCCTGTGGGAACGCCTGATCCTGAGATATACCCCGATGAGCGATCTTGATGTGGGGACCAAAGGCGTGCCGAACTGCAAGGGCGACGAAAGATTCATGTCGATCAAGCTCTTCCAGTGCCCCGCCGACAAATATCCGCGCAACACGAGCGTCTCCACCGGAATGCCCATCCGCACCTATGCCATGAACCACTCCCCCGGCGGCAGTACCACCAACGATGAAAAGGTCGGCGACAAAATCGGCGGCCAGTCCATCTGCAACGACAGCAACGACGGCATGGGCTACTGGGTCGGACTCAAATACTCGAAGATTCCGATGCCTTCCCGCATGATCTACTTCGTCGAGTACGTCCCCCTCGATACCCACAGCCGCTCCAACCGCACCGGTTTCTTCTCCGCCTGGTGGTCCAGCATCTCCTGCCCGTCCCAGCAGTCCGAACAGTGGGGCGGCGACGAGTCGGCCAGCGGCTCCTCCTCGTTCGACAAAGCCACGACCACGCTCCACAACAAGATGTGGAACTATGCGTTCGCCGACGGCCATGTGAAGATCATGTATCCGCGCGCCACCATCCGCAAGGACCAGGGGCTCAGCCGCTGGAATGCCGGAAACTACTGGTCCATGCGTCTCGACGACGACAACGACTGATGGTTGACTGAGGATCATCATGGCGGCGAAAAAAGGCTGTTTCTCCAGACTTCTGAAAGTATTCCTTGTTCTCCTGGCCGTCCTGATCATCCTCCTGATCACGCTTTTCTTCCTCGCGACCGGCGCTCCCGTATCCTACCCCGTTCCGAAATTCGACGGTGGAGATACCGGCGTGATCGCGGGCGTCATCACGCGCCTGGCGCGTTCGCTGGTCGACAAAGAGGGGCGCGTGGTCGAGACGGCTGTTCTGAAACTGTCCCGGAGCGAAGTGCAAACGCTTCTGAACGCCGAGATCGCAAAATCCGTCCGCGCCGACACACGCGCTCTGCCGTATGCGGTGGTCTGGGATGCCGGGCGCCTGCAACTGCATTATTCCATGCCTCTTTCCTCCGGACGTGCCGCAAACGTCTCCGTCGAGGTCTCGCCCGTCGTCGATGAAGGCGATCTCACGCTCATCCCCGGACAAGGCGCCATCGGGAAAGTGCCGATGCCGCGCGCCGCACTGAATTACGCGGCGAAAAAGCTTGAGCTGATGGCAACGGGGGACGATTCCACGCGTACTGCCCTCTCCGCGTTCAAACGCATTGAGCCCGGCGAAGACGGCACCCTGCTCCTGATGTTCGACCCGCGCGACGTGAACACCGTGATCCGCATCCTGCGTTCCGCCGGCGAACCGCAGTCGCGCGAAGAACTGGATCGGGACGCGGATGAAGACGCGGACAAAAATTCTGGCGAAATCGAAGAAAGAATCGAAAAAATCGAAGAATAATCCGAAAAAAACTTGATTTTTCGTGATTTTCCGCTAAGATTTCTTTATACTTCGCGTCTAATTGTCAGAAGCAACCTGAAATCAACCATCATTTTTTATTGTCCGGCTGCTTTCCGCACGGTACGGGCCGCTTCATTTTGCCCGCTTCGCCGGGGCCGCCGGACCATCAAAGAAAGGATTTTCCCATGAATCGAAACATCCGCTTCCTCCTGACCGCGGCGGCCGTGCTCCCGGCGTTCATCGCCATCCCGTCCGTGTCGGCGCAGGACGAAAAACAGCAGGCAGAAACGGCGCAGACGCCCGCCGAAAAAGAGACGATCGCCAAGATCCGCAAGCTCATGGAAGAAGGCAACTTCAAGGAATCCGCCGACGCCGCGCGCGCCGCGCTGGAAGCCATTCCCGCGAAGTCCCAGAGCGAAGCCGTCGGCGCGCTGTGGAACATGTACCGCGCCAGCCTCTTCAGCAACAACCGCGTGAAGGAATACGACGACGCCTACGAGTTCGTGACCGCGCGCTTCCCGAAAAACGTCTCGCTGGCCGCCGAACTGAACGCCAACGTCACCAGCTACGGCTTCTTTTTCAATAATACATTCACGCGCGGATCCAACCGCGGCAACGCCGGACGCCTCGTGAACAGCACCGCCCGCGACCGCGTGCAGAATCTCCGGTTCATGGCGTCCGCCTCCGAAGAAGCGAAGAACGTCTCGAAGCCACTCCAGATCAAATACTACCGCGCCCTCGCCTCACTGCTCTGCCGCAACCAGTCCGGCAGTCAGTCCTACAAGCTCCAGGCACTCACTGACCTGACCGCCCTGCCCGATTACGACGACGGCGATTTCGGCAGCTCCTCGCGTCCGCCGGTGAACAAAGACGGCTCCCCGGTGCTATACAGCTGCCCGAAAGATTTCGCGTCCGCGAAGTGCGACGGCGAACGCTTCCGCTGGGCACTGGAACAGGCAATCGCGCTGGGCGACTACCAGAGCAAATACGACTGGGCGTCCTTCCTCGCCAACGAGTTCGATTTCTCGCAGATCGACTGGAACGTCCGCAACGAATACCAGACCTCCGACAAGTACCGCGATTACCTGTATGAACTGAAGGACGCGGAGACCGTCGCCGAGCTCGCAGACGGCGTCCGCAAGATCGTGCTCCCCGAGGAATTCAGCTATTTCCGCATCTTCAAGGAACTCGCGAACGAGGAAAAGGCCGGACTCTACAAGCAGCAGTCCGCCATGCAGCTCGGCTACCTCTACCTCGCCCGCATGCAGTACGAGAACGCCGCCGACTGGTTCAAGAAGGCCAATGAAAACGAGATGGTCCAGCAGATCCTCTGCAACTGGGGTTCCACCCAGAACATCCAGGTCGTCCCGTTCGGCACGAAGCCCGTCCTCTCCTACCGCAGCCGCAACGCCACGAAGGTCCGCGCGGTCGTGACCAAGGCCGACGCGAAGACCGCCGTCGAGATCATGCTGAAGAGCCTCCGCGAGGGCGGCGAGCAGTCCTACCAGACCGACAACGCCTACCAGATGAACACCGGATTCAAGGGCTGGGGCCCCGCCATCAAGGAGAAGATCTCCGAGTTCACGTTCGACGTGACGCCGAAGCCGCACCACTGGGAGACCGACACCGAAGTCACGCTGCCCATCACGGAGCCCGGCGCATATATCGTCCGTACCCTGCCCGAAGGCACGGAAGGTACCTATTCGAAGGATTCCTGGTACGAAAACCTCGTCTGGATCACCCCGGAGATCCTCACGAAGGAATCCGTCACAAAGGGCCGTTTCCTCACGCTCAACGACTCGAAGACCGGCGAACCGCTCGCCGACCGCAAACTCAAGATCATGAACTACCGGACGGAATACGCGAACAACCGCAACCAGAACGAGTTCGGCGGACGCCGCTACCGCATCATCGTGAAGGAGTTCGAGGTTACGACCGGCAAGGACGGCGCGGTCATCTTCCCCGAAAAGCTCAACGACCGCACGCTCATCCTCTCCGAGTCCGAGGACGGCCTCACCTTCCTCCCGAACGCCTACTACTCCACCATAAACGCGGGCCGCTTCTACGAACGCGACCGCGACTACATCATCACCGACCGCCCCGTGTACCGTCCCGGCGACACGGTGAAGTACACCGTCTACACCCGCCGCGCCTCCTACGACGAGAAGGCCCCGGAAAAGCGCTCGGAATACAAGCTGAAGCTCACCGGTACCGATGCCCGCGGCAAGAAGCTGTACGAACAGAACATCTCCGGCGACCCGATGCTGGCGGCCGCCACCGAGGAGTTCGTGCTCCCGGACGATGTCTCGCTCGGCAGCTTCAGCCTGAGCACTGGCAACGGCGGCGTCTCGTTCTCCGTCGAGGAGTACAAGAAACCGGAATACCTGCTTGAGGTCGAAATGCCCGAAACGCAGGTGAAGACCGGCGGCATCTTCGAGGCGAAGATTCAGGCGAAATACTATTTCGGCGCGCCCATGTCCGGCGCGAAAATCAAATACACCGTCCACCGCGAACAGGCACGCCGTGTCTTCCCGTTCCGCGGCCGCTTCGACTGGCTCTTCGGCGAAGGCTACTGGATCTGCTCCACCGCCTACCGCGACGAGAGCATCCGCCAGGTCACCTGGGGCCGCGACCTCATCACGCAAGCCGAGGGCGTCGCGGACGACGACGGCTGCCTGACCGTGCCCATCGACACCGGCGACGCGCTCCGCCGCTTCGGCAACCTCGATTTCCGCTACATCATCGACGCCGAAGTCTCCGACGAATCCAACCGCGTGGTCAACGGATCCGGCTCCGTCGTGACCGCCGCCCAGCCGTTCTACGTCTCCGCATCCGCCAAGACCGGATTTGCACGCACCGGCAAGCCCGTCACGCTCGTCGTAAAGGCCACCACGCCCGACGGCAAGCCCGTCGCGGGCAAGGGCAAGGTCTCCATCTACCTGCGCGACCTCGACAAGGACGGCGTGCCGCATCGCGTCGGCCAGCCCGTGAAGGTCATGGACGTGACCGCAGGCGACGAGAATGGCGTGAGCTTCGTGATCGACCGCCAGGGCGTCTACGAAGTCGTCTCCAGCATCACGTCCGACGCCACCCCGTGACCTGCGAAGGCTCCTATCCGCTCTTCGTCGCCGGGTTCGACAAGTCCGGCGACCTCTTCAGCAAGCTCCCGCTCGAGATCACGACCGACAAGAGCGAGTACAACCCCGGCGAATCCGCCAGCATCCTCGTCTCCATGAAGAAGCCCGGCGCCACGCTCTACTTCTTCACGCGCCAGGAACGCGAGACGCAGTACGAGTGCGTCCGCCTTGGCGACAAGGAATACTCGCATGAGTTCAAGATGGACTTCCTCCCCGGCGACCGCCCGAACACCTACGTCTCCGTGATCGCGGTCGGCAACGGCGAGGTCCAGCGCCTCTCCAAGATGATCGCCGTCCCGCCCATCTCCAAGATGCTCGACGTCGATATCGCGGGTCCGAAGAAGCCCGTCAAGCCGCGCCAGAACGTCCCGATGACGATCACCGTGAAGGACGGCAACGGCAAGCCCGTCTCCGGCGCGGTCACGCTCACGGTCTACGACAAGTCTCTCGACGCCATCGCGTCCAGCCGCATCCCGGCGATCAATTCCTTCTTCTGGAACTGGAAACGCTCGCACTACGCGGACTACACGGTCAACCTCGACAACATGACCAGCCTCCACAATAACCCGGCCCGCGGCATCCACTTCATGAACGACAACCTCTTCATGACCGGACACATCTTCCCATTCACGCTCGGCCAGGGTGAAAGCGTCTACTTCAGCGGCATCATGACCAAGGACGGCGGCATCGTCCGCAGGAACGGCGCCATGGCCCGCGGCGGCGCGGTCGGCGGCGGATTCGGCGGCGGCGCTGCCGTGCAATCCTTCGGCGCTGCCATGAACAGCATGGACGATGCCGACATGGAAGTAGCGGCTCCCGCGGCAGCCCGCGGCGGACGCGTGATGATGAAAGCTGCAAGTGCCGATATGGCGATGGCGGAAGAAGCCGTCGAGATGAAAGCCGGCGGCGCGGACGGCGGTTCCTTCGTCCGCTCCAACTTCCTCGACGCTGCGTACTTCGCCGGGCTTGTGAAGCTCGACGAAAACGGCCAGACCACCATCGACGTCCCGGCTCCCGACAACCTCACCACATGGAAGGTCCACGTGTGGTCCCTCACCGCCGACACTTCGGTCGGCGAAGGCGACTCCGAATTCGTGGTCAGCAAGGACCTCATCGCCCGCCTGGAGCTCCCGCGCTTCCTGGTGAACGGTGACACCGTCAATGCCGTCGCGAACGTCCACAACTACACCGAAAAGGACGTCACGGCGAACGTCACGCTCACGGTCGACGGCGACACCGTCAACGCCGTGAAAAACACCGCGACCATCACCGTGAAGGCCGGAAGCCACACCGCCTGCCCGTTCACACTGAATGCCAAGGCGGTCGGCGAAAGCAAGATTACGCTCTCCGTGAAGGCCGGCGAAGAGGACGACGCGCTCCAGCTTGCCCTGCCCGTCCTCGTGAAGGGCATCGACAAGCAGGTCAACAACTTCGCCTACCTCGACAAGGACAACAAGTCCGCGTCCGTCACGCTGAAGGTCCCGGAACAGCGCAAGCCCGAAACGACGTTCCTCACCGTGAACCTCGCCCCCGGCGCGGCGATGGCGATGGTCGAACTCCTGCCCTACCTCGCCGCAGACGGCGAAGCCACCGTGTTCGGCGTCGTGAACCGCTTCGTGCCCTCCATGGCGGCGAAGAACGCCCTCGCCAAGCTCGGCGTCAGCTTCGACACCGTCCACCCGGCAAAGACCTCCCGCGACAAACTCTATACCGAATATATGGAGAAATACTGCTGGAAGGACGGCAAGGTCGATCCGTCGTTCGACGCCAAAACATTCAACCGCGTGATGGACGAAAACCTGAAGATGATCCTCACCATGGTCAACACCGACGGCGGCTGGGGCTGGTTCGGCGGCTACCGCGAACATTCCTTCGCGGACACCACCGCCTACGTCGTCGACGCCCTGCTCGACGTCAGCGCGTACGGCAACAAGACCGTCGACGGCCAGATGAACCGCGGCGTCGCCTGGCTCCAAGCCCACGCCGAGGAACGCCTCGTCGAAATCCGCAAGCACAAAGGCGTCTCCAACACAGACGCCCTCGTCGCCCGCGTCCTCGCGAAGGCGGGCAAGCCCAACAAGGAGCTGAACGGATTCCTCTACGAACTCCGCAGCCAGCTCGCGCCCTACGGGCTCTCCATGCTCGGCCTCGCGCTCGAGCCCAAGTCCGAGGAACGCGCCATGGTCGTCCGCAACCTCACGCAGTTCCGCATGGTCGACGACGAAAACCAGACCTCCTACCTGAACATCCCGACTCCGTGCAGGTTCTTCTGGTACGGCAGCGAGAACGAAACGAACGCCGCCTACCTCGACCTCCTGCTCGACAGCGATCCGTCCGACCCGAACGCACGCAAGCTCGCGAACTACCTCGTCACGAACATCCGCAATTCGCCGTGGCGCAACAGCAACCGCGAACTCGGCGCGGTCGTCCGTTCCCTCGCCCGCTACATTAAGACGGCAGGCGAAGACGCCCCCGACATGAACGTGAAGGTCAGCCTCGACGGCAAGGAGATCAAATCCTTCCACGTCGACAAGGCGTCCATGTGGGACAGCCCGTTCGTCGCGCTCGCCAAGCCTGACGCCCTCGGCTCCGGCGATCACAAACTCGAAATCTCCATCGACGGCACCGGCGTCCTCTACATGAACTCCATGCTGAACTACTTCACGCTGGAGGACGAGATCGAGCCCGCCGGACTCGAGATGAAGATCAAGCGCAACTACTACCGCCTCGTGCCCGAAGTGCAGGAAGCCGTCGCCGCGGGTCTCCAGGGCTCCGTCCAGACCGTCAAGCGCGACAAGTACAAACGCGTCCCGCTGAAGTCCGGCGACGTGATCCGCCCCGGCGAACTCGTCGAGGTCGAGCTGATCTCCACCGCGAAGAACGACTACGACTACGTCTGCTTCGCCGACAGCATGCCCGCCGGATTCGAGTTCGAAAAGCCCGTCAGCGGTTACGACTGGACCGGAAAGGCCCCGATCTACCGCGAATACCGCGAACGCGGCGCCAAGTTCTACCTCCGTAACATGGCGCGCGGCGATTCCAACGTGTTCTACCGGATGCGGGCGCAGCTCCCCGGACGCTTCATCGCCCTCCCCGCCGGCGGCAGCGGCGTCTACGCCCCCGAGCTGAAGTGCAACTCCGATCAGCACATCTTCGTGATCTCGGAATAAAACATGTTACACGTGCTCTCGCGGAGCAGAGCACAACTCGACACACTCTGTGTGGCCCGTCCCTCACCGGACGGGCTTTTTTTACATAAAAAGGGATTCCCCTAATAAGGGAGGAAAAAGAACGGTGCGATAATCAGAAGCCGCCGCCGTTGCGGAAGAAGCCTTTTTCCTTCATCTTCCGGCGGAGGTCCTCCAGCACAGCCTCGAATGCCGCGCGCTGTTCATCCTCATTCATGCGCGGAATCAGGTCGTCCTGCGACTGAAGACGGCTGGCGAGCTCGTCCGGCAGGTCCTGCAGGAACCGCGACGGCTTGTGCAACTCATATTCGCCGTACTTGAAGCGCTTCCGGGCGAGCGTGAGAATGAGCTGTTCGCGGGCGCGGGTGATCGCCACATAGCACAGACGGCGTTCCTCCTCGACCCCGCGCGACGATTCCTCCATGGCGCGTTCGTGCGGAAAGAGTCCCTCCTCCATGCCGATCACGAAAACGATGGGGAATTCCAGCCCCTTCGCGGCGTGGACCGTTGAGAAGACCGGCGCGTTGCGGTTGTCCTCGTCGTCGTCCGTCGTGCGGTCGTTGTCGTCCATGAGGGAGAATTTTTCAAGCCAGTCGCCGAGCGTCATGGGGTCGCTGCCGGGCGGGGCATTGTGCTCAAAGAAGGAAATGGAGTTGATGAATTCGTAGACGTTTTCCTGCCGGGATTCGGCTTCCTTGGCGTCGCGGTAGATCTTCAGGAATCCGTTCAGATACCCAACGTCCTCCAGGTAGTTCGTGACCTTTTCGGCGAGGCCGCCGGGCGTGGAGAATGCCTCGCGTGCCTTGCGGACAGCCGCCGCCAGATTCGCCGCCGAGTTCGCGGCGGCCTTCGTGACGGACTCGGAGAACGCGGATTCGGAAAGGAGCTCCTGCATCGGGGCGTTCGCCGCCTTCCGCAGGTCGCGCAGACGCATGACCGCCTTGTCGCCGATCCCGCGCGGTGGCACGCCGATCACGCGCAGCAGGCTCTGGTCGTCTCGCTTGTTCAGCACGAGTTTCAGGTATGCCACGGCGTCCTTGACCTCCTTGCGCTGGAAGAACTCTTGTCCGCCGATGATACGCGGGCGGACGCCGTGCGAACGGAAGGTCTGTTCGAGCACGCGCGACAGGTAGTTCGAGCGGTACAGCACCGCGAAATCCCGGTAGCAGTAGTCGGGGTTGGCGGCGATGATGTGCTCCATCATGTTGTAGACGAATTCCGCCTCGGCGTCGCCGTCTTCCAGTTGGGCGAGCTTGATCTCCTCGCCGTCGCCCTTGGTCGACCACAGGCTCTTGTCGAACCGCGCGCCGTTGTGGGAGATGACGCTGTTCGCGGCGCGGAGGATATTGTTGGTGGAACGGTAGTTCTGTTCGAGTTTGATCTCGCGTGCGCCGGGGAAATAGGTCGGGAAGTTCAGGATGTTTCCGACGTCGGCGCCGCGCCACGCGTAGATGCTCTGGTCGTCGTCGCCGACCACGCAGATGTTCTGCCGGAACTGCGTGAGATACTGGAGCAGTTTGAGCTGGGCGGCGTTGGTGTCCTGATACTCGTCGACCAGCAGATAGCGGTACCGGTCCTGATAACGCGCCAGACACTCCGGCTGTTCCTTGAATATCTTCAAAACAAGCAGAAGCAGGTCGTCGAAATCCAACGCGTTCTGAAGCTCCAGGATCTGCTGGTAGCGTTCGTAGATCGCCAGGAACGCGTCGTTGCCGCCCGACGGTACGTCGGAGGGAAACTGCATCTGGTTCTTGCAACGCCCGATGAACGCCGCGACTTCCTTCGCCGGGATCTCGTCCTTGCCGAATCCGAGCTCGGCGGACGCCTGCTTGATGATGCCAGTCTGGTCGCTTTCGTCCAGAATGCTGTAGTTCGAGTTGTAGTTGCCCGCGAACGCGATGTCGCGCCGCAGGATGCGCGCGCAGAACGAGTGGAACGTGCCGAGCGTGACCTTGTCGGCGGCCGAGCCGGGCACCATCGCCGCGACGCGTTCGCGCATCTCCGCCGCGGCTTTGTTCGTGAAGGTCATGCCCGCGATCTGTTCCGGCGGGATACCCTCCTCGATCATGTGTGCGATGCGGGACGTGATGACACGTGTTTTTCCCGTGCCCGCGCCGGCAAGAACGAGGAGCGGTCCTTCGATCTGAAGAACCGCTTCCTTCTGTTCCGGATTCAGTCCGGACATGCAGTCGCGCATGGCGGGCATAAATAGGATTCCTAACGCTTAAAGCTTACGCGTCCTGGGCGGCCAGCTGGAACGTGAGGCCGTCCCACACGGCGGACGCCGCGGTCACGGCATTTTCGAATTCGGCGAACCGGCCGCCGCCGATCACGTAGGAGCAGATCGCCGGGGCGTCGGCGGCGTCGAACTTGTCGTCCACGTTGTCGCCGCACGGATGGTCGAGCGTGTAGGTGGAGACGAAACGGAGCTCGCCGGGGACGCAGGGGTATTCGCGGACCAGGATGGCGTCGCAGCGGACGATGCCGAGCACGAGCTTTCCGGCTTTGGCGTCGACGGCCGCCGCCACGCGGGGCGTGTTCAGCTGGTCTTTTTCATAGTCCATCGCGAGCAGGCAGGACGCGAAGGCGTCGCGCAGCGGCACGCCCATGGCGATCTTCTCGATGATCGGGTCGGTCTGGGAACCGTTCGTGGCGAGTGCGACCGCGCCGGAGAGACGGATGCAGTTGTAGGCGATGTAGGGGTTCTTCGCCAGGTCGCTTTCGAAGCCCTCGCGCGGCAGGATGGCGATCTTGCCGGTGATGAGCTTGGCGCTGCGGTTCGGGAAGGAACGGGAGGAGACGCGGTAGGCCGCGCAGGGTTTGCCGTCGCGGGTCATGCCGGCGCAGACGATTCGTCCGAGATACATGGCTGTGGTCCTTTCAGACTTGAAAAAGGTTGTCAAAGTTCGGGAAAATGCGTGAGGAAGAAACGGGGTCAGTTCTGGCGCGGCTTGAGCTGCGGGAAGAGCACGACGTCGCGGATGGACTCCGTGCCGGTCAGGAGCATCACGAGGCGGTCCACGCCGATGCCCATGCCGCCTGCCGGAGGCATGCCGTATTCGAGCGCGGTGAGGAAGTCCTCGTCGACGGCCTGCGCGGGGTCCTTGCCGGACAGCGTGACCTGTTCCATGAAGCGCTTGCGCTGATCGATCGGGTCGTTGAGCTCGGAATAGCCGGGGGAGATTTCCTGTCCGTTGATCTCAAGTTCGTACACGTCCACGCTTTCGGGATCGTCGGCGCACTTCTTGGCGAGCGGGACGAGTTCGGCGGGCAGACGCGTCACGAAGGTCGGCTGGATGAGCGTGTGCTCGATCAGCTTTTCATAGATCTCGTGCGTGATCTCGAGGTCGGTCCAGTCGGGCATCACCTGCGCGCCGAGTTCCTTCGCGAGCTTGTATTTCTCCTCGCGCGGAAGCTCGAACCAGTCCTGACGGCCCGTGCGCTCGCGGACGAGGTCGCGGTACGGGGCGCGCCGCCACGGGCGTTCCAGGTTGATGACCTTGTCGCCGGGGAGCTTGATCTGGAGCGTGCCGAACACCTTCTGCGCGATGCTCGTGACCATGCTCTCGATGAGCTCCATCATGGTCTCGCAGTTGCCGAACGCCTGATAGATCTCGATCATGGTGAATTCGGGGTTGTGGCGGCGGTCGATGCCTTCGTTGCGGAAGTTGCGGTTCAGCTCGTACACTTTCTCGAATCCGCCGACCAGCAGGCGCTTCAGGTAGAGTTCCGGCGCGATGCGCATGAACATGTCACAGTCCAGCGCGTTGTAATGCGTCTTGAACGGCGTGGCGGCAGCGCCGCCGGGGATGTACTGGAGCATCGGGGTCTCGACCTCCATGAATCCGCGCGACTCCAGGAAGTTACGGATCTCGCGGATGATCTGGATGCGCTTGAAGAAGAGGGAACGACTTTCGTCGTTCATGATGAGGTCGAGGTAACGCTGACGGTAGCGCTGTTCCATGTCGGTCAGACCGTGGAATTTCTCCGGGAGCGGGCGCAGGGACTTCGAGAGCATCGTGTAGGCGTGCATCTTCAGCGTGATCTCGCCGGTCTTCGTCACGAACATGTGGCCGGAGGCGGCGATAATGTCGCCCGGATCAAGGCGTTTGAACCGCTTGTATTCCTCCTCGCCGAGCAGATCGCGCTGGGCGTACAGCTGGAGACTGCCGTGCTGGTCCTTGATGTGCAGGAACGTCGCCTTGCCCATCACGCGGAACGTCATGATGCGGCCCGCGACGGTCACGAGTTCGGTGTTCTCCACGTCCGGCACGTATTTCGCGCGCGCTTCGGTCGTCGGGATGATGTTGTCCACGAAGACGCCGTACGGGGCGATGCCCGCGGCACGGAGTTCTTCGGCTTTCGCCTTGCGCTGGGAGAAAATATCGTCGAGCTGCTTCTGCTCGGCTTCTGCGGAGATGATTTCGTCGGACATGGTCGTTTCCTTCGTCAAAAAGATGGGAATTAGCGGAAAATATAATATACACCTTGAGCCCTGTTTTTTCAAGGAAAAAACATGCCCGCGCGCGTCCTTCCTGCGCTCATTTTCCGGCGCATGCCGTCATGGTACAGACAAAGGTTATTCCAGCGCGTTTTCCGGCGTGCCGGCAGATTCCTCCATCTCCTGAAGCTGTTCCATAACCCGCTGAAGCCCCTCATGGTCGTTGCGGTTGTTCAGCTCCATCAGGAGATACAGCATGGCGTATTCGCGCCCGTAGACGCGGTCCATGAAGAACTGCGTGAGTGCGGAATGCGGCGAGGTCTGCCAGCAGAACACGAACGCATTGGCGAGGAAACCGTTCCTGAAGTGGTTCGGAAGGGCGTTCTTCGGCGTGCTCGAGCCTTCGTATCCGGCATTCCACGGGTTCATCACGCCGACGACGGCAAAGACCACGCCCCAGATCAGCGCCAGACGGAACACCTTCCAGCGTTTCAGGCGCGGACGCGGCCGACCGAACCAGATCGCGATATAGTACAGCAGCACGGGCGCGAACGGGATCAGGAAACGGTATCCGTAACACCAGCCGCCGAAATCCGAGGTGCCGACGGCAAACAGAATGATCGCGGCTGCCGTCGAAATCATCATATACACGAACACACGGTCGCGGCGCATCCGTTCCGAGGCACATGCGAATCCGGCGAACAGCAGCGCCGGCATGTACAGGAAGAAGCCCTCGAATCCGAACAGGATGTTGAACGCATAGGTCAGGTAGTTTTTCTCCGTGAACGACGGTTTGTGCGTGAAGAGGTACAGCGGCAGCGGAGAACCGTAGGAAACCATGTTCATCCCCGCCTCGAGGAGGATCATCAGCCCTGCCCCGCTCGCGTACATCAGGGCGTTTTCGGTCCGCCGGGGCGAGACCGAGGTCAGGACGAACACAAACACCGCGATCCCGAACACGCCGCCCGCCACGAACTCCAGGTTCAGGATCAGCCCGGTCATGATGCCCGCCAGAAACGCCCGCAGACGCGTCATGCCGGTCTCCTCGCAGCGTTCCAGCAGCAGGACCAGCCCCATCAGCACAGCCGCGCACGGCGTATGGTTGTTCAGCGTGACGGCGTAGGAAAGCACAAGCGTGGACACGACCGACATCACGGACATCGCCATACGGTAAGATTCCGGCATCCGGGGACGACGCCTCAGCCCGAGGTAGAAAAACCATCCGGTGAAGCAGGAAAGAAGAAACGTCAGTACGCCGGTCAGGTAGACCGCGCGGAAGTAATCCCCGTCCAGATACCGTACGCCGAAGCATTTCAGCACGCGCCCCCACGCAATCGCGCAGAATGTGACCAGAGGCGGTTTATCCCCGTAGAAATGCCCGTTGCGCTCGCACTTATCCGGCGTGGTAAAAATACTGTCGTCGATCGCGAACGTGCCGCGTTCCAGCACGGATTCGACCGTCGAATACCGCGACGTTTCAATCCCGACGCGCGTCACGTCATGTTTCGCCAGCAGGAAGGCGAACAAGGTCGAAACGATCAGGAATATCAGGAAGCGCAGTTTCATAGGGGGGGAAGAAAAAGCCGAAGAACAGTTCAGCGGAAGCCCGCATGTGTTCTCCGGCGAAAATGCTGACGGAGGCTTCGGAATCAGAACCAATCGTCGCGGTTATTGTTCCGGTTGTTATTGTTGTTCCGGGCGTTGTTATTGTTCCGGTTGTTGTTATTGTTGTTCCGGGCGTTATTGTTGTTCCGGTTGTTATTGTTATTCTGGTTGTTATTGTTATTGTTCTTGTTCTGATTGTTGTTCTGGCGCTGACGGGCGACGTTTCCCGCCTCGGACGGAGTAAGCAGCGTGAGCTCGATCCGTTCGTTGTTCTTTGTGAGAACGGCGGAGGTACGGGTCACTTCTTCGAGCTTGTAGCCGGTCACGGTGGTGTCGCCGACCTTCAGATGCTGACGGAACACGTTGTTCGCGGAGATCGAAGGATTGCCGCCGACGATGACGATCTGCTTGGGATCCTTTTCCTCCGGAACTACAGCCGCTTCTTTTTTCTCCTCTTCAGCCGCGCCTTTCTCCGCCGCGGCGGCGGCCTCGGCTTTCTTCTTCGGATCGGTGATGCGGTTCGCAGACAGCGCATACTGTTCGTATTCCTTCTGCTGAAGCGCCTTCAGCTGCTGCTGGGCGTTGCCCTGAAGCCGCTGGAGGATGATCGCCCCGAGAGAGTCGCCGATGACATACGTACCGACCAGGCTCAGGTCCGCGCGGATCTGCTGGCTGTTCCGCTGGGCGGTCTTGTTCGCGGGCGCTTCGGGCACGCGTTCCGTTTTAAAAATATTGTGCTCCAGCATGGCGGCGATCTTCTGTTCCGTGACTTCCGGGGAATCCATCACCGCTTTTTCCGCAGCTTTCACCCTGACCGTCTTCTTCTTTTCTATTTTTGCAGGCGTGACTTTTCTTGACGTCGAGGCAAACTCAAGCGGCTCGGAAGAATAGGTCCAAGCGAGGTGCGCAACAGCGGCGGCAAGAAAGAGGTTCAGAGCGATCAGCACTAATTTCATAGCAGAGGACTCCTTGGGAGGGGCGGTTCCGATTGGTTCTTGCTTCAATATATCACATCAAAAGAAAAATGCAAACCAGTTTGGCGTCTTGAACGATTATTTTTCTAAATTTTTTTGATTCTTACTCACATTTTCTGATGAAGACACAAAACCCCCGGCCGACCGAATCATCGCGGGCGACCGGGGGGAGCATTCTTGATGTTGAGCCGAAAGGACTTGCGATCAGTATACGAACAGCATTTCGCGGTACTTCGGCAGCGGCCAGCTCTCGTCGGCGACGTTCTTTTCGATCGAATCGACGACCACGCGCAGGTCGGCCATCGCGGCAAGGATTTCCTCGTGGAGTCCGCCGAGCGCCTTGCGGAGCGCATCGATCTTCGTCTTGAGCTCGTCAAGCTTGGCGCCGAGTTCGGCGGCGGAACCGGACACAGCCTTCACGCCGGTCTTGAGTCCGACGGACTTGCCGGCGGCCACGGCAGCGGCCAGCTTCGTGTATTCCTGCACGACGGCGGGATAGATCATGCTCGTGGCGATCTCAAGCGCGACTTCGCCCTCGATGTGAATTCTGCGATGGTAGTCCTCCAGGAAGACTTCATAGCGGGATTCGAGCTCACGCTTCGTGTAGACGCGGTACTTTTCGAACATCTTCACGTTGGCGGGCGCGGTCAGGCAGCGCAGCGCGTCCATCGTGGTCTTCGCATTCGGCAGGCCGCGCTTCGCGGCTTCCTTCAGCCAGTTGTCGGCATAGCCGTCGCCGTTGAAGATGATGCGCTTGTGCGTGCGGATAATCTTGCGGAGTTCCTTCTGCAGGCCGTCGTGGAAATCCTTCTTCGGAAGTTTCTCCAGCACGGAGGCGATGCGTTCGAACGCCTCGGAGATGATCACGTTCAGCACGGTGTTCGGACCGGCGCAGGACTGGCTGGAGCCGGGCGCACGGAATTCGAACTTGTTTCCGGTGAACGCGAACGGGCTGGTGCGGTTGCGGTCGGTGGCGTCCTTCGGGAGCGGCGGGAGCGTGTCAACGCCGATCCGCATGGCGGACGATTTGCGGCTGGTCTTGACCTCGTTGTGTTCGATCTGGTCGATCACGTCCGCGAGCTGGTCGCCGAGGTACATGGAGATGACGGCCGGCGGCGCTTCGTTCGCGCCGAGGCGGTGGTCGTTGCCAGCACCGGTCACGGTGGCGCGGAGGAGGTCGGCATGCTTGTCGATAGCCTCGATGATCGCGCAGAGCACGGTCAGGAAGATGGCGTTCTGGCGTGGATCGCTGCCCGGATTGAGCAGGTTGGTCTTGCCGTAGGAGACGGCCCAGTTGTTGTGCTTGCCGGAACCGTTCACACCGGCGAACGGCTTTTCATGGAGCAGGCAGACGAATCCGTAGCGGTCGGCGACCTGGCGGAGAACTTCCATGATGATCATATTGTGGTCGCACGCGAGGTTGACTTCCTCGAACATCGGGGCGAGTTCGAACTGGGCGGGCGCGACTTCGTTGTGGCGGGTCTTCGCCGGGATACCGAGCTTCCAAAGTTCGTTTTCGACCTCGGTCATGAAGTTCAGCACGCGCATCTTGATGGAGCCGAAATAGTGGTCCTCAAGCTGCTGGTGCTTCGCCGGAGGCGCGCCGAACACGGTGCGTCCGGTCTGGACGAGGTCCGGCCGCATGAGGTAGAAATGTTTGTCGATCAGGAAATATTCCTGTTCCGCGCCGAGCGTGATCTCGACCTTTTCCTCGGGCAGGTTGAAGCACTTCATGAGGCGCTTCGTCGCGACGGACAGCGCCTGCATGGAACGCAGCAGCGGGGTCTTCTTGTCGAGCGCTTCGCCGGTGTACGCGCAGAACGCAGTCGGGATGCAGAGAGTGGCGCCGTTGCCGTGGCGCTTGATGAACGCCGGGCTGGTCGGATCCCAGGCGGTGTAGCCGCGCGCTTCGAACGTCGAACGGATGCCGCCCGACGGGAAGCTGGAGGCGTCGGGTTCGCCGACGATCAGGTTCTTGCCGGAGAAGGTCTGGATGGGCTTGCCGTCCTTGATCTCGAGGAAGGCGTCGTGCTTTTCGGCGGTCGATCCGGTCAGTGGCTGGAACCAGTGCGTGTAATGCGTCGCACCGCGTTCCATGGCCCATTTCTTCATGGCGTGGGCCACGTCGGCTGCGATCTGCACGTCCAGCGGCGCGCCGGTCTCAATGGTGGCGAGCAGCTTGCCGCAGATGTCCTTCGGCAGATACTCGCGCATGGAGGCGGCGTCGAAGACGTCTTCCGCGTAGTTGTGATCGGGTTCGATGGGGGCTGCAGGCGCGGGCTCGCTTGCGGCGAGGTCGGCGACTGCGTTGATCGCGTTGATCCTGTTCAGATAGCTCATACTGTCCAACTCCTTGGGTTGTTGAGGTTGTCTGCCGTTCTGAAGCATATCCCGTGCCAACTTTTGTTTCAGGCAAATACCGGATTCCGGCTTTACATAAAACGTAAACTTTCCGGTCGACTTCACATTTTTTGTAAACAAAAATGCGCCTCCCGGACGTCGAAACGGCATGCTTTTCGGCAGAAACCGCGGACATATCATAATAATATACTCCGCTTTTACAGGATTTCCAGTGGCGCAACCATCCTTTTTCGTCTTTCTTTTCACGTTTTTTCTTCAGGAAGGCGATAACGTGCATTTTCGGCCGGTTCTGGCACGCGATATGCTTTATCCTCTTTGTCTGATGCCGTTTCGTATCCATGTCTTCCGGTCCGCAAGTTGAGAAGA
>CACWOL010000037.1 GCA_902762495.1 uncultured bacterium | reverse complement strand
TCGTCGGTGTCGATGCCGTCCTTGTAGTAGCCGATGTATGCGGACGGAACTTCGTACGCATCCACGTTGCCGAACAGGACGGAGTCGGCCTTGCCGTCGCCGGTCATATCGAAGTTGCCCAGGTTGTCCCAGTTGGCCGGGTGGCCGGTGTTCGCTGACTGCCATTCGGACGTACCGTTCATCCAGTAGCCGTGCTGGTAATTGCCATCGCCGTGCTCACCGGTCCAGACGAACATGACGTCGCTGACGCCGTTGCCGTCGATGTCGCTCTTCGCAATCCCTTCAGGAGACGGACTCGGGACGACCGCGCCGACCGACACGCTCAGGACATCGTCCGTGCCCAGGTTCAGCGTGTAGTCCACGCCGCCGATCTTCGCCGTGCTGCCGACCGTGAGCGTGCCGAGTGCTTCGCCGTCCTCGTTTACCACGGAGATCGTCTTGCTGAACCCGGCGGCATCGCCCGCGAGCTGATAGACGCCGTCCGCCTGCGAACCGGAGACGGTGAGCGTGCATGCGTATGCGCCGTAGACTCCGTAGTTGAGCTTGTCCACGCAGACGGCGTCCGCGTCCAGAGAAGTGATGTCGAAGTCGAGGGTGCTGCCGTCCATGAAGCCGATCGTCTGGCTGCTGAGGTTGGCATATCTGCCGGTGATCGTACCGCCGGAGCTGACCGTGACGCCGGAGACCACGGCTCCGGCGGAGGTGCGGAGAAGGCCGCCTGAACTGACGGTGGTATTCTGTACGTTCGCGCCGTTCGCGAGCTCCGCCAGGCCGGAATTGCCGATGACGAGCTGGGAGGTGGAACCGAGAATGGAAGCCGATGCGCCGCGGAAGACGTTCAGGCCGCTTGCGATGCCGCCCGCCAGGACTGTGGCGACCGCGCCGCTGGAAATGGTGCCGGAGATAAGTTTTCCTTTGCTGCCGACGATCAGGATGCCGCCTTTGCTTGCGGTCACGCCATTTGCCAGTCCGCTCGAATTGATATACATACCGCAAATATTGAGGACCGGCAATTCCTTTCCCTTCGATTCGAGGTCGAGAAGCACGGGTCCGGGTTTCAGGCCGCCGCCGGAGGAATAGGCGAGGATCGTGTTGACCGCCGCGCCGCCGCTGCCGACGGAAACGACGCCGCCGCGTGAAACCTTCGTATCGCTTGCGATGCCGAGCTGGGATAGGGTGGATGTCTTCCCGCCGATGCCGGGTTCCAGCGAGAGAGGACCTTCGAGCACGAGCAGTCCGCCGCTTCCGATCTCGGTCAGAAGCGCGCTGCCGCCGGTGATGTTGATGCGGCCGGAGGAAATCGCGGTGCAGCTGGAAATGATACCGCCCTTGTTGACGTTGATCGCGCCGCTGCCTACGGCTCCGTTGCCGACGGCTGTGCCGCCTGCCAGAACGTTGATTCTGCCGTCTCTCGCCACTGCTCCGGTCAGGACGGCGCCGCTGGAGATTCTGACGATGCCGCCAAGCACGGATGCGCTGATGATGTTCGCGCCTGCAAGCACGTTCATGCTTCCGGCGGATACCTTGACGATATTGACGGAGGCCCCTGCGGAAACATCCATGACGCCGCCGGAAATATGGGTGTCTGTGGCAGTTCCGCCGTTGGAAACATACATTTTCCCGGCGGAAAGGTGCGTGGTCGATGCGTTGCCGCCCTCGTGAATCGTCATGGAGGTTTTTTCATTCTTCAAATACGTATCGGTCGCATTTCCCTCAAGAACGCAGTGTGCGCTTGTCAGGAGCGTCGAGCTGCTTACAAAACCTCCGGCGTAGACATACAGAGTGCCGCTGAGATCCATCGTCGTATTGATTGCCGTTCCGTCGCTGTGAACATAAAAAATGTTGGTCAGTGTCGTATTCGAGGTTACGCCGCCTCCCGCGACAGACATGGAGGCGTTGCCGGAAATGTTTGTAGCGTTGCCATGGACATACAATTTTCCGGCATACGGTCCGGAGAACGTTATGCCATGAGCCTGCCCGCCGGACGAAACGGACATGGTGGCGCTGTAGACCGTTGTATTGCTGGCTATACCGCCGGACAGGACTTTCATATATGAGGAGTCTCCTGCCGTCGTACCGATAGCTTTGCCGCCATTCATGACGGTTGCACTGTAGCAGTATTGGAAAACAATATTTTCCGCAGTGCCGTAGATTTCGACATTTTTGTTGTAATAGCTTCCGCCGGAGGAAACGATGCCGGAAGAGATGATTTCAGTTGCCATGACGAGACTCCTTGTTATAGAAACTGGGATTAAGTTCGCTTTCAGCGTTAATATAACACCTTTTCCCGAAAAAACAAGACCAAAAATTGGATTTGACTAATATTTTTGCCTGCTTTATCTATTCTGGCCGAAAGAGAGGGGAAAACACTGTCCGTTTCCGACACCCTCTTTTCATTTCTATCTTTCAGTTTTTTCGGCTTGCTGTTTGATTTTTTTGAAAAGGGTGCTATAGTATATAGATAAAACCCGACGGGGCGGTATTATCCCTGATGCGGCCTCGGCGAAAAAACACGCAAAAAAAAACAGGAAATCTAAGAGTATGGACATTATCGTCATGCCGACCGCCGCGGAAGCGGAACTCCTCACCGCCCGCATCATCGCCGACGCCATCAACGCCAAGCCGTTCTACAAGCTGGGGCTCGCCACCGGGCGCACCATGGAGAACGTGTACGCCAATCTGGTAAAGATGTACAAGGCCGGCAAGGTCGATTTCTCCCGCGTTATCTCGTTCAATCTCGACGAATACGTCGGACTGAAGGGTACCGCGGAGAAGAACAAGGATTCCTACCGCTATTTCATGAACTACCACCTCTTCAATCACGTGAACATCGACAAACGCAACACGCACGTGCCGAACGGTTTTGCCCCCGCGGACGAACTTGAGGCCGCGGCCGCCGCGTACGAAGAGGAAATGGAAGACGCTGGCGGCGTGGACATGCAGCTCCTCGGCATCGGCCGCAGCGGACACATCGGATTCAATGAACCGATGTCCTCCTTCGCCAGCCGCACCCGCGTGGTGACGCTCACGAAGACCACCTACGAGCAGAACTCCCCGCTCTTCAAGAAGCCGGAAGACATGCCGATGCGCGCCATGACCATGGGCGTGGGCACCTGCCTCGACGCGAAGTGCCTCCTGCTCCTCGCCACCCACAAGGAAAAAGCCAACATCGTGGCGGCCGCACTCGAAGGCCCGGTCACCAATATGATCTCCGCCACCGCGCTGCAGCTTCATGACAACGCCGTCGTGGTGCTCGACGCGGACGCCGCTTCCAAGCTCAAATACAAGGACGAATATGCGTTCCAGTTCGCCAACGATCCGAAGTGGGCCGCCTACCAGCCCGCCAAGCGCAAATCCTCCCGCAAAGCGAAGTAAGACACAGGGAAGTAAACTACTATGAAAATCCTCGTCATCAACGGGCCGAACATGCAGCTGCTCGGACGGCGCAAAGCCGAGTTCTACGGGACGAAAACGCTCCCGGCGATCGAGGCCGACCTCCGCGCGGTCGCCGATTCGCTCGGCGTGACGGTCGAATTTTTCCAAAGCAATCACGAAGGCGCGATCTGCGACAGGATCGCGGACGCGATTGCGGGCGGGGTCGACGGCATCGTCATCAACCCCGCCGCCTATACCCACACCAGCATCGCCATCCACGATGCGCTGGAAGCCGCCGCGATCCCCGCGGTCGAGGTGCATATGAGCAATATCCAGGCGCGGGACGATTTCCGCCGGACGTCGCTCACCGCCCCCGCCTGTGTCGCGCAGATCGCCGGCCTTGGCGCTGACGGGTACGAGTTCGCCCTCCGGGCGCTTGTCCGCCGTTTCTCCGCCGCTTCCGGTCAAACCCGTTAACCACAACCCAATCAACGCTAACCCCGGGTGCTTTATGAAAATCGATGAAATCAAAACGATCGTAAAACTCATGTCGGACAACGATCTGACCGAGTTCAAAATCGAGTCGGATGAAATGACGCTTTGTCTCCGCAGAGCCGCGCGTCAGCAGTCCGCGCCCGCACCTGTATTTGTTCCGGCCGCCGTCCCCGCGGCAGCCGCTCCCGCCGTCGCCATTCCGACATCCGTTCCCTCTGTTCAGGAACCGGCCAAGGCCGCTCCCGCCGCATCCGCCGGACACGCTTCCCCGGATCCCGCCAAGGTCATCGAATCCCCCACCGTCGGCACGTTCTACCGTTCGAGCGCTCCGGGCGCCGAGCCGTTCGTGAAGGTCGGCAGCCATGTCGAGGCCGACACGACCGTGGCCGTGGTCGAAGCGATGAAGGTCATGAACGAGATCAAGGCCGAAAAGAGCGGCGTGATCAAGGAGATCCTGCTGGAGAACGGCCAGCCCGTGGAATACGGCCAGCCGCTTTTCGTGCTTGAGTAATCACCGCCGGAGACAGGTTTCCCATGTTCAATAAAATCCTGATCGCCAACCGCGGCGAAATCGCCGTGCGCATCATCCGCACCTGCCGCGAGATGGGCATCAAAACAGTAGTCGTGTATTCCCAGGCCGACGAGGACAGCCTCCCCGTCCGTCTGGCCGACGAGGCCGTCTGCATCGGGCCCGCGCCCGCCACGCAGAGCTACCTCATGATCGAACGCATCATCAGCGTGGCCGAGATCGGCGACGTCGATGCGATCCATCCCGGCTACGGCTTCCTTTCCGAAAACCCGCAGTTCGCGCAGATCTGCAAGGACTGCAAGATCGAGTTCATCGGCCCGACCGCCGAACAGATGAGCGCCATGGGCGACAAAGCGTCCGCCCGCGAGACCATGCGCAAGGCAGGCGTGCCCGTCACGCCCGGCAGCAACAACGTCGTCCTGTCCGAGGACGCTGCGCTCGAAGAGGCACACAAGCTCGGCTACCCGGTCATCATCAAGGCGACCGCGGGCGGCGGCGGACGCGGCATGCGCGTGGCGCACAACGACGCCAGCCTGATCCAGGGATTCCACGCCGCCATGACCGAGGCGGAACGCGCCTTCGGCAACGGCGACGTCTACATCGAAAAGTTCATCGAGAATCCCAAGCACATCGAAGTGCAGATCATCGCCGACAAGTTCGGCAACGTGGTCTGCCTCGGCGAACGCGACTGCTCGCTCCAGCGCCGCCACCAGAAGCTCATCGAGGAGTCTCCCTCCCCGTCGATCTCCCCCGCGCTCCGCAAGAAGCTCTACGAGGCCGCGATCAAGGCCGCCAAGGCAGTCGGCTACACCAGCGCGGGCACGATCGAGTTCCTGGTCTCCGGCAATAATTTCTACTTCATGGAGATGAACACCCGCGTCCAGGTCGAGCACACCGTGACCGAAATGGTCAGCGGCCTCGACATCATCCGGGAGCAGATCCGGATCGCCGCGGGCGAACGCCTCAGCGTCCAGCAGAAGCAGATCGCCCTCCGCGGATGTGCCATCGAATGCCGCATCAACGCCGAAAACCCGTACTGCAACTTCGCCCCGTCGCCGGGCACGCTGACGTTCTACTCCGCCCCGGGCGGCCCCGGCGTCCGCGTGGACTCGCATGTCTACGCCGGATACCGCATTCCGCCGCACTACGACAGCATGATCTCGAAGCTGATCGTGTACGCCGCAACCCGTGAGGAGGCGGTCGCGCGGTGCAGACGCGCGCTCGACGAATATCTGATCGAGGGCGTTCCGACCACGATCCCCTTCGAACATTTCCTGATCGAGACGCCCGAGTTCATGTCGGGCAACTACGATACCACCCTGATCGAACGCCTGATGAAGGGCGGCTATTTCGAACAGCAAACCGCGATTCGCAAGGAACTCGCGAAATAACCATATCAACCCAAGGAGGCATGGACAATGAGCAATACGCAGCAGGCCGAGTCCGTTTCCACTGTCCCCGGCGCCTACGAGGTCAAGGGCGTCGCCGTCGGTACGATCCGGATTCTCGACGGAGCCATTTCCACCATCGTCAAACGCACCGTGCTCGGAATCGAAGGCGTGGCGCGCCTTTCCGGCAGCTCGCTGATCGACGACTTCGCCGATCTCGTCCGGAGCAAACGCATGCAGGACCGTTCCATCCAGATCGAACACAAGGACGATTCGATCGCGATCACGGTCGCGGTCAATCCCTATTTCGGCTATAAGTTCCCCGCCCTGATCGCGGAAATCCAGAAGAAGGTTTCCAAGGCCGTCCTCGACATGACCGGCATCAAGGTCGCCTCCGTCAGCGTGGACATCAAGGGCATCGAGGAGCGTCCGGCGGAAACCGAACCCGCCGATGCGGACGCCGGGAAAGAAACGGAATAAAGGAGAAGCATCATGGCCAAAGATACCAGCAAAAAGACCGCGACCGCGGCTGATCCCGCATCCTTCACGGTTCACGAAAGTGTCATCATCTCCCTCGCCCGGAAGGCCGTCGAAGGCATTCCCGGCTTCATCCGGTTCTCCGGTTCCTCCATCGTGTCCGACCTCGCCGATCTCGTCGGCAGCAAGCGCCGTTTCGACAAGTCCATCGTCGTGACCGAGTCCAACGGCGAAGTCAGCCTGGAGATCCTCATCGTCGCGGCCTACGGCGCCAAGTTCAACGAAGTCGCCGCCGCGGTCCAGAAGGCGGTCTACGACCAGATCGTCGATTTCACCGGCATGAAGGTGAAGAGCATCGACGTGGTAATCACCGAGACCGAGGACGCCCCGGAAGAGGAATCGGACGACGAGGACGTCGTCGAGGGCGAAGTCATTCAATAACCCATTGTTTGGGAGGGCTTTTCCTCCCGGAAAGGCGGATGCGGCATGTTCCAGTCGGTTCGACAGCTCGCGGAAAGAATCAGTTCCATGATCGCGGAAAGACCCTTTTCCTGGGGAGTCCTGACCGGACTTGCCGCCGCGCTCGCCCTTCTTCTTTTTTTCCTTCTGCTCGCCTTCCTTCTCCGTTCCCGCAAGCTCCGCTGCATCGTGATCCCGTCCGAGGGCGGCGATCTCCGCATTGATTCCAAGGCGGTGCAGGGGGCCGTCCGTTCGGTCGCGCAGAACTTCCCGGCGTTCTACGTCCGGCGCGTCGGCCTGTTCGGCAAACCGGACGCGGTCCGGCTGGAAGTCGCGATGGATTTCAACGGCGGAGACGAGAATGTCTCCGTTGCGGATTTGTCCGCGCAGTTCCGCGCCGCGGTCGCACGGATGATGACCGAAACGTTCGGCATGGAGAAGCCCGCCCGGATCGAAATTGAGATCCTGCGTTCCGGCGCGGAGATCCCGGCATCCGGCGTGGATACCGAGGCGACCGAGGCGATCGCCGCGGAGATCTCGTCCGAATCCGAAATCGGGAAGTCATGCTGAAATTCCTGCGCGAGATACGGCAGACTCTGCCGCCCGCCTACAAGTACGCGGCGGCCGGACTTGCGGCGATGATGGTCGTATCGGCGCTGCTAGAGCTGGCCGCGCTCGCGCTGGTGATGCCCGTGGCGTCCGCGCTCGCAGCGCCGGAGCTTCTGGAGTCCAACCGCTGGCTCCATGCTTTTTATGATTTGGTCAAGCCGTCGTCGCGCGAGACGTTCCTGCTGCAATCCGTCGCGGTCCTCACGCTTTTCTTCGTCGTCAAGAACGTCTTCGGATTCGTGCTGACGAAATGCCAGAACCGTTTCTGCCGCGACCTCTCCGTGAATCTGGCAGGCCGCCTCTACCGTACCTACATGCGCGCGGACTACACCTTCCATTTGGAACACGGCGCGTCGGAGCTGATCGGCCGCATCATGCAGATGCGCGAGGTGGCGGAGATCCTGCTGATGCCGTCCCTGGTGGCGCTCTCCGAATCGGTCGTTTTCCTGTCGATCCTGGCCGTGATCTTCGTGCTCGTGCCGAAGATCGCGCTGGTCGCGTTCCTGGTCTGCGGCACGGTCGTGCTGGTCTTCCATAAGCTCTTCAAGCGCGTGCTGGACGCCGCCTCGAAGAAGCTCTTTGCCGCGAACGGCGAATCCACGCGGACCATGAACCAGAGTTTCGCCGCGATCCGCGAGGTGAAACTGACCGGCACCGAGGCGTATTTCGGACGGCGGCTGGAACAGGCGCAGTTCAACATCGTGAACGCGGTCAAGATACGCCATGATCTGGGGCAGCTCCCGCGGTTTTCTCTTGAGGTCTTCGTCGTCGCGGCCGCGGGCGGACTGGTCGCCGTCCTGACCTGGATGGGCATGCCGTCATCGCGCCTGATCCTGTACGCCGCGTTTTTCCTCGCGGCGATGTTCCGCCTGATCCCGTCCGTCTCGCGTATGCAGTACAACCTGATCCTGGTGCGCGGCATGCTGTACGTGTTCGAACGCCTCAGCGGCGACCTGAACATGATTCCCGCGGAAAAGGTCCTGCCCGCGCCGGATGCCCCGGAGGTGCATTTCGAGCACGAACTCCGCATGGAACACGTCACGTTCCGCTATGCCCCGGACCGTCCGGCGGTTTTCGAGGATTTCGGCATGTCCGTGAAGCGCCTCGAATGCGTGGCGGTCGTCGGGCCGACCGGCAGCGGCAAATCGACCCTGATTGACCTCGTCATGGGATTCCTGAAGCCGGAATCCGGGCGCGTGACGGCCGACGGCGCCGACATCCGCACGAATCTGCATTCGTGGCGCGGCCGCATCGGCTACGTCCCGCAGAGCATCTGCCTCTTCGACGACACGATCCGCGCGAACGTGGCGTTCGGCGTGGAGCCGGACCGGATCGACGACGCCCGCGTGAGGAAGACGCTGGAAATGGCGCAGATCGCGGATTTCGTCGAATCCCTTCCCGACAAGCTCAATACGCGTCTGGGCGAATTCGGCGCGCGCATCTCCGGCGGACAGAAACAGCGCATCGCGATCGCCCGCGCGCTGTACTCCGAGCCGGAGCTCCTGATCCTCGACGAGGCGACGAGCGCGCTCGACGACGACACGGAGACGGCTCTGATCGACGCTCTCAATTCGTTGAAGGGCAAGCTCACGATCCTCATGATCGCGCACCGCGCCGGAAGCATCCGGCACTGCGACCGCCGGATTGAGCTCAATTGAACGCGGCGCTCAGCGTTTTTCCAGAATATCCGCGAATACGCGGGCGCGCGAACAGAAATCCTCTTTTTCCGCGTAGGCGAGCGTCTGTCGTTTCAGCTCGTCCAGACGCGGCAGCATGTCCGACAGCGTCTTCACCAGCTCATCCTGTTCGAACGGGCTTTCCAGCACGGTTCCCGTGGCGTTCTGTACGAACGGCGCGAATCCGCAGATGTCCGTCGTGAGCACGGGCAGTCCGGCTGCCAGCGCCTCGATCAACGCCGACCCGGCGGATTCGTTGCGCGCGGGATGCAGGAAGAGGTCCGCGCCGAGCATGTGATCCCGTACGCCGTCGGTCTGCCCGAACAGAACGGCCTGTTCAGCGAGTCCGGCGTCGTCGAGGATTTTCCGTATCTCATTATCCGGGAGTTTGCCGACTAACCAGAGCCGGATGTTATTCTTCCGTTCGTCCGGCAGAGCTCCGATGGCGGTGATCGCGCGGTCGGTGCCTTTGTTATAAATACTGTTCGAGACGAGGAGGATGACCGTGTCTTCGGATGCTGCTCCGTTCGCCTTGCGGATTTCGGCGCGGATGGCCTCGGCTTCCGGTTCCGGCAGACGGCGGCACGCCGGGTCCATGCCGGGCGGCAGCAGGAACATCCGGTCCGGCTCCGTGCCGTACGCGGCGGCATAGTCGCGCATCTGAGCCTGCGCAATGCAGGCGATTCGCGTGCGTGACGGCGGCGCAACGACGGCGTGTTCCAACTTCAGATAGGTGGCGTATCGCGGGTTGAACCGCAGGGCGAACGCCGAATGCAGGTTCGACCAGTAGGTCTTCATGCAGACGTCGGCGGCAAAGTAGAAGTCCGCGCCGGGGATGCGGCTCATCGCCACGGAGACGTCGAAATCGCGTTGTCCGAGGCGGCGGCGGAACGCATCGGCGAACTTCGCCATGTTGGCATGGTTGGAACGCAGTTTCGAGGCGGGAACGAGTTCAAGTTTCGTTCCGGCGGGCGGCTGCGGACCGTCCCAGGCGGTCGCGAAGACGACGGCCTCGTGTCCGCGTCCGGTGAGCTCCCGGATCAGGCGGAGCGTGTCACGCTGAAGCCCGCCGAACGGGTTGTATTTGTAGATCGCGAGCAGAAATTTCATGGTTTGCCTCCGGGGAAGGAATCGGGATCGAGGGCGAGCTTGAGCGCGGCCTTGAACGCGCTCGGGATGGCGGTTTCCGATCGCAGCGAATCGCGGCCGACCCACTCGAATCCGCCGGGCGGATCGTCGGTCTCGGCGAGGTACAACGTCATGTCCCATTCCACATGCGTGAAGACGTGCTTTGCCTTGCCGGATTTCCTGATTCTATCGGCATGGAACGCCGTTTTGAGCGCGGTCTCGCCGGGGCGCCCCTCTAGGTTTGGAAACTCGTAAAGCCCCGCCAGAAGCCCCGTTTCCGGCCTCCGCCGCACGGCGAAGCGTCCGGCAGTGTCCCGCAGGACGACCACCGCGAATTCTTTCACGGGCCGCGCGGCCTTGGCCTTGCGGACCGGGATCTCGTCCGTGAGGCCGTTTTGCGAGGCCAGGCAGATGCCCGCGAGCGGACACGTCAGGCAGAGCGGTGCGCCGTTCGGCAGACAGACTGTCGCGCCAAGCTCCATCAGGCTCTGCGTGAATTCGCTGCACTGTCCCGCCAGATACACGGCGGCGAGCGCGGCGGTCAGCTCCTTGCGTATCTTCGGCGAATCGATGTCCTCGCGGCTGGCGGCGACGCGCGACACGACGCGCAGGACGTTGCCGTCGACCGCGGGGAACGGTTTTCCGAACGCGATGGAGAGGATCGCCCCGGCGGTGTAGTCGCCGATGCCGGGCAGGCCGCGCACGCCGTCGTAGTCGGACGGGAAGACGCCGCCGTGGTCGTGCATGATCTTCTTCGCGGCGGCCTGCAGGTTGCGGGCGCGCCGGTAGTAGCCGAGGCCCTCCCAGAGTTTGAGCAGGCGCGTTTCGTCGACCGCTGCGAGCGCGGCGACGTCCGGGAGCTCGGCGAGGAACCTGTCGTAATACGGCTTGACCGCCTCGACGCGCGTCTGCTGGAGCATGATCTCGGAGATCCATACGCGGTAGGGCGTCGGGTCGTTGCGCCATTCCAGGTCGCGTTTCGCCCGGAGGAACCACGGCACGAGGAGGCCGGGCAGTTGAGCGAGGAGTTCGGCGGGGAAATGTTCGCTCATGGCAGTTTCTCCGCGTAGAGGCATTTCAGGTAGTGCGACTCAGGGAAGAGCGCGGGATGGTCGGCGGCGTGTGCTGTGCGAGCAAGCTCGCGAACGTGCGTGCGGGCGAGGACGACCGGGAAAAGATCGTCGGCGGAAACGCGGCTGGAACACGACGCGAAGACGAGCGTGCCGCCGGGCTTGAGCAGGGAATCGGCGAGCGCGGCCAGCCGGGCGTAGGAATGCAGCGCGCGGTCGCGTTCAGCGGCGGATTTCGCGAAGGACGGCGGGTCCACGATCACGAGCCCGAAACGCCGTTTTGCTTTTGCGAGGTCGTGCATGACCTCGAACGCGTCGCCCACGATGCCTTCGTGCTTGCACTGACGGATGTTCGGATGCCCGGAGTTCAGCTCGAAATGACGTTCGCACGCCGCGATGGCGTGTTTGTCGGCGTCGAGGCTGCACACGCTCGAAGCGCCGCCCCGCGCCGCATACAGGGAGAAACCGCCGGAGAACGAAAAGACGTTCAGCACGTCGCGTCCGGCTGACATCGTGCCGACGCGTGCGCGGTTGTTCCGCTGGTCGAGGAAGAAACCAGTCTTCTGCCCCCGGATCACATCCGCCTCGAAAATAATGCCGTTCTCCTGAAACCGGACAGGATTTTCGAACGTGTCCGGTTTTGCAGTGAAGACGACCGCGGGTTCTGAAAAAAACTGGCGGACGAACGGGCTGTCCTCCAGTGCGCGGGAGAGCCGGATCACGCAGTGGACGAGGCCGGGATTCGCCGCAAAAAAGGCATCGGCGATGTCGCCCGTCCACGGCACGAACGCCTCGGAATAGAGCTTCACGACGAGCGTGCCGGCGTAGCGGTCGGCAACGAGACCGGGGAATCCGTCGCTCTCGCCGTTGGCAAGGCGGAACGCCGTGGTTTCAGGCGGAATCGCATTCGCGCGGACGGCGGCGGCATCGGCGGCGAGCTTCGCAAAAAGAGTGGGCCCGACCGGAGGCTGCGCGGGGTCTTTCTGTAGGATTCGAACGCGGAGCTGCGAATTCGGATCGTACAACCCCGCGCCGAGGATCTTCTTCCCGTCGGGATCGTACAGGACCGCGACGTTGCCGGGGTCGGCATCGGACGGCGCTTTCTTCACGGAATCCTCGAAGAGCCACGGATGCCCCGAACGGACCGCGGGCACGGCCTTCTGCTTCACGCGGACGGCGATGCGGCGCGGAGCCGACTGGCGCGGGAGGGATTCTGGAGGACGGATGAGCATGGAAGACGCAGATAATCAGTTGCGGAGGCGAGCGTAGAGTCCGGCGGGGAGGGCGCGGCCGGGCGCGGAGGTCTCCGGGATGAGCATTTCGCCGGATTCGACCTGCGCGGCGAAGTCCGGGAACGCCTGTTCGAGCATGCGTCCGAGGGAGAACGCGGAGAATCCGGGCGAATGGCAGGTGAGGAGGATGAAGAACCGCCCCGAGGTGTCGAGGATGGCGCGGACGGACGCCAGCAGGTCGGCGATGTCGGATTCGATCTTCCACACCTGGCCCTGCGCGCCGCGTCCGAACGACGGCGGATCGAGCACGATGCCGCGGTATTTATGTCCGCGGCGCTGTTCGCGCGCGACGAACTTCATGGCGTCGTCGCAGATCCAGCGGATTTTGCCCTTCAGGTCGTTGTTGAGCGCCTGGTTCTTGTTCGCCCAGTCGATGATGCCGCGCGAGGCGTCCAGGTGGCAGGCGTTCGCGCCGCCCTGCGCCATGGCGAACGTCGCGCCGCCGGAGTATGCGAAGAGGTTGAGCGTGTCGGAGCCCGCGGGGAGCAGCGCGGAGGATTCGCGGAGCCACGCCCAGTTCCCGATCTGCTCGGCGAAGAATCCAAGGTGTCCGAAGTGGGTCGGCTTGACCAGGAAGTTGACCTCGCCCCAGCGGACGATCCAATTCCCTTCCTCAGGTTGTTTCAGGCCGCGTTTCCACGTCCACACGCCGCCGCCCGTGCTCTGGCGTTCGAATACCGCGTCGGCGGCGTTCCATTCTTTTTCGGGCAGCGTGGGGCGCCAGAAGGCGTTGAGCGCGGGGCGGACAATCCGGTACGGGCCGACCTGTTCGAGTTTGCGGCAGGAGCCCGTATCGAGGAGGAGATAGGGGGGGGTGTTCGGTTTGTTCATAGGCGAGGTGCGGGATCAGAGGTCGGGATTTTCGGAGTCGTAGATGATGTTGCCGCGCGAGACGGTCATGCGGACGCGGTTGGTCTTCGTGTCGAGGATGGTGATGTCGGCGCGCTTGCCGGGGCGGAGCTCGCCGCGGGTGATGAGGCCGAGGTCCTTCGCCGGGTTGGTTGAGATGCAGGCGGCGGCGAGGGAGACGTCCATGTTGCCGTAGCTGAGGAGGTGGAGCCAGGAGTTGTCGAGCGTCATGGTGGAGCCCGAGATCACGCCGTCGCCCGTCCGTATGATCTCCGGCTGGTCGTCCGTTTCGCGGTTCTGCTCCAGCACGACCGCGTTGCTGATGACGACGATCTTGTCGGCGGGCTTGCAGCGCACGATCATGTTCACGATGGTCGGGTGGAGGTGGAGGCCGTCGACGATGATCTCGATGGTCACGCGGTCGTCGGTGAGGGCGATCGCGGTGAGGGAGGACGACCTGTGGTAGATGGACGGCATGGCGTTGAAGATGTAGGTGCAGCGGTGCGCCCCGGCCTCGATCGCCTCCAGCGTCTCGGATTCGGTCGCGAGGCTGTGTCCCATGGACGGGATCACGCCGTGTTCGAGCATGAGCTCGACCAGCTTCACCGCGTTCGGCATCTCCGGCGCGAACGTCATGACCTTGATGCGGCCGCGTCCCGCCTCGAAAAGCTCGCGTGCGAATCCGAGGTCGACGGGCGAGATGTTCGACGCGATCTGGTCGCCGCGTTTTTGCGGATTGATGAACGGCCCTTCGAGGTGAAGCGCCTGGGGTTCCGCGTACTGGTATCCGCTCTGGATCGAGCTGCACATGGCATCGACCTGTTCGATCATGGTCTCGCGGGGGAGGGACACGATCGTGGGGAAGAACGTGGTGACGCCGTGCCGAGCGAGGATCCTGCTCATTTCGTGAAGCGGGTCCTGCCCGCCGCTGAAGTCGGGCATCACGCTCTCCCCGAGGCCGTGGATGTGCGTGTCGATGAAGCCGGGCAGACCGTAGGCGTCCTTCAGCTTCACCACCTGAAGTCCGGGCTCGTCAAGCGAGAACGCCGTTTCGCCGCCGATGGCGATGATGGTGTCCTTCTCGCACAGTATCCCGCAGCTTTCGATCCGTTCATAGGGGGTCAGGCAGTGGTCCAGCAGGAACAGAATGCGACGTTTTTTCTCCATATAATATGCTCCATGAAAAAAAGTGATATCATAATATGCACCCGAAATAATTTTTTTCAACATGAAATCAACAGGATACGGCAAAAGTCCGAAAAATCCTTCGTTTTCGACTTGCTAAATCGGAAAAATGGTGCAAATTAAAGATAGCGTTCTTCGCGAATCCCGGCTTCCGCTCGGCCTTTCCCCCGCCTTGAACCGGCGCACGTATCTCCGTGATGCGGCATCGGCGATTCTTCGTGGATTTGGTCGTCCGGCATCCGGTTCGGGAAGGATGTCCGCACCGCGGTTTGGATGCCGGTTGACGACAGCGATTGTCAATAACTTGTCAACAACTTGTCAAGAGTGCTGTATGTCGTTGATTGACGCAGGGTTTTCCGGCCTTCAAAAAAGTGTGGAAATTTTTGGAAAATCCGCTTGACTTTTCAAAAAGCCATGCATGGTCTTCCGAAACATCGGAACAATACAGCGTTTAAGCTCAAAACGGGGCGAAAACAGGTGCCGCGATTTTTCCGCGGAAACCCTTTTGCGCCCGTGATTTGCGGGACGCTGCGGCGTTCAGTCCGGACAGTCTCCGGACGGCTCCCGCAAGGGCTGTCAGGGGCATTGTCAACAAGTCTTGAAAAAACAACTAAAAACGACACGACGAGAATAGTTAGAGGAAGAAAATGTCGCACGGAGAAAGCAGCGCCTCCGAAGTATGGCAGTCAGCAGTCGGATTCATCAGGGCGAAGTCCGAAGCAGTGTACAAGCAGTGGTTCAAGAAAATGGTGCCGATCTCGATAGACGAGACGCAGATCGTACTCGGCACCTCCGATGATTTCTTTGCCGAAGTGGTTTTGAAAAATTACGGCGACCTCATTTCCGAGGCGCTCGCCTCCGCCGGACATCCCGGCCTGAAGGTCGCGTTCGAGTCCGGCTACTACGACTCCGATGAGACCGATGACCTCGGGCTGGACCTGGATCCCGATTTCTCCCAGGTCTCCACGGAATCCGCCGCGGACGACGACCTGGTCAGTCCCGAGCTCGCCTCCCTCATCAGCAAGCACTCGTTCGACAATTTCGTGGTCGGCGAGGAAAACCGTTATGCCTACACCGCGGCGCTCTCCGCCGCGCAGAACCCCGGCACGATCAATCCCCTGTACATCTACGGCGGTTCCGGCATGGGCAAGACGCACCTGCTGCTCGCCGTGGCCCACGAGGTGCGCGCCCGCAATCCGAAGGCGCGCGTCCGCTATACGTCCTGTGAAAACTTCCTCAATGCGTTCCTGGATTCGCTGCGCACCAAGACCATGTACGAGTTCCGCGAGACGTTCCGCAACGTAGACTATCTGCTCGTCGACGACGTCCACACGCTGGGCAACAAGACCAGTCTGCAGGAAGAGTTCTTCAATACGTTCAACACCCTGTACGGCCTCGGCCGGCAGATCATCCTCACCTCCGACCGCCAGCCCTCCGAGATCCCCGGCCTTGAAGCGCGCCTCGTTTCGCGTTTCGTCTCCGGCGTGACCACGCAGATCACGCAGTCGTCGTTCGAGACCCGCCTCGCCATCCTGAAACAGGAGCAGCAGTGCCTGCGCCTGAAGCTCAGCGACGAGGTCCTGTCCTTTATCGCCGAGCGCATTTCCTCGAACATCCGTCCGCTGAAGGGCGCGCTGATGTGCCTCTCCATGTACGCCACGGCCATGAAACAGGAGATAGATCTGGAGTCCGCCAAGCGCATCCTCTCCGACCAGCTCGAAAAGGAGGCCGAATCCCGCGCGATTTCCATTGAGGAGATCCAGAAGGCCGTCGCCGAGTTCTTCAATCTTCAGGTCTACGACCTCACCGGCCCGAAGAAGCCGAAGAACATCGCCGAGCCGCGCATGATTGCCATGTACCTCTCCCGCAAGCTCACGTCCCGTCCGCATCAGGAGATCGGACGCGCGTTCGGCGGACGCTCCCACGGCACCGTGATCCACGCCGTGAAGCAGATCGAGGAAAACTCGCTGAAGGACGAGGAGCTCAAAAGCGTGCTAAACCAGCTTCAGCGCAAGCTCCGCGGCTGACCGGTCCCGGCGCGCCATCCCTTTTTTTCCGGCTTTATCACACACTGCACATACACGCTCTACCAACCATGAAGGATTGAACCCATGTCCGAAAACTGCTCCGGTTCCTGCTCCACATGCGGCTCCGCCGGTTCCTGCGGCGAACGCAAGCCCTCCCGTCTCGACAAGATCAAACATAAAATCATGGTGCTGTCCGGCAAGGGCGGCGTGGGGAAAAGCACGGTCGCGGCCTGTCTCGCGGTCGCTCTGGCGCGCGAGGGTATGAAGGTCGCGCTGCTGGACGTCGACTTCCACGGTCCGAGCCAGCCGACCCTGTTCGGCGCGGCGGACCGCCGTCTCGACGGCACCGAGGCCGGGCTCATTCCGCTGTCCGTGGCGGGCGTAAAGCTCGTTTCCATCGGATTCCTGCTCGAGAACCCGGACGACGCGGTGATCCTGCGCGGCCCGGCGAAGATCGGTCTGCTCGGCCAGCTCTTCGAGGAAGTGGACTGGGGCGACGACCTCGACTACCTCATCCTCGACTTCCCGCCCGGGACCGGCGACGAATCCCTTTCCGCCTGCCAGATGATCCAGGGCGACAAGGCTGCCATCGTGGTCACCACCCCGCAGGAGGTCTCCCTCGCCGACTGCCGCAAGTGCATCAGCTTCTGTAACCGCCTGGACGTCCGCATCCTCGGCGTCGTGGAAAATATGAGCGCGTACGTTTGCCCGGACTGCTCCGCGAAGCATGCGCTCTTCTCCTCCGGCGGCGGCGAAAAGCTCGCGAACCAGGAAGGTCTCGCGCTGCTGGCGCAGATCCCGCTCGATCCGAAATTCCTCGCCGCGTGCGACGCCGGAAGGCTCCCGCAGGGCTTCCTGGATTCCGACGCGGTGTCCTCCGAAGTTGCCGGCATCACGAAAGCCGCGCTGGCGATGAATTCCTGACGGATTCCGATACCATTTTCCGCCGGACGGCCGGGTATTATTTCTTCCGGTTCCGGCGGACGCGAAACTATCCTGCAAGCCGCCGAAATGTCTTGAAACGCATGAAAAATGCGGGAAAACACAAAAAAAATGCGTGTTTTTCGTGTAACAGGCTTGCATTTTTGCGGAATTGAGGATATTTTATCCCGTCTGAATGTACACACCCATCTCCTATAGAAAGGCAAAAACTATGAAACCGGAATTCGTAAAGTACCTCCAGCAGGACTCCATCCTGATCGTGGATTGCGACACGAAAAAGAAAGTGCTTGACGCCATCGTCGCCCACGCCTGCACCCGCTGCACCATGGATGAAGACCAGATCCGCGAGGCGATCCTGAAGCGCGAGCGCATGATGACCACCGGCGTCGGAAAAGGACTTGCTCTCCCTCATATCCGTATCAGCGGCTTCCCGTCCCCGCTCGTGATCGTGGTCGTCTGCCGCAATCCGATCACCGACTACAAAACGCTCGATGAAGAGCCGGTGAAGCTCGCCGTCTTCTTCGCCGCCGACGAACGCGATCCGGAAGCCTATCTGAAGCTCCTCGGCAGCATCTCCTCCCGTCTCAAAGAAGACAACGTCATCCCCAGCATCCTCGCTGCCGGCGACGACCGCAAGAAAATCTTCGAAATCCTCTCTGCGGAATGACCGTTCCGGACCGGATTCCCGGTCCAAAAGCAGTCGTTCCTGCGGATTTTTCAGGCTCTTTGCCAGTTTTCGGGACGTCCGTCCCGGTCCGCCGCCGGATGTTCTTCGCAGGATCCGGCGGTTTGCGCCGTTTTCGGGCGCGGGCGGAAAACTCTGCCGCCTCCGTTCGGAACACGATGCTCCGGCCGGGCGTGAGCGGACCGGGAAACAACAGCCGGAGCGATCCGGCAAGCAGGAAAGCAGGTCTCCATGGGCAGAAAAAAACTTTTCAGTCTGATTGAAATCGCGGTGGCGATGGCCGTCGCGGCGATCGGCGTGGCCGCCATCATGGCACTTTTGCCGGTCGCCCTCAAGTCCACGTCGGACTCCGTGGGCGACACGCTCGCCGCCGATGCCGCAAATACCGTGATTGCCCAGCTCGACCGGGCCGCCTGGGAACATTTCGACTGGATTCAGGAACTGAAGACGACGAAACCGGCTTCCTTTACCGATTCCAAGGCGAAGGATTACGCCGCAATGGAACTGGATTCGGAGTCGTACAAGATCGAACCCGCCACCGGCCTTCAGGACGGGCATTTCGTGTTCCTCTTCGGCCCCCCGAACAAGCCCGCCGATTTTGCTGCCGAGGTCATTTGCTGGAGGGAAGGGAATGCTAATCTCAACCTGACGACGATCGACGGGGAAACGGGCAAGTTCAAGAAGCCGCTGGTCAAGATGAACACGATCAAGCACCCGGATACGAACAAAGAGCCTTATGTGCGTGTTTTTATCGAGATCACCTGGCCGATCGTGAAACCGTATAAGAAAGGTTCCGGCAGTACCGCGGCGTATCCGCGCCAGTCCCGCCTCTTCGTACGCGAATACATGGACCCGACCTATTACAAACCTGTGGAATAAGGAGATTTGCCGATGAGAAAGCCTTTTACACTGGTTGAAGTTCTGATCGCGATGAGCGTCCTCTCCGTCTTCCTGCTCGGGCTCATGCAGTTCTACTCCTCCACCGAAACCGTCCTGAGCTCCGGTGTCGAGCGCACCGAGATGTTCGAGCGCGCCCGCATCGCCATGGATATGATGGCGAACGACCTCACCTGCATCTATTATTCGCAGACGGACGACGATCTTACGCCGTTCGAATACAGCGAGAACAGCTATTTCCAGGTTTCCACGATTCGCCCCGAGAAGCTGAACACGGAAGCCAAGACCAATATCGTGGGTGCAAAATATTCGTGGAACACTTCCAAGCAGACCCTTGTCTATTCCTACAGCGATAAAGATACGTTCGACGTCAAAAGCGCCACCTTCGGCAATGATACCGAGCTTGTCGAGGGCGTGACCGATTTCAGCGTCAAGCCGTACTACGGCAACGGCAAGAAGATACTTCCCTCGCTCGTCGTGATCCGCATGGAGCTGGTCGACAGCAAGACGCTCCGCCGCATCCAGGCCAATGCCTCCGCGAAGGAAGCCATCCTCAAAAACGCAAACAAGCGCGAGTTCCGCCGCATGGTCGTCATCGACCGCGGACAGCCGAAACCGAAACTCTGACCGGGAAGGAGCAAGTGCATCATGATACATAAACCAACCTTGATGAAGCGGATGCTGAAACGGGCCGCCCGCGCCCGCAGCGAACACGGCATCGCGCTCCTTTTCACGCTCTGCATCCTCTCCATGGCGCTCATCACCGCCATGATCTTCTCTTCGAGCGCGTCGACCGGCCGCAAGGTCGCGAGCGCGTACGTCGACTCCTCCGCGGCGAGGATCCTCGCCGACGGCGTCGTGAACCGCGCCATCCTGGCCCTGATGCAGTCCGACAACGCCTCCTACGTCTGCTCGAACTACAACACGAGCAAGCCGAAGAACTCCACCGTGAACGAATATGCGTCCGACTGGATCTGGAAACTGGAGAAGCCCGGCCTCTTTGAATTCAACAACGGGCCGCTCCGGTTCCGGGGCACCTACTACGACCGCGAAGATTCCCGCTGCCCCTCCTGGGAGTACGTCTTCAGCAAGAACGGCTACGGCGACACCAACACGTCCACCGAACGCATCTACGGACGCTACGCCTACGTCGCGATCGGACAGAACGATTACCTGAACCCGAACGCCATCGGAAATCACAACAACGTCGATGAGACGATCTTCCAGAAGCGCCTCGGCCGCTACACCTGCGAGCCGCAGTTCATCTTCAGGAGCTCCCGCAACAACTGGAACTATTCCGGCATGATCTCTCCGACGACCATTCGGGGCAAATACTCCTGGCCGGAAGGCTGGACCGACATCGACGTCTTTGTGGACAACATGACGGGCGGCGGCGGATCCACCGCGGACAAGCAGCTCAAGATGATGGTCGACCAGTATTTCGACCTCTCCGGCGTGAGCGAATACAACAAATACCGTCCCGACGGAAACGTCATCGGCGACCTCTCGAAGCACGGTCTCGCCAGCGGCGAAGCCTATCGGTTCCCGCTCATCCGCAACGACTGGGATTCCATCGGCATCGAGCCCCTGAGAAACGGGATCCCATGGTTCCGCAACGCCAACACCAGCCAGGCCAACGTGAACCAGACCCTCGCCAACCTCATCAACTACAATTCCTCCATCAACCGCGCGCCTGTCACCGACAACGACAACTGGATCAGCGGCGAGCCCACCTACACCGGCAACAAGCGCACCCCGTACATCAATGAAGTGCATGCGGACGTTGCGGTCAGCGGCAGCCTCGGTGTCCGCGTGCCGAGACGTGAAGTGGAAGGCGATCCTCCGGTCGTAAAGTGGTACGTGCGGTACACGGATTGCTCCTATTCCCATCAGATCACGATCAACGTCGAGACCGTGAACATGTATCCGAGCAGCGGCAGTGAAGCCGCGCTTGCCGTCCGCAACCCCATCCTGATCGGCGAGATCAGCTACGAATACTGGAATCCCAACAGCGACGGTGCCGGATTCTGGGTCCCGGAATCCATCCGGTTCGACGCCGGCACGCAATGGGAAGTCTCCACGTCCGGCAGCGCTGCCGGGTACCAGGTCTACTCGTTCATGCTCGACAACGGCACGGTCGGAAGCGTGACCACCCCGGAACATGGTCCCTACGACCGGCCCATGGGGCATGAAGCCGATTTCTTCGAACATGTCAGAGTCCGCAACGTCAA
>CACWOL010000036.1 GCA_902762495.1 uncultured bacterium | reverse complement strand
CGTCAGATTGGGAAAGACTGTTCGTTGATTCGGACATGATGACGTACTTTTTTCAGGGGGTGACGTTCCGGCAAGGACTGTCCGGTTCATTTCGCTTTAGAAAAATAATATAATGCTCTTTATTCCGAATGCAAGGCGAACAAACGAAAAAGCCATGCCGGACGTTTTCGAGACGTCCGGCATGGCGGGATTTCGTAAAAATTCAGCGGGAAACGATGTTATTTCGTCTTCACCGGGGTGCTGAATTTCGGTCCGAAGTAGGTCTGCGGGAGTCTGCCGGAGGAGATCACGATCTTCTCGACGACGACGGCCGGATCGACCATGTAGATCTTGAGGGTGTGCGTGCCGACTTTCTCGACGTCGAGCTGCGTGCGCATCCTGCGGATGTTTTCCTTCACGTTCTGGTCCCAGTTGTTGCCGCCGGACTCGAAGGTCTGACGATAGGAACCGCGCTGGACGTTCCCGTAAGCGTCGATCACGTTCGGCTTGGCATCGTCGATGCCGACCGCCACGCGGAGGCCGCGGTCCGGGACGAAGTTCAGGGTCGGGGACGTGTAGAGCGTGATGTCGTACTTGCCGGGCTCGGAGATGTAGATCGGGTACTCCATGCTCGGTGCCTTGGTGTAGTCGGTGATGCTGTCGGCGGTCACGGGGAAGATGCACATGCCGCCGTCCGCGCGTCCGTAGTCCGGGATAAGCTTCCAGGTCACGTCGCCGACGGCGTTGACCTTCGCGGGCTGTCCGGCGGGGATGGAGATCGGACCGGCGAGCGCGCCCCAGACGGTCTTTTCGCCGTTCTTAGCAGCCGGAGCGTCGGCCTTGACGGCGGCGACGCGAATCTTCGCGGTGCCGTTCGGGCCGGTGACTTCGATGTAGCCGGCGTTCGTGCCGTTCTGCGCCTTCGCCCAGTCGATCTCGACGTTCACGGGGACGTCGATCACGGAGGCGACGTCTTCCTTCACGTCGACCTTGATCCACGGTTCGGTGGTTTTGACCGTGAACTTGGCATCCTTCGAGCCGCGGCGGAAGACTTCGAAGACGTGTTTGACGGGATTCCAGCTGTCGAAGGTGGGGAGCATGAGCTCATCCTGCGCGGCGGGCCAGGCGTTCTCGTTGTTCTCGACCGCCACGCCGATCTCGGAGACGTCCGGGACGTTCAGCTCGGTGAGGCGCGGCATCTGGTTGCTGTTCGGGGTGTCCCAGCCGTTCTGCGAGGTGCCGATGTGCGGCTGGTCCATCATGTGGATCCATTTGCCGCCGGCGATCTCGTTGTTGTAGACGTCGCCGAGCTTCTTGTCGTCTTCGAAGAGCTGGCGGGCGAAATGCGCGTACTCGTTGGCGGAGGCACGGCCCTGACGGGCGTAGAGACGGTTCTTGCCAGCGCAGATCTGGAGTTCGGCGACCTGCGCGGAGGCCTTCACCGGGTGATAGACGAGCTCGAAATAGGCGTCCTGATATTCCTTCGGCATTTTCGCCTTGAGCGCTTCGGCGCGGTCGACGAGCTTCAGCCAGGCTTCGACGACGCCGTCGGCCTCGCGGTCGTTGACCACGCTGAACGTGTTGGCGTCGAGGATTTCGGGCTTGCGCCAGGCGTTGTATTTCGCGTACTTGGACACGATGTCGGCAATCTCTTCGGCGTGTTCTTCGCCGAACTGTTCCGTCGACCATTTGATCATGTATTCGCCGATCTTGTCCTCCGTGATGGCGTCCGGGTCATACGCGAACTTCAGCACGAAGTCGATCGGGATCTCCATCGGCTTCAGGTCGCCGGTGTTCAGGATCCAGAGCTTGTCCGCGCCCCAGCGGTAGGTCAGGTTCAGCTGTTCCCAGAGTTTCGGGACGGGGCTGACGTTCAGCCAGCGGTAGCTGTGGGGACCGCCGACATAGTCGACGTGGTAGTACATGCCCGCGCCGCCGGGACGCTTGCGCTCTTCCGGGGTGGGCAGACGGCGCACGTTGCCCCAGTTGTCGTCGCACCAGAGGATGATGACGTCGTCGGGCACGCGCATGCCGCTGTCGTAGTAGTCCTGGACTTCCTTGTAGATGGCCCACATCTGCGGGACCTGGGAAGCGGGCTTGCCGTACGCCTCTTCGATCAGCGAGCGCTGGTCTTTGATGACGTCGGTCAGGATCTTGATGTTGTCTTCCATTTTGGAGCCGCGGCCGCCCATGGGCTCGTCGCCATCGCCGCGCATGCCGATGGTCACGAGGTTGTCGTACTTGGCGTTGCGGGTGATGCCTTCTTTCCAGAAGTTGTAGAGGTTCTCCTTGTTCGTGTTGTAGTTCCATGCGCCGAGCTGGCGGTTGCGGTTGCGTTTCGTCCATTCCTCCTGGTTGCGCATCATGGGTTCGTGGTGGCTGGTGCCCATCACGATGCCGTATTCATCGGCCAGACGCGGATTCTCCGGGTCGTCCTCGTTGAACGCCTTGCCCCACATCGCCGGCCACATGTAGTTGCCCTTGAGGCGGAGGATCAATTCGAACATGTGGACGTACATCTTGGAGTTGATGCCGCCGAACTTCGCACGCGACCACGGACCGAACGCCGGTTCCTCGTCGTTGATGAAGATGCCGCGGTATTTCACCTTCGGCGGCCCCTGCAGGAACGTGCCTGGGACGATGAAGAGGGAGTCGTGTTTCTTGGCGGGGACGTCGGCCCACCAGTACCACGGAGAGACGCCGATCTTCTCGGAGATGTCGTAGATGCCGAAGATGGTGCCGCGCTTGTCGCTGCCCGCGACGACCAGGCTGCCGTCCACGGTCTGGATCAGGAACGATTCCCACTGGCCTTTGATCTTCGACACGTCGATCTTCTTATCGGCGATCAGGCCGTCGATGAGCTTGCTCCTGCCGATCGTGCCGACGACCACGGAGCCTTTTTCGATCTTGTCGGCCGTGACGACTTCCGACGCCTTGCCGGTCACTTTGCCGACGTCGTCGCCGAGGTCTTTCGCGGCGCGGATCACGCCCGCCCAGTCGTTACCGTCGACCAGGATCTTGGCGGAAGCGCCGTCCTTCGCGAGCTGGAACGCGCCGGGCGCGCTGTCGAACATCACGTAGGGGACGGCGGCCGCGCCCTGCGACGGCTGCTGCGCGGAGACATCCCGTGCGGCGGCGAGCGCAAGAACGCAGCATGTGGAGAGAATGAGTTTTTTCAGCATGTTAAAATTCCTCATGTTGATGTGAAAAAATGACGAAAGAATATATATTTTATTTCAATCACCATACTATAATGCCTGAACGCCGTTTTTCAAACCGTTTCTTTCATCCGGTCTCTTTTTTTTCGATATTTCCGGCTTCGTCACGGCAAAGAAGCCACGCACGGAACGTTTCTTTTTTTGCGTTAAGATTACGTTAAATTGCGTTATGATGCTTGAAAATGTTTTTCGGGCGGATATATTATCGAAAGTTTAGTTTCTGAAACACCACCCCTTCACGAAAGGAGTTCAAGCCATGAGAAAACTGCTCAAACCGGCCGCGATCCTCTTCGCCGCGGCCGCCGTGTCCGCCCTGCCCTCCTGCGCGACGGAGGAACCGGTCGAACCGCTGTTCGAGCCCACGCTCGAATCCCTCGAAGCGCATTACCAGACCCCGGAATGGTTCAAGGACGCCAAGTTCGGCATCTTCGCGCACTGGGGACCGCAGTGCGAGCCCGAATCCGGCGACTGGTACGCCCGGAACATGTACATCCCGAACGAATGGCAGTTCAGACGCCATCAGGAGAAATACGGCGACCAGAAGAAGACCGGCTTCAAGGACATCATCCACATGTGGAAGGCGGAAAACTGGGATCCGAAGGACCTTGCAAAGCTCTTCAGCGGCATGGGCGCGAAGTACGTCGTCTCCCTCGCGAACCATCACGACAACTTCGACATGTGGGACAGCAAGTATCAGGAGTGGAACTCCGTCCGCCTCGGTCCGAAGCGCGACATCGCGAAGGAATGGAAGAAGGCTGTGACAGGGGCCGGCATGCACTGGGGCGCCAGCATCCACGCCTCGCACGCATGGTGCTGGTACGAACCCTCGCGCAACTACGACGGCCTGCTGAAGAAGGAGGACGGCGCGGGCACCTGGTGGGGCGAAATGGGCCTTGATCCGCAGGAACTCTACGCGCAGAACCACGAGGCATCCCCCGACAACCGCCATTGGGACTGGGATCCGAACCGCGTCGTGCCGCCCTCGCAGGAATACCGCGACAAGTTCATGAAGCGCCACAAACAGTTCATCGACGACTACGAGCCGGAGATCGTCTACTACGACGACACCGTGATGCCGTTCTATCCCACGTTCAACGACGGCGTCGAGCTCACCGCCTACTATTACAACACCATGTTCAGGAAGAACCACGGCAAGCAGGAAGTCGTGGCATGCGGCAAAGTGCTGAACGAAGACCAGCGCAAGGCGATGGTCTGGGACGTCGAACGCGGCGTGCCCGGCCAGATGGTCACTCCATACTGGCAGACCGACACCTGCATCGGCTCCTGGCACTATGACCGCGGCATCTACGACCGCGGCGACTACAAGTCCGCCGCCACCGTCGTCCAAATGCTCATCGACATCGTCAGCAAGGGCGGCAACCTGCTCCTCAGCGTGCCCATCCGCGGCGACGGCACGGTCGACGAGAAGGAACGCGCCGTCTGCGACGGCATCGGCGACTGGATGAAGATCAACGGCGAAGGCATCTACGGCACGCGCACCTGGAAGAAATTCGGCTCCGGTCCGCAGGCCGAGGGCCCCGGCGAACGCCTCAACGCCCAGGGATTCAACGAAGGACGCGGCAAGCCCGCCACCGCCGAAGACCTCCGCTACACCACGAAGGACGGCAAGCTCTACGTCTTCACGCTCGTCGTCCCGAGGCCCGGCGCGAAAGTCACCGTCCCCGACCTCGACAAGAAGGTCAAAAAGGTCTCGCTCCTCGGTTCCTCCAAGGACGTGAAATGGACCGCCGACGGCGCCACGCTGACCATCGACGCGCCCGAGGCCGATCCGAACCTGAAGATCGCCCTCTGCTTCAAGGTCGAATTCGAGAAGTGATCCGCGGCCGCGGACAAATCTACGAAATGCAACGGGCCGTCCGGAACAATCCGGGCGGCCCGATCTATTTTGAGAAAAAAGAAGGTCAGCTTATTTCTTCACGAGAGGCCAGTCGGACCAGCTGCCGACGGCACGGCCCTGCCAGCCGAGGCCATCGGAATTGCCGTAGCTCTCGGCGAGCTTGTGAAAACGCTCCGGGATCGTCTGCATCCAGTTGTTCGTCACGACATGACCGTCGACGTACAGGATCGGCGGCGCGCCTTTGTGGCGGGACTTGTCGTCGCGGACGGTGCCGAGTTCGCCGATGCTCTGGTCGTTTTCGCGGACGCGCAGGTGGTACGCATTGACCGTGTCGTATTCCTCGCTGTTGCAGGACTTGCCCGGCTGGTGGTTCGGCCCCCAGTGGTCCGTGATCAGGATCAGGTCGGACGGCCGCTGCGGATCGTTGATGCGGCCGTTCACGAGCCTCGGATCGGCCAGGGCATCGCCCGCGTTGCTGCCGTTGGAACCGGCTTTATACTTCATCGTGCCGCCCCGGACAGGGTTGTTGCGTCCGTAGCTCGCGGTTGCACCATCGGACGAATCGCTGGGGCACTTGAAGACTTTCACCATGGCCAGGCCGGTCGCATTCAGGCATTCTTCGCGCTTTTTCTGATTGGCGTCCAGATAGTCGTCGGAGCTCTCCTTGCCGTCCTTCATGCCCCCGTTCGCGTTCAGAAGGTCGCGATACCACGTGCTCCAGTTGGCGAGCACGTTGATCTTCTGGTTGTTGTTCTGCGCGTACTGGCTGACGTACACGCCGAGGTTCTTCTGGTTTGCCATGCACTGCGCGCGTCTCGCGCTTTCACGGGCGGAACGGATCCCGGGAAAGAGCAGAGCGGCCAGGATCACGATGACGGAGATTATGACCAGCATTTCGACCAGAGTATAAAAGCGATGTCGGGGATAATTCATGGATGAATCCTTTCTGATTGGAACTTCATCAAAAACGGAGTCTCGGATTGTGCGGTATCGTTTCTTTCACTATACCACACTTTCTAGAAAAATCAAGCATTTTTTCCGGTTTTTCGGAAAAAGCCGTCAGGGCTTCCAGCCGTTCCGGCAATAGAAAATGCTCGGCCAGCGGAGGACCAGGTGGACAGCCAGCGCACTGCGCAGAAACCAGTTGAGCGTGACCAGATCGTCGAACCACATCTCGGCGACGACAAAAGCGATGATGTTGAGCACGAGGGCGACGTTGAGCACAAAGTCTCCGGAGATATAAGGCATCTTCATTTCGGCCGTCCTCCTCGTTTCCGTTCAGCTTTCAGGACCGGCTTATTTCTTCTGTTCGGGATCGTCTGTGGCGGATTCCACGCATCGTACCCCTCCGGAAACCGTCCCGGTTATTTTTTCTTCAGGACCGGGTCGTCGGACCAGCTGCCGTAGGCGTGTCCGGTCCAGTTCATGTTGCTCTTGATCTCCTGGACGGAGTAGCCTTTCACGGTCGCCTTGTAGTCGACGGCGGTCACGTGGTTGTCGACGTAGAGGATGGGAGCGGTGCCTTTGTGGCGGGAACCGTAGGCGTCGTATTCGCCGGCTTCACGGTCGTTGCGCAGATTGAACGCGTTCACGGTGTCGTATTCGCCGCCGTTCGGCCATGCGCCCAGGTTGGTATCGATCTTGGTCGTTTCGCCGGGAGTATGGTTGTCGGACCAGCGGTCGGCGACGATGATGAGGTCGGACGGGGTCTTCACGACGGTGAGACGGCTGGCGACGACGCGCGCGGCGCTGTCCTTCTTGAGCGTCCAGCCGCCGCTGGGGTCGTTACGGCCGTAACTGGCCGTTCCTTTCGTGATATCGGCCGCGCACTTGAAGACCTTGGCAATGCCGCGTCCCGTCGCGTCAAGGTTTTCCTTCCTGACATGGGAGCCGTTTTCGTTGACATAGGTACCGCCTGCCGCGATCATGATCTTCTTGTACCAGTCGTTGTAATTCTGGAGCAGCGTGAGGGACTGCTTGTTGTTGAGCGCGTACTGCTGGATGTAGAGGCCGAGGTTCTTTTCATTGTTGATGCACCCGGCTTTCTTGGCGGTCTCGCGTGCGGAACGGAGCGCGGGCAGCAGCATGGCCGCCAGAATTGCGATGATGGCAATCACGATCAGGAGTTCGATGAGTGTGAAATGACGATTTGCGGAGCGTTTGACGGACATTTTCTTACGATTCCTTTATGTCAACAAAAGAGATTTTTTGTAAAAACTGACATAAATATACTCCATAAAGGGCATTTTTTCAAGTTTTTCCCCTCTTTTGGTGAGGAGAAAAGGCGAACGCCCTGCAAGGTCCATGCCGCGTGCCCCGGCGCTTTACAGCCCAGGAACCGCCATCTGTTTCGCCTTCGGCACCCAGAAGGTGTTCTGATACACTCCCAGCGGATACTCCACGACGTTCTCGTAGCGCTTGTTGATGACGAAAAGATCGTAGGGCGAGACGAGGAAGAGATAGGGCTCCTCCTCGTGGATGAGGCGGTGGAACCGGTGATACAGTTCCGTGCGCTTGTCGAGGTCGAAGCAGGTGCGGATATCCATGATGAGGCGGTCGGCTTCTTCATTCTTGAACGAAATGAAGTTGCTGGAACCTTCCTGTTCGATCGTTTCGGAATGCCACAGCTGGTACGGATCGTTGGAGACGGACATGCGCCACGCGAGGCGGACGGCATCGAACTGCTGCTTGTCGATGCGTTCGAGCATGACGGACCATTCGAGGGAGAGGATTTCGAGCTTGACTCCGGCGCGCGCGAAGTCCTCCTTCAGGATCGGGAGGAGCTTCTGGTCGGTCGTGCTGGAGTTCGCATAGATCACGGTGAAGACGAAAGGCTTGCCGTCCTTGTCCAGCACGCCGTCGCCGTCGGTGTCCTTCCATCCGGCGTCCGCGAGCATCTTCTTCGCCTTCTCGACGTCGAATTCATACGGTGCGACCGAGGGGTCGTTGGCACGGGAATCCACGAAGAACGGACCGGAGACCGGGCGCACAAGGTCGGAATAGACGTCCCGGATGATGCGCGTGCGGTCGACCAGATGGCTGAGCGCCACGCGAACGTTCCGGTCCTGGAAGAGAGGATTCTTCTGATTCAGGCCGATGTACGAATAGGACATGCTCGGCAGGCGCATCTTCCGCAGGAAGCCGCCTTCCCGGAACTCCGCCGTGTCGGTGTTGTTCACCCACTGCTCGGTCGTGAGGCTGTCGGCGTCTAGCGTCTGCGACCGGAGCGCCTGCAGCCTGGTGTTCGGGTGCTGGATCAGTTCGTAGACCACGGTCTTCAGCGCTGGCATGATGCCGAGGCGCTTGCCGTAGAACTTCTCGAAGCGTTTGAAGACCACGCGCTTGCCTTTCTCCCAGCTGTCGAGCTGGTACGGGCCGCATCCGACGATCATGCGGTTGCGGACATGGTCGTCGTTGAACTTCGCGCCGTCGAACGGCCCTTCGTAGGCGTGGTAGAAATGGCGGGGCAGCGGCATGAGCGAAAGCGTGATCTCCTCGGACAGGATGTACGGACGCTCCCACACGACCTCGAATTCGTAGTCGTTGATGACGTTGACCTGCTTCAGGTCGGCCAGATAGCTCCGCATCGGGGCGGCGTTCACCTTTTCGTCCTTGATGACGTCCACGTAGAACTTGAAATCCTCCGCCGTGACCTCGACGTTCTCCCATTTCTTCCCGGTCTCCGGGTCGGTGAAATCGTGCCACAGGATGCCCTTGCGGAGCTTGATGCGGTAGGTCAGCTTGTCCTCGGAGAGGGTCCAGGACTCCGCCATGCGCGGCACGAACCGGTCGATGTCCTTCAAGTGGCGCTCCGCGAGCGTGTCGCAGGTAAGGCTCCAGAAATCCGACACGGTCGCGTCGTTGTTGATGATCATGTTCATGTTGCCCGTATCCGAGGTGATCGCGCCGATGAAGCGCCCGCCCTGGTCGGCGTTCTTGTCGTAGAACTCCGCGTTGCCCGCCGGGGGTTCGCCGGAAAACGCGGAAACGCCGCCGGACGAGACGGCGATGCCGCCGCCCGCCGAGATCTGGTCGATTCGTTCGGACAGCTCGGCGACCGCCTTCGTGAGGACTTCGGTCTGGAATCTCTGGCGGTCGATGGCGGTCACGACCCCGGCGCCGATGATCGCCAGGACGATGAGGCAGAGGAAAAGCAGGATGGGCGTGAGAAATGATCTGTTCTGCATAAATGGAAACCGGGGTTATGGGTCACTTTTTGTGGGTGAACTTCTTGCCGAAGCCGTACTTCATCGGCGCATTGTTGTATTCCACGCGGGCGGCGGGCTCGTTTTCCTCCATCGCCTTGATGCGGTCGGAGTCGCACGGGTGCGTGGACAGGATGGATGCCAGCTTGCTGGAGCCTTCGGCATTGTTGGTGAAACGTTTCCAGAACGTGTAGGACGCGCTCGGGTCGTATCCGGCGCGTGCCATCAGGACGAGGCCGATCATGTCCGCCTCGGATTCGTTGCTCCGGCTGTACGGGAGCATGATGCCGAGCTCGGTGCCAGTGCCGTAGATCGCGTCGAGCGTTTCGTTTTCGAATATCACCGAAACGAGGACCGCGCCGAGGGACTGGACGATGGTGCGGGACATGCGTTCGCCGCCGTGCCGCGCGATGGCGTGTCCGATCTCATGTCCGACCACGAACGCCAGCTCGGCTTCGTTTTCCATGCCGTCCATGATGCCGCTGTAGACCGCCACCTTGCCGCCGGGCAGGCAGAACGCGTTCTGGATATCAGAGTCAAGCACCGTAAATTCCCACTCGAAATCGCTCGTTTCGCCCAGATCGTTCGCGACCGCCTTGATCGCGTTGCCGCAGCGTTCCAGCGCGGCGTTGTACTCGGCATTCGTGCTCACCGGGTACTCCTTCTTGTATTCCTCGTAGGATTCCGCACCCAGGCCGTTCTCGTAGGACTCTGTCGTCAGCAGGAACTGCGAACGCCCCGTGACCGGGACGCTCCGGCAACTGCAGAGGCCGGCCGTCAGGACGATCAGAGACAGGATCAGGCAGGATTGAACGGGGTGAAAAAAGCGCTTGACGGCGGATGTCATGATATTACGCTCCTATGAGAAGTAAAAGTCTTTTTTGATCGTGGGAAACGGGCCGATCGCGCGTACCAATAAACGCGCGGACGGCATACTTCCAAATATACATCATTCCGCCTCGTCTTTCAAATCGTTTCCGCAAAAAAGTCCGGCGAAAAAGGACGGCCCGGCAATTCGAAGTCAGGTGCGCCACCACTGCATACGTTCGGGCACAGGGGGGAAGCGCATTACAGCGGGATCGCGTAGTCGATCTGCGGGATCACGCGGAACCAGTTGGCGGGGGCACGTTCGAGTTTGACGCTCGTTTCGTGGAGCAGGTTCCGGCGCATGATCGTGATCGTGACGATTGTGCCGGGGTCGAGCGAGAGGATCCGGTTGCGGAGGTCATAGGTATCGTTCACGTCGGCTCCGTCCAGTTTCACGATTACGTCGCCGTCGCGCAGTCCCAAGTGATCCGCCGGGGAATCCTCGATGATCCTGCGGATGACCGCACCCTTCTGCACCGCCTCGTTTTCATCGCCGGGCGCGCGCATCTGCGAGGGTCTCGCGCCCATGATGCCGAGCCACGGACGCACGATCTCGCCGTGCGCGATCAGCGTATCGGCGACAGTCTTCGCGATCTCGGCGGACACGGCGAACGCGATGCCGATGTTGCCGCCGCTCGGCGCGAGGATGCAGTCGTTCACCCCGATCACGTCGCCGTCGGTATTCAGCAGCGGACCACCGGAATTGCCGGGGTTGATGGAGGCGTCCGTCTGGATGTAGTTTTCATACAGGTTCACGCCGACGCCGGACCGCTGGACGCCGGAAACGATGCCCGCGGTCACGCTGTGCTCCAAGCTGAACGGTGCGCCAATGGCAATCGTCCACTGGCCGAGGCGGATGTTCTTCGGGTTGGCGAACGCAAGCGCCATGAACTTCTTTCCTTTCGGCGGCTCGACCTTCAGCACCGCCAGGTCGGACGTCGGATCCGCGCCCACCAGGTCGGCGTGATATTCGCGCCCCTCGTTGTCCGTGACCAGAAGCGCGTTCGCTCCGCTCGCCACGTGGTAGTTCGTGAGGATGTAGCCGTCCTCGCGGATGAAGAAGCCGGACCCCTGCCCCGCCGGCACTTCATAATACTGCGCGGGACGCCCCCAGCCGCGGCGCGACGGCACGATCCGCTGGTTGGAGATGCAGACGACCGCGGGCATAGCGCGTTCTATGGTGCCGGTAAAATCCGGCCAGGCGACCGGCACCCCGGCTGCGGCCAGAGGCGGCGCATACTCGCGCATCTTCGTTTCGTAATCGGCCGGTTCTTCGACGGGCGGATTCACGAATTTCAGGACCAGGAGCGCTGAGCACGCGCCTGCGAGAACGGCAAAAAGCGTATTGAAAACGGATTTCATGGCACAGTCAATCCTTTCTTGTTGTTGCTTGAGGCGGGATCGCGTCAATCCGCCGGATGTGGAGCCGCCGCACCGACGTCTGCTGGATTTCGTCATCCCGGAACGGGATTCCGTCCTTCTTCAGCGTCAGATGTCCGCGGCCAGTATGATTGGACAGCAGAATACCGTCAATTGTTCCGATGGAAAAAGAAAAAAGTTCATCGGATAGATCGTAGGACCTGGCAAAACCGTCATATGGGAGCGCCGTGACGGCCGGACCGTCCGGCATCTTGCTCAACGCATTCGAGGGACTGTAGATGTCCAGAATGGGCACTTGCACGGCGAATGTGTCGAGACCGTCGAACGATGCCTTGCGTCCGCTGGAGACCGCCACGGACCGGCAGGCCGTGATGCCGCGTTCATGCAGATAATCCGCCAGTGCGTTCCCCGTCCGGTAATCCGGCACGTTCACCACGTCGGCGCGTCCGAGCACGGGATCCGTCACCACGACAGCCGGTTCCAGTTCGCTCCCGCCGCCGTCCACGATCAGGAGCTCGGCGGGGAAGAAGGAAGCCCGGAAGCACCAAAATGCGAACAGCGCAGTCATCAGCGCAAGCGCGGCAACCGCCCGATGCCAGCGTTTCGCGTGGAGCAGATAGAACAGCGCGGCAAGGAACAGCACGACCGTCCAGACCGGAGGACGCGGGATCGCCGTTTCGCAGAGACCGCCGAAGAAACGCCCCAGCCAGCCGATCAGACGGAAGATCTGTTCGAGCACGCCTGAAAAGAACAATCCGACCGGCCCCATCCAGGAAAAGAGCAGCGCAACGCCCGCCGCGATGAACGCCAGAACCGCCAACGGCATCACGAGCAGATTGGCGGGGACCGCGGAAACCGGGAACAACCCCTGATACAGAATCGACAGCACGCCGCTGCCCAGACTTGCCACGGCGGTCGCGGCCAGCGCAGACAACAGAATCCGAATCCAATGCGACAACCGGATGCGCCACACCGGGGTATAGCGCACGGGGAGCGGCTGCGACAATTTTCTGGAAATAAAACCGAGCAGAAGCGAGCCGACGTCGCGCGGCAGACTCAGCAGCAGCGCCACGGACAGAAACGAATAGTACATGCCGGGTTTCAGCAGGCTCGCCGGGGAGATCGTCAGGATCGCGTATGCCGCCAGCATCAGCGTGTTGATGTGCGAGGTCGACAGCAGCAGGGAGCGCAGAATCAGGAACATCGCGATCATCACATAGGCGCGCATCGCGGGCTCGCGCATCCCCGTCGACAGCGCATACAGCAGAAGCGGCGCAAGCACGAAAACGCAGCGTTTGCGGAACGGCACCCAGACCAGCAGAAGGAGCAACAGCGAGGCAAAGATGCCCACGTGCGTGCCGCTGACCGTCAGGATATGGATCGTGCCGCTGGAGAGGAATCCGGCGCGCGTTTCCTTCTCCAGAGCGATGCGGCGTCCGCCGAGCATCGCGCCCGCCATCCGCGCGTTCTCCACGCCGCGGAATCCGCGGCAGACCGCCGCCAGCACAGCGTCGCGCAGGTCGTAGAGCGTCCGCCGGAATCCCCTGCCCTGCGAGACGATTTCCAGCGATTCGGGGCGGAACATCTCGTAGATGCTTTCATGCTCCAGGTAAGCGGCATAGTCGAACGAACCGGGGAAGAGCGGCGGTTCCGGCGCGGAGAAGACGCCTTTCGCAAACACCGTATCGCCGAACCCGAGCGGAACATTTACGGCATCCTCACCCCGGCCGCGGTCCAGCAGGACACGAGGTGATGTCCCCTCGAATTCCATCCACCGGACATTCGCGCCGTATCGGAACCGTTTCACGCGGCATTGCAGATTCCGCACGCGGAACGCTTCGCCACTCCGGGCGGAGGCCGACGGGTCATCGATGATCAGCTCGGCTTCGGCGGCGAAGTGTGTACGTCCCGCCGCGTCCGCGATAAGATTCCGCTGCTGTCCCGCCCAAATCAAAGCAACGATCAGCGCGGGCAGCATCGGCAGGGCGAACCGGGCCAGCGCGTCCCGCGTCGGGATCAGCGCCCACACAAGCAGGACCGATACAGCCGGAATCAAGACAAAAGGAAAGCCGTTCCCCCGGACGGAGAGAACGGCTGAGATTGCTGCAAGCAGGAAGAACGCCGCGGGGCATGACTGCTCGAACGCGGTCGCGCTTATCCGGATTCGGCGGAACAGCGCGCGCGGAGAGACGGTCCTGTGTCCCGGCACGGATTCCATGGTGCGGCGTCCGAGCGGATCCCGTTATTGGAAAAGCGTGCAGAGGATCGCCTTGTGCATGTGGAGGCGGTTTTCGGCCTCGTCGAAGACGATGGAGTGTTCGGACTCCATGACCTCGTCGGTGATCTCCTCGCCGCGGTGCGCGGGCAGGCAGTGCATCACTTTCACGTCGGGCTTTGCGTATCCGAGCATCTTCATGTCGAGGCGGTAGGGATCCAGGATCTTCATGCGTTCGCGGGATTCCTTCTCGAAGCCCATGCTCACCCACACGTCGGTGTAGACGAAATCGGCATCCTTCATGGCGGCGGCGGGGTCGGTGGTCCACTCCACCTTGCCGGGGCCGAGGTTCTCGTCCATGATCGCCTGACGCGGACGGAATTCTTCCGGAGCGCCGATCGCGAACGTCATGCCGGCGAGTTTGCACGCCATCATGAGGGAGTTCGCCATGTTGCTGGCGCCGTCGCCGAGGTACGCCATCTTCAGACCTTCGAGCTTGCCCTTGCGTTCCCAGATCGTGAAGAGGTCGGCGAACGCCTGGCATGGATGATAGTCGTCCGTGAGGGCGTTCACGATCGGGATGGAGCCGTACTGCGCGAGGCCCTCCACGTCGGACTGGCGGAACGTGCGGATCACGATGCCGTGCAGGAACCGGCTGAGCACGCGGGCAGTGTCGGCGATGGTCTCGCCGCGGCCCATCTGGGTCTTGCTCTCGTCGAGGTAGATCGGCTGGCCGCCGAGTTCATGGATCCCGACCTCGAACGAAACGCGCGTACGGGTCGAGGATTTCGCGAAGATCATGCCGATGGACTTGCCTTCGAGCGGGCGGGGCTGGTTCGCCTTGCCGCGTCCGGCCTTCAGGCTGGCTGTCGTTTCAATGAGTTTTTCCAGAGCGGCGCGGTCGAATTCGCGTCCGGTAAGCAGATGTCTGATCATTTCCGGCCTCCTTTCGAAGCTGAATATTCCTTGAATGCCGCGCCGATGATGCGCACGGCCTTGTCGCAGTCCTCCCGCTTCACGATCAGCGGGGGCAGAAGACGAAGCACGACCTCGCCCGCGGACAGGGCAACGAGCCCTTTCTCGCGCAGGATCGGGAGGATGTCCTTCGCCGGGAAATCAAGCACGACGCCGAGCATAAGGCCGCGTCCGCGGACCTCCTTCACGAAATCGTACTTGCCGATGAACTTTTCGAGCTTGCCGCGCAGATACGCGCCCATCTCTTTGGCGTTGTCCAGGAGCTTGTCCTTGTAGATCGTCTCGAAGACGGCGAGCGAGGCGGCGGTGGCGAGCGCGTTGCCGCCGAACGTGTTGCCGTGGGTGCCGGGAGTCAGCACGCCGGAGAGCCGTTCGTTGCACACGAACGCGCCCATCGGGATGCCGTTCGCGATGGCCTTGGCGAACGAGAAGGCGTCGGGCTTGACGCCGTAGCCCTGCCACGCGCAGAGCGTGCCGGTACGGCCCATGCCGCACTGCACCTCGTCGAACATCAGCAGGATGTCCTTCTCCTTGCAGAGCTTGTCGAGGCCCTTCACGAATTCTTCGTCGGCGGGCAGGATGCCGCCCTCGCCCTGGACAGCCTCAAGGATCACGGCGCAGGTCTTCGGACCGATGGCCTTCTTCACGGACTTCAGGTCGTTGAACTTCGCGAACTTGAAGCCGGGCATGTCGGGGTTGAAGCCTTCGCGGTATTTGCTGCGGCCGGTGGCGGCCAGCGTGGCGAGCGTACGTCCGTGGAACGAGTTTTCCATCGCGACGATCTCGTTGCGGCCGGTGGCGTTGCCCCACTTGCGCGCGAGCTTGATGAGGCCTTCGTTCGCCTCCGCGCCGCTGTTGCAGAAGAAAACGCGGCCCTTGCCGAACGTCTTCTTCACGATGAGCTCGGCAAGACGCGGGCTGTTTTCGTTCAGGAAAAGGTTGGACACATGCACCAGCGTCTGCGCCTGGCGGCAGATCGCCTCGGTGACGGCGGGATGGCAGTGTCCGAGGTTGCACACGGAGATGCCGCTGGAAAAATCCAGATACTTGCGTCGGTTCGCGTCGTACAGGTTGACGCCGCCGCCGCGCACGAACAGCACCGCGGGCGTCCCGTAGGTGTTCATGACGTTCTTTTCGTAGAGTTTCTGGAGTTTTTTCGTGGTGTCCTGTTTCATTTTTCCGTGTCCTTTCCTTATAAAGATGGAAAAGAGTTACTATAGCACGTTTTTCGCAGAAAACAATCTTTTTTCAGGCTTTTTTTTGTTTTTTTCCATTTTTCGCCATTATGAGGACGAAATCGGAGGATAAAGAACGGCATGCGCCGGAGTTTTTCATCTGCCGGGACATGCCGTTATGTCCGCGCGGCGTTCAAGTCATAAAGCCGCGGTAACGATCAATCTCTCAGGATTCCGAAGTCGCCTCGCCGAGGGGCGGCGTGTGCTTGTGGTCCTGTTTCTTGTCGAGATAGCGTCTCATCTGCGCTGCGGCCTTCGCGACGACCTCGTCGATGGCCTTGTAGACGTTGTCGAACGCCTGGGAAGCCGCCGTGACCGGGTGGTCCTTCACGGCAGCGTCGAGATGTGCCGTGATCAGATTTCTCTGCAAGTCAAGAACGATCTTCACGCTGCTGATGCGCAGGCGAAATTCGGAGAAGGCATCCTCCGCCGCTTTCACGGCGTAATCGCGGACTTCGTTGTCAAGTTCAAAGTGACGAACGCTTACGGTAATGTCCATATGAGACCTCCTTGGTTCTGATGATTCTTCGAGCGGACCGGACCTCCGGCCCTGTTCTCTCCGCCTTCAACTTACATCTGTTTGCTTCAATTGTCAAGCGGATTTTGCGTTTTTTTCCGTTTTTTCCCCGTTTTTCCCGAAAACGAGCAGGAAAACGCATCATCGGAACACGCCGGAGGGATCAGTCTTCCTCGTCAAGCAGGCTTTCCCGGAAGAATTCGGTGATCCTGCCGAGCTCTTCCAGTTTCGCACCGGAGAGCCCCGAAGCGCGGTCGAACCGGTTCTTGAGCACTTCGGGATCGACGCCGAGGAACAGAGCCCGCGCATACAGGTATTCGCGGAACTCCTCGGACAGTTTCGACAGCTGGGGACTGTTGATCAAGGTCACGACGATCCGGTCTTCCCCCTCGTCCCTGCGGAGCTGGTTCCAGGTGGTCCGCTGCATGATATTGGCCTTTTCGTCCTGGATTTTCAGGCGGAACGTCGTCCCCGTGATGTCGACCAGGACGCTGTCCGGGTAGGAACGCGGGAATAGCTTCATCCCGCGGAGAGCCTTTTCGTCCTCGTCAAGATACGGCAGCATCGGCGCGGAGTTCAGCACCAGGAATTTCCGGATGCCGAGGCAGTTCTTCCGCGGGATATCTTCGGTAAAAGCCTTGTCCGCCAGCAGCTCGTTCACCAGGCGGAGCACCTCGGCGCTTTTCGATTCGTCATGGATGACGCCCGGCAGATAGTCCAGCAGGAGCAGGTAGTTCATGAGCAGCTTGGAATCCATCGCAGTTCCGGCGACCTTTTCCGGCTCCGCCTTGCCCGGTTCCGTTTTCGTTTCCGGTTTCGTCTGCGCGGAAGAGGCCGGTTTCTGTTCGGCTTTGTTCGTTTCCGGCTTCGTCGTTCCGGCCGAGATTTCCCCGCCCAGCGACACGGCCAGCTGAAGATCAGAGAGCAATTTCACGAAGGCGTCGATCTTTTCCTGATGTTCCGGCAGATAGATGTGTTCGGAGAGTTCGGCGTCGAGCTTCGTCAGCTCATTGCGTTTCGACAGGACGGACGAATAAAGCGCATCAAGCGCGTCGAAATCCATGTCAGCCGCATCTTTCAAATTGAAGGCCGCCGCCTGGTCCAGAAGTTCGTTCCGCAGGGCCAGCGCACGGCTTTGTTTTTCCGCGGCGCGGAGTCCGGCAAGCACCTCGACGGCTTCCGCGGGAGCCTTCGCCCCGGCCTCGGAAACGAACTTTTCGACCTGCCCGAGCTCCAGGCCGGAATCTTCGGATTCCTCCTGGATCATCCGCCAGCGCGCCTGATAAAACGCCTCGTCTTGAACGGACGCAGGTTCCGTTTTTCCGCCGGATGCGGGATCCGCCGAGGTGGAAGATGGACGGTTTTCGCCCGAGAGCGAAATATCTTTGCCCGGCTCGCCTGTTTTTGATTTCATGCCGAACGCGATCACGACAACGATGGCGATCAGCAGGATCGCGGCGGCCACGACAGCCCACACGGGGAAAGGTTTCCGGGCCGGCTGTGCGGGAACACGGCCCGTTCCGGCTTTTTCCGCCTTTTTCTGCGCGGGTGCGGATGGAGCGGCATTGAGTTCGTGTTGAATCGCCTTCAGCTCATCGACCACGTCGCTCCATGTGGCGGGACGGTTCGCGGGATCCTTCTCCATCAGCGCATCGACCAGATCGGACAGACGCTTCGGGATGTTCGGATTAAGCTCGGAAAGCGGCGTCTGGATGTCGGAAAGCTGCATGGCGCAGACCTTCACGGGGTCAGTCCCGACGAACGGCTCGTGTCCGATCAGGATATGGTAGGCCGTGGCGCCGAAGGAGTACATGTCCGACTTGAACCCGGGGACGTCCTTGTCGCCGTTGATGATCTCCGGCGGAGCGTAGGCGGGCGTGGCGCGGATATCCTCGTCAAGATCGGGGTCTTTCGCACGGCGGGCAAGCCCGAAGTCGGCGAGCTTGACCTTCCCGTTCAGGCGCATGATGATGTTTTCCGGTTTGATATCGCCGTGACTGAGCTGATTTCTGGTCCATGCGTAGGACAGCGCATTCGCGACGGAGATGAAAACGTCCAATGCCTGCGGGATGTTCAGAGGCCCGACGTTGTTCAGCACCAGCTCCAGATTCTCCCCGGTGATCTTCTCCATCACGAAATAATAGATGCCGTCCTCGGTCACGCCCGCGTCGTACGCCTGCACCACGTTCGGATGCGACAGACTGGCCGCTGCGCGAGCCTCGCGGAAGAACCGTTCCACGTACACCTCGTCGCTGGCGCTGTCGTCGGACAGGATCTTGATCGCGACTTCGCGGTCGAGGTTGGTCTGCCGCGCCTGGTACACGATCCCCATTGCGCCGCGTCCGAGTTCCTCCTCGATCTCGAACCCCGCCACCACTTCGCCCGGACGCAGATCGCGGCGCAGCGGGATAGCGCCGCCGCACTTCTTGCAGAGATACGTCACCGTGCCGTCGTCGTGTTTCTGCGGCGTGGTCGCCTCGAGCTGCTGGCATTTCGGACAGTAGAGCATGAATTCTTCTTCCTGTTGCGCCATGACCGCCGGGCAGGGATTCGGACATGTCCCGGCAGGGGAAATCATTGGCTGAATATTCTACTAATATAGACCGCGCACAATAAAACTTCAACCGGATATTCACTTTTTTTCCTCATTTCGACCGCTTTTCCGGGTTTCGGCGCTTGTTTTTCGGATTTGCCGGATTATATTTTGTTTCCGATACTATCAGCGCAACAACAAACCGGATGTTCCGGGCAACTATTTTCAAATCGCAGCATGTTTCAATTCGTACAGCCCAAACTGACCATTCCGGCACGTTCGGGATCATCGGAAAAGAAAGCCCCTGCCCCGATCCGGCTTTCTCCTGACCGGCCCCATGCCTTCGCTTCCACACACATCGACGTCGGCGGCTGTTCCTACTACCGCATCCTCTTTATCTCCCAGCTGCTTTCCCAAATATACGACAGGGCCTTGTACTGCGATGCCCGTCTGCTGTTCAACAATCAGGAGGTTTTCCCGATCCTTTCGTCCTTCCGCCTGCAGCGCGCGTGTACGCCCCGAGAACTCAAATGGTTCCGGGAGGTCCTCCTTCCCGCGAGAGAAAAATACGGGTTCCCCATCGTCTACGAAATCGACGACATCCTCGTCCATGAGGATATTCCCGTTTATAACTGCTACCGCGACATTTTCAGGGGCGGCAAGGAGTCCATCCCCATCTACATGGCCGGCTGCGATGCAATCACGGTCACGTGCGCCCCGCTTGCCGACTACTACAGCCGGAAATTCGGGCTCCCGCGCAGCAAATTCCATGTGATCCCGAACTATCTGCCGCGCTTTTTCTTCGATTCCTACAACGAACCCGCCATTCTCGACCGGATCCGTTCGCAGAAATCGCGGAAACCGCGCATCTGCTTCTCCTGCGGGATGTCTCACTTCGACATGCAACAGACCGGGGCTGGCGACGATTTCTCCGGCATCCTTGAGTGGATCGTGCAGAACCGCCGCAAATACGATTTCATCTTCCACGGCGGATTCCCCCCTGCCCTCATGAAATACGCCAGCGACTTCACCTGTATCCCCGTCGGCCCCTTCCTGAACTATCCCCTCGTGCGCCGTTCCATCCGCGCCGACCTTTTCATCCAGCCGTTGCGTCACTCCCTGTTCAACGAATGCAAAAGCCCGATCAAGCTGCTGGAATCCTGGGCGGAGGGAACACCCACGTTCGTGCAGGATATCGGCAACTATATGCAGATCGCCCCGGATGCCTGTTTCGACACGGCGGACAAGCTCGACCGCATGGTAAGCGCGCTCTTCGCGAATCCGGACGCGCAATTCCAAACGATCCGCGCAAACTACACCCGCGTGAATGGCTTCTGGCTCGACAACCATCTGAACGAATGGCTCGAAGTCATGCTGTTCCCGAATGGCCGCTGAACCCCCGTGCGTCTCATGCCGCGCCGAAGCGGCATCGGAACAGACCGGTTTCGGGAAAAGACGGGGATATCCCGCAATCATGCTTGATTTTCGTGTCGCCGGATGTATATTGTACGGAAAATGGCAAAACAGGCGGTCCGGACGCCCCCGGACGGAAAGGAATCCGCGATGGAGCGGAACGAAACAGACAAGGCCCCGGAGATGCAGATACAGGGAGCGTCCGAAAACGTCAATCGGACCGGCTCGAACAAGATCGTGATCGCGATCTGGGTGACGTTCCTCCTGGGCGGCTTCAGCTGGTTCGCATATTCCCAGCAGAAGAACGCCGCCGAAGCGGAACGGCTCCTGAACGAGGCATATACGCTCTACGGTCAGAGGGAGATCGAAGCAAGCACGGAATTATTACGGAAGTCCGCCGAACTCGGCAATGCCTGGGCGCAGATGTATTACGGCGAACGTCTCAAAAACGGATTCGGCGTGGAGCAGAACATGCCCGAAGCCGTGAAATGGCTCCGCAAATCCGCAAAAAAGAAATGCACCGAGGCTTATTACCAGCTCGGCATCTGCTACGAGAACGGCGAAGGGGTGGTACGGGATCTGAATGAAGCCGAGGCCTGGTACCAGAAGGCACTGGATGATCCGTCTTTCGCCACGATGTCGAAGATCGCGCTCGACCGCATCGCAAATCTGAAGTCGACGGAGAACGTCGGGAGCAACTGATTTCCCTTTAGACAAAAAAACTTACTCAACCTGAATGTGAGGATATAGATATGAAAGAAAACGAAACGAACAACACACCGGCGGAAAAGAAACAGGATTCCAGCGGGTGCTCCTGCGGATGCGGCGGTCAGAAATCGAACAAGGCCGTGATCATACTCTGGGTCGTCGTGTTGATCGGAATCGCGGTCTTTGGGGTATACTCCCGGATGAACGCGGACCCCTATCGTTCCGAAGCGGACAAGATCCTGAAGCATGCGTACACGCTGTATGAACAGGAGAAATTCGAGGAGTCTGCGGACTGTCTGCGTCAGGCGGCGGAACTCGGCCAGCCCTGGGCGCAGCTCTATTACGGCGGCACTCTCAAGAAAGGCGTCGGCGTGGAGCAGAACCCGACCGCCGCCGTGGAATGGTTCCGCAAGTCTGCCGACCAGAACTGCGCCATCGCGTTCTTCGAGCTCGGCGTCTGCTACGAGAATGGCGAAGGCGTGGCGCAGGATCTGAACGAGGCGGAAGCGTGGTACAGAAAAGCGCTTGACGCGGGCATCGGGGAAGAGGCGCAGGCCGCCCTCGACCGCGTCGGGAACCTGAAAGCCGAGGCGACGCCGGAAGCCGAGGCGGAACGCCTTCTGATCAAGGCGCAGGAGCTTTTCGACAGGCGGGACAAGGACGTCGAATGCGCCGAACTGCTGCGGCAATCCGCCGAACTCGGCAACGCCTGGGCGCAGGTGAGCTACGGCAGGTTCCTATGCAAAGGCATCGGCACGGCTCTCGATCCTGCCCTCGCCGTGGAATGGTTCCGCAAGTCAGCCGACCAGGGCTGCCCCGATGCGTTCTATGCGCTCGGCATCTGCTACGAGAACGGCGAAGGAGTGGCGCAGGATTTTGACGAGGCGATAGCCTGGTACCGCAAGGCCGTGGATACCGACATCCCGGAAGCCCAGAGCGCGATTATCCGCATCGAGAAAGCAAAAGCGCTGAAGGAAGCGGAGAAGTAATATTCGTGAAGAAATACGCGCCTCAAATGAGGCGGATCGAATAGGTCGTATTGGTCATATAAGGCTGATACGACTTATCTTTTCCCCCTCATTGTCTGGGAGAAAAAGTTCGGCGGCAGTCCCCGGTGAAGGAGATTGCCGCCGTGCATCTGTCGGGCGGGCGTCCGGGCTGAACGCCGCCCGTTGTTCAGCTCGGATCAGAGCTTGTTGCCGTCCTGGTCGGTGTGGCCGCTGTCGACGACGTCGGCCCAGTGCGTGAAGTGGAGCTTCTGGCCCTTCGTGACCTTGTCGCCTTCTTCGAGCACATCCCCTGCGATCAGGGTGCCGTTTTTGTTGTATATTCCATTCTTGGGGACACTGCAGGAGAATAATTCCTCGGTGTCCATGTCTACAAAGATTCCTTTTTTGAAATACTTGCCATAGTACATATAGATGGCATGCCGCGCGGCAGCTTCTTCCCTGGCTTCTTCTTCCTTGACGATAGCAGCCTGATCGGCAACAGTGCGCCAGAAAAAGCTTCCCATAAGCACCAGCACAGCGACAAGGATGACGGTGCCGACAATAAATTTGATATCTAACGGTTCTTTTTTCAAGAGGCGTTCCTCCTCCGCAATGATCAATGTTAAGTAACTGCCCGGAATAGATTCTGCCTGAGATTATTCCCGGCTCAGATTATAACATGCAGGAAGCAGGAAATACAAGACCGAGCCGGACAGGCGGCACAGTCCGAGACCACTGA
>CACWOL010000035.1 GCA_902762495.1 uncultured bacterium | reverse complement strand
GAACTCGGTCGCGGCGTCGACATGCAGTGGACTGTGATCGCATAAGTTATGCGTGAAACATTCTACTCTGTCCGCTAAAACCGGACGGTTCTACTGAACGAACACCCCCTGCACCTGAAGTGTGCAGGGGCTTTTTCAAAGAAAAAGGCCGAAAAACCGTGATTCGCTATTGAAAAAAGAGAACTCCGGCATTACATTATACGAAATTCGAACATCTCACCCGCGCTCACAGGATTTTTCCGTGGATTTCAATACCGACAACCTGCTTCAGAAAATCATAACTCCGCCCCTCGTGACGGAAAACGACGCCTATCTGCTCAAGTTCGCGGAAAAAGAGGACGAGATCTTCGCCGCGCAGAAGCTCCGCTACCGGGTGTTCAATTGCGAACAGAACCGCGGGCTCGACTCCGCGAAGGATGCCGAGTTCGACCGCGACGAGTTCGACGAAGGCGCGGCGCACCTGATCGTTTTCGACAAGTCGAACGGGATGCCGATCGGCACCTACCGCGCGATCGGCCAGCCGGGCAACGATCCGGAGAAGATGTACTCCGCCCGCGAATACGAGGTCAACGGCATTGAGCGTTATGTGCCGCAGATCATCGAAGTGGGACGTTCCTGCGTGGACAAGGACTACCGCAACGGCGCCGTAGTGGCGTTTCTTTGGAGCGGGATGGCCGCGATCACGCTGCGCTCGGGCTGCCGTTATCTGTGCGGCTGCGTAAGTCTGGAAGACGCGCAGCCCGCGGTCGCCTGGGCTGTCCACGAATCGTTGCGCGAAAAAGGCCTGTTTTTCCCGGACGTCGACTTCAAGCCGCGTCCGCAGTTCAGCTTCCCCCGCCCGGACAAGGCGGAGGTCGAAAGCATCCTGAACGACCGTGCGCGTCTCCGCGCCGCAATGCCGCCGCTCCTGAAAGGCTACATCACGATCGGCGCAAAGCTTCTCGGCGAACCGGCGTTCGACTATGAGTTCGGCTCCATCGACCTGCCCGTCATGGTCGACATGTGGCGTCTGCCGGACCGCTACCACAAGCATTTCTTCCCGAACATCACATTTCCGGGGGACTGAGCGATGATGCGGATTCTGCGCAGGATCTACCGTGTGATCGCACTTTTCCTGTGGGGAAGCTGGCACGGCATCTACTGCCTTCCGATCCGCTATCTCTACGAGGTGGAACACAGCATCCGCCGCATGGCGCTCCAGACGAAATACTGGGGCGGCGGCATCGTGAAGATCCTCGGCATCCGCACGATCATCCACGGCGATCCCTCGGAATACCGGAAGACAGGCGGGCTGGTGGTTGCGAACCATCAGAGCTACGTCGACATCTTCCTGCACGCGTCCATCTTCGGGTTGCGGTTCACCCCGAAAAAGGAGATCAAGTCCTGGCCGGTCCTCGGCTGGTACACCGACATGATCCGTCCGATCTGGGTCGACCGCGACTCCAAGCAGAGCGCCGCGAACCTCATGGAACAGTTCCGCGACACCCTGCGGAAGAAGATCCCCCTGATCGTCTACCCGGAGGGGACAACGTCCGACGGCCAGCACGGTTTGAAGGAGTTCAAGACCACGCCGTTCGAGACCGTCTGCGGCACGGACATCCCGATCCAGCCTATGATCTCGATTTATCGCGTCCAGGAAGGCGACATGCACCCGGCCTGGTACGGCGACGCCACGTTCATGCCCCACCTGTGGGCGATCCTCGGCAACCGCAGATCCACCGCCGATGTCTACATCCTCCCGCTCATCTACCCGGAGGGCCGGAACCGCAAACAGCTGGCGAAGGCGGTCCGCGACGCCATGCTGAAGGCCTATTGCGAGCATACCGGCTGGATCCCCCCTGCCCCGGAGGAACAGCCCGCCGCGCCGGAAACAAAAATACAGGAGACCGACCGTGAACAACAGCACGCTTGAAAAACTCTCCGCCGTGTGGACGCTCGCGACCGGGCGTCCGCTTCCGTTTCTGCCGGAACCGAAGGAAATCCCCGAAGACTTTCCGGTCTGGTTCCCGTTGATCGGCCTGGCCGTCGGGCTGGCGTGCTCTCTGATCGCATGGATCATCGTCTGGCTGTTCGGAGATTTCGCGGGCGCGATGTTCTCCGGTGTCCTGATCGCGCTTCTGCTGGAGATCCTGACCGGATGGCGCGGGTTCAACGGTTCGGCGCTCTTCGCCATGCGCTTCTTCCCGAAAGCCGCCGATGCCGCCCCGGACAAGTTCACCGCCCAGCCGATGTTCTTCGGCGCGGTCTTCTTCGTCGTCCGCGCCATCATGCTCGCGGCAGTCGTGAATGCCGAAGGAATATACTGGCTGATCGCCGTCCTGCTGTGCGCGTATTTCGCACGGGAGGAGCTCAGCGCGGCGACAACGCCGTCCGGCGCGAAACTGATCCGCTCGAACACCGCGGAACGCCGGAAAGGCGCGATCGCAGACTGTGTCCTGATCCTGCTGTTCATTCTGGTCAGCCGCCGCATCTGGGGCGCAGCGGGAATGTTCCTGCTGACCTGGCTGACGTCCTGGTATCTGATCAAGCGGACCGAAAACGGAACGCTCCATTTTGACCGCAGGGCTTTCGATACGGCGGCGTATCTGATTGAGACCGCGCTGCTGATCCTGACCGTGATCTGCGTGCACCACTGAAAGGATCCGGCATTGTCCAGCACCATTCTGAATCAGCAGCCCGGGAATCCCGCTGGAGCATTCCGCACGCCGTGGCTGTTTTTCCTTGCAGCGCTTCTGCTCGCCGTACCGCTGGCGTACTTCGCCGATATCCCGGAACGCGACATTGCGACCCGGTATGCGCCGATGGCGGAGGCGTTCGCGGCGGGGAAATGGGCTTATGCGTTCCATCCGCGCATCCCGATGCTGTATCCCGTGCTCTGCGGCGTACTCGTGCGCCTCGGCGGGATCACGGGATTCACGGCGGCGAAGCTCCTCAGCGTCGGCTGTTTCGCGGCGTCGGTCTTTCCGCTCTTCAGCATCATGAAACGCATCTTCGGCGAACGGAACGCAACCGGCGCACTGCTGGTCTATATCGTCAATCCATTCTTGCTGCGGCTCGCCGGGACCGGACTCCGCGAAAACATGAAGTGTCTGCTGCTGATCCTGATCGTCCATGCGATCTTCCTGATCCGGGAGGACCCGGATTCGTTCGCGCGGTATCTTTACCTGGGACTTGGGGCGGGGATCGTCATGATCACGCGCTCCGAGATGATCCTGTTCTGCGGGCTCGTCCTGTTTGCTGTGATGCTCTGGGAAGCACGTTGGAGTATGGACGCGGTCCGCAGCGAATCCGCGGCGAATCCCGAGAAAAAGAAATATATTCCTGTGCCGTACCGGAGTCTCGCCAGCACGCTCCTGACCGCAGGGCTGGTCTTCCTGCCTGCCGTCGTCAATCACGCCGTGTTCGGACTGCCCACGCCGGAAGTCCGCTATCTCACGCTGTTCGAGTCCGCATTCGGGCGTGCGCCGTCCATGCCGGATGCGGCGCTGATCGCCGCGCTGACGCCGTTCGCGATGGCCGCGGCGGCGAAGATACTGGCGCGCATTTTCGCCGGGAAACGCCTGAAACCAATGCTGATCGCCTGCGGCATCCTGTCCGCCGCATTTCTCGCCGTTCTGTTCGTCCGCCTGATGCTCCGGGCGGATTCCGAGACCATGGAGGAATTCTTCCTCACGTTCGAACGCGCGTTCGATCCGCTGTGGACGGCTCCCGCGCTCGTCGGACTGGCGTTCCGCCTTCGCGACCGCGTATTCTCCCCCGGCGAAAAACTCCTGCTCGCGTTCATCGCGGTTTATACGGGCGTCATCGCGATCCAGCTCCTGTACGAACAGACGCTCACGTTCTCCGTGCGCTATCTGCTTCCCGTGTCCCCGCTCGGGTTCGGCTGGACATTCTGCGGCGTCACGGTCATTGCCGGACTGCTTGCGCGTTATCTGCCGCGCTTCTCCATGCGGACCGCGATGACCGTCCTGCTCTGCGCGTATGTCCTGGGAGCACTGTTCCACTGCCTCGGACCGATCCTGAAGGACTATTTCGAGCCGCGCCACAAAGCCGTCCGGAACGGCACGCTTCAGCTGGCGGCGCTCTTCCGCGCCAATCCGCCCGCGCATTCGCAGGCCGCCGCGCCGAAATTCGATTTGATCGATTACGAGAGCTGTGTCGCGCCCGGCATGTTCTTCGAGATCGACAGCAAATACGTCGTCTCCGCCTACCTTGCCGGGGGACGCCGCGTCCGCACCCCCCAAAACGCCGATTTCTACGTATCCGAGACAGGCGAAGTTCCCGCCGCCCCGCCGGACGACAGCTGGATTTCCGTAGGAGAACCGATTCAGATGGAACATGAAACGTTCTGCACGGTGTTCCGCAGGAAGGAGGCCGCATTATGACGGCCGGACGAATCCGCATTCTGTTTCTGATGCTGGCGGATGCCCTGGCGCTGTCCGCCTGCTGGCTCGGCACGGCCGCAGTCTATCTCGCCATGGGCGGCGACTACCAAATGTCCACCTACATGGCTATGTGGCCGTTCCTGTTCGTCTTCATCCTGCTGGCGGCGGTCATGCGGCTTTACCACGGCAATCCGTTCTGTCCGGGCATGGCGCTGGATCCCGTGGAAGAGATGCGGCGGCGCGTCTACACGGTCCTGGTTACGTATCTGCTTCTCTTCTGCTACCTCACGTTCTCCCGCAAGACGGAGCATTATTCGCGCGTGGTCATCGCGGTCAGCGCGTGCCTGAACGTTTTCCTCGTCGGCTTCACGCGCAATCTGGTCCGGAAGATCCTCAAATGGATGAACGTCGGCCAAATCCCCGTCCTCATCGCGGGCGCGGGAAAATGCGGCCGCAAACTTGAGGGAGAGATTCGCGACAACGCGCATTTCGGGCTCCGGGTCATCGGATTCGTCGACGACGATCCCGCCATTCAGGACCGTCTCGGCGCGCTTTCCGACGCCCCGTCCGTCGCTGCCCGCACCGGCGCGGAGTTCCTCATCTGCTGCCTGCCGCCGCCGGCGATCACGAAGTATCTGCACGACTATATGAAGCATTTCCGGCAGATCCTGCTCATGACCGACGACATCGGCATCCCGGTCGCCTGGGGCACGCCGGTCTGCCTGCGCGAACTCGCCGGACTTGAGATCCGAAATCAGCTCCTTCGTCCGATCCCGCGCCTCACGAAATCCATTCTGGAGTTCATCCTCGCGTGCGTCAGCGTCGTGATCCTGATCCCCGTGTTCCTGATCCTCGCGCTCGTCGTGAAGCTCTCCGGCAAAGGACCCGTCCTGTACCGCGCCGACCGCCTCGGCAAAAACGGACGCCCCATCCATGTCTGGAAGTTCCGCACGATGTACACCGACGCCGACGACCAGCTCGAACAGATCCTCGCCAACGATCCGAAGCTCGCCGCCGAGTGGCGCGCCAACTTCAAGCTCGAACACGATCCCCGTATCACACCCGTCGGACGCATTCTCCGCAAGACCAGCCTCGACGAGCTTCCGCAGTTCTTCAACGTCATCACCGGCGAACTCGCCATGATCGGTCCGCGCCCCATCGTGAAGGCCGAGATCGACTATTACGGCGACAATTACGAGGTCTTCTCCCGCGTCAAGCCCGGCATCACCGGCCTCTGGCAGGTCTCCGGACGCAACGATACCAGCTACGGGAAACGCATCCTGCTCGACATGTGGTATATCCGGAACTGGTCCGTCTGGCTGGACATCCATATCTTCTTCGCCACCATCGTCGAGGTCGTCAAATGCAGGGGCGCACGATGAAAACCGCGCTGATCCATTACTGGATGACCGCCATGCGCGGCGGGGAAAATGTCCTGGCCGAACTCTGCCGACTGTACCCCGACGCCGACATTTTCACGCACGCCTGGAACCGGGACAGGCTCCGCGAGCCGTTTTCTTCGCATAATGTCACGGAGACCTTCATCGCGCGTCTGCCCGGCGCACGCAACGCCTGCCAGAGGTACCTGCCGCTCATGCCTGCGGCTCTCCGGCGGCTTGATTTCTCGCCCTATGACCTCATCATCTCCAGCGAGTCCGGCCCGGCGAAAGGCATCCGAAAGCCGTCCGGTGCACTCCATGTCTGCTACTGCCACACGCCCATGCGCTACCTGTGGGATATGAGCGACATGTATTATCAGGCCGCGGGTCCCGGCGGCAAACTCGCCATGAAGCTCTGCCTCCGCCGCATGCGCGACTACGACCGGCGTTCCGCCGACGCCGTGGACCATTTCATCGCGAACAGCGCGTTCGTGGCCGAGCGCATCCGCCGCATCTACGGCAGGAAATCCGCCGTGATCCATCCTCCGGTCAACACCGCCTTCTTCAGCGATCCGGCACGCCCCGGCGCGGACGCCCCGAAACGCGATTATTACCTGTGCGCCGGACAGATCACGCATTACAAGCGCATCGGAATCGCGGTCCGCGCCTGCATGAAACTCGGACGACGCCTGATCGTCGCCGGAGACGGCCCCGAACGTGCGGAGATCATGCAGGTCGCCGCAGGCTCTCCACTGATTACGTTCGAAACCCTTTGTTCCAACGAACGCTTCCGCGAACTCTTCACCAACGCCCGCGCCCTGATCTTCCCCGGCATCGAGGACTTCGGCATCATCCCCCTGGAGGCGCAGGCCGCCGGGACTCCGGTGATCGCGTTCGGACAAGGCGGCGCGCTGGAGACCGTCCTGCCCGGCCGGACCGGCCTTTTCTTCCCCGAACAGACCCCGGACGCGCTCGCAAACGCCATCGAAGAATTCGAGGCGACTTCGAACTGGGATCCTACGGCATGTTCCGCCCATGCCGCCAAGTTCAACCCGGAACGTTTCCGCGCGGAGATCGACGCCTTCGTCCGCTCCGTAATGAAGGCCTGACGAATCGTCTGCCGTCCATTTTTACCTTTTCACGGGGAATCTTTCGCAAAACCTGTTCAAGACAGGTTCTCCGGCTTGATTTTTGGATCAGGAAAGAGTATATTATTTACCGCCGAACCGTTCAGAGTTTTGCCTCCGGCACACAGGACGTCAAGCCTCACCGGAGACGGTTTTCGAGCGTTTTTTTTCGTGGATCCTTAGCTCAGTGGTTAGAGCGGAGGTCTCATAAACCTTTGGTCGCTGGTTCGAACCCGGCAGGATCCACCATTTTTATGCACTGATTCCCGGCAAACCGCGTTCTGTCAGGACTCTTTTTTGAGGCCGAGGCGGTTCATGCGGTAGTTCATCATGCGCGGGGAAAGCCCGAGCTTGCGGCCGGCTGCGGAAAGATTGCCGTCGTTCTTGCGGATGGCGTCCTGGAGAATCTCGCGTTCGTAGTTGGCAAGCAGGACTTCGAGCGTGGAGGAGTCGTCTCCGAGCGTAGCGGCGGACGATCCGGAGGAAGAACCGGCGGCCTGAAGCGAGGGCGGCAGGTTATGAGCCTGGACGCAGTCGTCGGTAGCAGTGAGCACGGCGCGTTCCATGCAGTTTTCGAGTTCGCGGACGTTGCCCGGCCAGCTGTAGTTCATGAGCAGGTGGATCGCGCCGGGCGAGAGCTTGCGGATCGCCTTGTTGTACTTCACGTTCAGGTTCTCGATGAAATACTCGGCGAGCAGGATGATGTCGCTCTTGCGCTGGGCGAGGGGCGGCATCATGATGGGGAAGATGTTCAGGCGGTAATACAGGTCCTCGCGGAAGAGCTTCTTCTCCATCAGCTCCTCAAGGTTGCGGCTGGTGGCGGCGAGAAACCGCACGTTGGAATGCAGCTCTTCGTTGCTGCCGACGCGCGAGAAAGTGCGTTCCTGCAGGAACCGCAGGAGCTTCACCTGGGTCTGCATGGTCAGGTCGCCGATCTCGTCGAGGAAGAGCGTGCCGCCGTCGGCGGCTTCGGCGCGTCCGATGCGGCGGCTGACCGCGCCCGTGAACGCGCCCTTCTCGTGTCCGAAAAGCTCGCTTTCGACGAGGTTTTCCGGGAGAGCGGCGCAGTTCAGCGTGATAAACGGCTTGTCCTTGCGGCCGGAGAGTTCCACGATGGCGCGCGCGAGGAGCTCCTTTCCGGTGCCGCTCGCGCCCCGGATGAGGACCGTGGCGTCGGACGGGGCGACCTGCTGGAGCTGTTCGTAGACGAGCTGCATCTCGCGGCAGTTGCCGATCATCTTGCCGGGAGCCTTCTGGAGCATGCTGCGGAGCTTGCGGTTTTCCTCGAGGAGGGATTCGCGTTCGTCGTGGATCTCCACGCATGCGGCCGCGGCGTCGGCGGTGATGTTCGCGATGATCTCCAGGAACGCGACGTCGCTGTCGAGGTCGGTGTCCGGGAGGACGGGACGGTCGATGGAGAGCGTGCCGATCACATGTTCGTGGTGGATCAGCGGGACGCAGATGAACGCGACCTGTTCCGTGTAATGCCGTGCACCCGTGCGGTTCAGGAACCGGCTGTCGCTCCTGATGTCGGGGATCACGTGGCTGTGCCCGGTCTCAGCGACATGTCCGGTGATGCCTTCGCCGATGCGGTAGTGACCGAGTTTCTTCTCGGTTTCCGCCAGTCCGCAGGAGACCTCGATCTTCAGCGTATCGCCGTACAGAAGGGCAAAGGTGCCACGGATCATGCCCATGTCGCTTTCGAGGATGGAGAGGACGCTTTCGAGGAGCGCCTGCACATCGCGTTCACGGGTGATGACCGAGCTGACCTTCTGAATGACGAGGAGTTGCGGATTGGCAATTTTATTCATGATAGTATAATATACATGTTTGGTTGTGTTTTATCAAGGGGAAAACACCATCTCCTTTCATGTTTCGCGTCAAATCACTCCAAATCATGCTAAATCGCGAATGATCTCCTGAACCGTCTTCTTCGCGTCTGCCATCGCACGGACCACGAGCGAAGCGCCTGTAGTGCAGTCGCCCACGGTATAGACATGGTGTTCGGGATCGGCGATCAGGCCGTTACGGGGCGTGAACTTGAGCTGGAGATCGGCGGCGGGCCCCTTGGGATCGGCTCCGCTGAAGCCCATGGCAAGCAGGATCAGGTCGGCTTCGATGACGCGCGTGGAGTTTTCGACCGCGACGGGCTTCAGCGGCTTGCCTTCGGACGTGGTCTCCCACTTGACGGAATGCACCTCGACTCCGGTCAGGACGCCGTTTTCGCCGAGGAACCGGTCGCTCGCCACGTTCCATTCACGTTCGCAGCCTTCCTTGTGGCTGGAGCTGGTGCGGAGCATCCACGGCCAGGCAGGCCACGGCGTGGATTTGGAACGTGTCTCGGGCGGCATCGGCATGATCTCGACCTGCTTCACGCTGGCCGCGCCCTGACGGATCGCGGTCCCGGCGCAGTCGCTGCCGGTATCGCCGCCGCCGATGATGAGCACGCGTTTGCCCTTCGCGTTGACGGGGAGCGTACGGAGTTCGCCGTCGTTCACGCGGTTCTGTCCCTGCAGGAATTCGAGCGCGAAGTGGACGCCGTCCAGATCGCGGCCGGGAATGTTCAGGTCGCGGGCGCACGGGGTACCGGTGGCGAGCACGACCGCGTCATAGTTCCGCAGGAGATACTGCCCGGCGACATCAAGCCCGATGCGGCAGTCGGTCTGGAATTCGATCCCGGCCTGTCGCATGAGGGAGATCCGGCGGTCGATGACGCGCTTGTCGAGCTTGAAATCGGGGATGCCGTAACGGAGGAGTCCGCCGGGCTTGTGGTTCGCCTCGAAGACCTTGACGCCGAATCCGGCGCGGTTCAGCGCCTCGGCGGCGTACAGGCCGGACGGGCCGCTGCCGACGACGGCGATGCGCTTGCCGTTGCGGACCGCGGGGACGACCGGCTTCACCCAGCCGTTTTCGAAGGCGGTTTCGACGATGACCTTTTCGCACTGGCGCACCATCACGGGGTCGTCGTTGACGCCGTTGCAGCACGCGCCCTCGCACAGGGCGGGGCAGATGCGGCAGGTGAATTCGGGGAAGAAACTTGTCTCGGAGAGGATGCGCCAGGCGGTCAGCCAGTCGCCGTCCGCGGCGGCGCTGTTGAAGTCCGGGATCACGTTCCCGAGCGGACAGCCCGCGCCGTGGCAGAACGGCACGCCGCAGTTGTGGCAGCGGAGCATCTGCTCGCGGACCTGTTCCGGGGCGAGACGGACTTCGACTTCGTTGAAATCGCGGACGCGTTCGTCCGCGGGGCGGTAGATATCGTGAATGCGTTCGATCATGGTCAGGTTGCTCCTTTCTCAGCGGGCGGCGCGTGCGAGCGCGTTGCGGTATTCGACGGGGAAGATTCGGACGAATTTCGGGCGGTACTGCTCCCAGTCGGAGAGCATGCGCGCGGCTTTCTTGCTGCCGGTCTCATGGAAATACTCCTCCAGCAGGGACTTCAGTTCGTGCTCGGCTTCGGTGCCGGACTCGATGCTTTCCAGATCGATGCCGTCCGTGCTGCAGCTGAGGTCGAAATGGCCCTTTTCGTCGTAGATGTACGCCAGCCCGCCGGTCATGCCCGCGGCGAAGTTCACGCCCACGTGCCCGAGCACGACCACGCGGCCTCCGGTCATGTATTCGCAGCCGTGGTCGCCCACGCCTTCCGCGACGAGCGTCATGCCGCTGTTTCGGATGGCGAAGCGTTCGCCCGCGATGCCGTAGAGGAATATCTTGCCCGAGGTGCCGCCGTACCCGATCACGTTTCCGGCGATCACGTTGTTCTCGGCGTCGTAGCCCGCGTTTTCGGGCGGACGGATCACGATCTTGCCGCCGGAGAGGCCCTTGCCGACGAAGTCGTTGGCCTCGCCCTCCAGCCGGAGCGTGACGCCCTTCGGCAGGAACGCGCCGAAACTCTGTCCGGCGACGCCGGCGAGGTTGACCTGGATCGTGTCCTCGGCGAGCTTGTTTTCGCCGAATTTCTCCGCCACGATCCCGGCGAGTTCCGCGCCCGCGGTGCGGTCGGAGTTCGTGATAACGGCGGAAATGCTTTCCTTTTTGCCGTTCAGCTTCAGCTTCGGCAGGATGGCGCGGCGGTCGAAATTCACGAGTTCGTACGGCGCTTCGTTCGCGTCGAAATGCACCGCGCCGCCCTTGACCCGTTCGAAGATCCTGCCGAAATCGAGGCGGATGGTCTTGTAGAAATCGACCGCGTGGTTCGTTTCGAGCAGGTCGGAGCGTCCGCACGCCTCCTCCAGCGAGTGCAGTCCGAGCGAGGCGAGGTATTCGCGGACCTCCTGCGCGATGAACCGCAGGAAGTTGATGATGTATTCGGGCTTGCCCGCGAAGCGCTTGCGGAGTTCGGGATCCTGCGTCGCCACGCCCATCGGGCAGGTATTGCTGTGGCACTGGCGCATCATCACGCAGCCGATGCAGACGAGGATCGTGGTGGCGAACCCGAATTCCTCCGCGCCGAGCAGCGCGGCGATGACCACGTCGCGTCCGGTCTTCAGCTGGCCGTCCACCTGGAGCTTGATCTTGCCGCGCAGGCCGTTCAGCACGAGCGTCTGCTGGGCTTCCGCCACGCCGAGCTCCCACGGGAGTCCGGCGTGCTTGATGCTGGTGAGCGGGGACGCGCCGGTACCGCCGTCGTGGCCGGAGACCAGCACCACGTCGGCGTGCGCCTTGGCGACGCCCGCGGCGACCGTGCCGACACCGAGCTCGGAAACGAGCTTCACGGAGATGCGCGCCTTCGGATTGGCGTTGCGCAGGTCGTAGATGAGCTGCGCGAGGTCCTCGATGGAGTAGATGTCGTGGTGCGGCGGCGGGGAGATGAGCGTGACGCCGGGCATGGCGTGGCGGATCTTCGCGACGAATTCATTGACCTTGTGGCCGGGCAGCTGGCCGCCCTCGCCGGGCTTGGCTCCCTGCGCCATCTTGATCTGGATGTCGCGGGCGTTGCGGAGGTATTCGATCGTGACGCCGAAGCGTCCGCTGGCGACCTGCTTGATGGCGGAATTGAACTCGGTGCCGAAGCGTTCGGCATTCTCGCCGCCCTCGCCGCTGTTGCTCATCGCGCCGACCGCGTTCATCGCCTTCGCAATGGTCTCGTGCGCCTCCGGACTGAGGGAGCCGAGGCTCATCGCGCCGGAAACGAAGCGTTTCAGGATGCTTTCGACGCTTTCGACGTCGTTGATGGAGATCGCGCGTTTCTTTTTGAACTGGAACAGGCCGCGCAGGGTGCACAGGTGATGCGCCTGGTCGTCGATCATGCGGCTGTATTCCTTGAACTTATTGTAATCGCCGGTCTGCACGGCCTGGCGGAACGTGCCCAGCGATTCAGGCGTCCAGAGGTGCGCCTCGCCGTCCTTGCGGTAACGGTACTGGCCGCCGCCGGGGAGCAGCGGGGATTCGGCAGCTTCCGCGGCGGACGCGCGCAGAACGGCCTCGTGGGCGATCTCGGCAAGGCCGATGCCGCCGACGCGGCTTGCCGTGCCGGGGAGGAATTCCTGCAGGAATTCGGGATTCAGTCCGACCGCCTCGAACGCCTGCGCGGAACGGTAGCTCCTGAGCGTGGAGATGCCGAGCTTGGACATGATCTTCAGGAGGCCCTTGTCGACCGCCTGAATGTAGTTGCTGGCGGCAGTCACGGGGTCTAGGTTGATCGCGCCGGAGTTCGCCAGCGCAGACACCGTGGCGAGCGCCAGATACGGATTGACCGCGGTCGCGCCGTAGCCCAGCAGCAGCGCGAAGTGCATCACCTCGCGCACCTCGCCGGACTGCACGATCAGGCCGGTTTCCGGACGAAGCCCGGCATCGACCAGCGCGCGGTTCACGGCGGAACAGGAGAGCAGGCTCGGGATGGCGGCCTGTCCCTGCGGCAGATCGTGATCGGACAGGATCAGGATATGTTCGCCGGCTTTCGCCGCGGCGACAGCTTCTTCCGCAAGCGCTTTCAGAGCGTCGCGCAGCGCGGCTTCCCCGCCCTTCACCGGGAATCCGCAGCTCAAGACGTGTGAATGATACCCCTGCACACCGAAATTCTGAAGCTGGCGGAGTTCGTCGTCGGTGAGGACCGGGCGGCGGAGCTTGATGAGGCGGGCGTGTTCGGGCGTTTCGTCCAGGATGTTGCCCTTGTTGCCGATATAGGTCATCAGGCTCATCACGAGTTCCTCGCGGATCGGATCGATCGGCGGGTTCGTGACCTGTGCGAAAAGCTGTTTGAAATACTGGAAAAGCAGCTGCGGACGTTCGGAGAGCACGGCGAGCGCGGCGTCGTTGCCCATGGATCCGACCGGCTCCTTGCCCTGGATCGCCATCGGCTTCAGGATCACATCCATGTCCTCGCGGGTGTACCCGAAGAAACGCTGTTTCGCCGTCAGGTCCTCCACCGGGCGAGAGGCGGTGATGTCGGTGAAAAGCCCGTGCACGGAGAGGCGGTTCTCCTCGACCCAGCGGCGGTACGGTTTGCTGCGCGCCAGACGGTTCTTGACCTCGGAGTCCGGCACAATGCGGTGATTCTCCATGTCCAGCAGGATGATCTCGCCGGGTTTCAGACGGCCTTTCAGCTCCACGTCCTCGGCGGGGATATCCAGCACGCCGGTCTCGCTCGCGAGCACGAAAAGTCCGTCTTTACATTTTGTGTAACGCGCCGGACGCAGACCGTTGCGGTCCAGGATCGCGCCCGCGTTCACGCCGTCGGAGAACGCGATCGCCGCGGGACCGTCCCACGGTTCCATGAGCGCGGAGTGGTATTCGAAGAACCCGCGCACATCGCGTCCCATATAATATTTCGCGCCCCAAGCCTGCGGGATCAGCATCAGCATGGCGTGTTCCGGGGAACGCCCCGCGGCGACGAGCAGTTCGAACATATTGTCGAGCGAGGCGGAATCGCTCTGGCCGGGCTCGATCAGGGGGAGGAGCTTCGCGAGGTCGTCGCCGAACAGCTCGCTCTTCAGAAGATGTTCGCGCGCCCGCATGGCGTTCAGGTTGCCGCGCAGGGTGTTGATCTCGCCGTTATGCGCCAGGTAGCGGAACGGGTGCGCCAGCTGCCACGTCGGGAACGTGTTCGTACTGTAGCGCTGGTGCACGATCGCCAGACGCGAACGGAACAGCTCGTCGTCGAGGTCGGGATAGAACTGTTCCAGCTGGGTCGCGAGCAGCAGACCTTTATAGACGATATTGCGCGACGACATGCTGCAGATGTAAAGGTCGAGCTTACGCTTTTCGATCAGGCGGCGCATCACGAAGAGCTTGCGCTCGAACGCCACGTTATCCTCGAAACTCCGTCCCTCGATGAAGAGCTGACGGATCACGGGCATGTTCTTGCGGGCGGTGCGGCCGATCTTCTCCGGCACGACCGGAACTTCGCGCCAGCCCAGGATATTGCCGCCTTCCGCGCGGATTACGTCTTCGACATCCTTTTCCGCGCCGAGTCCGCCGAAGATCATCGCCACGGCGTATTTCCCGGCTTCGGGCAGTTTCTTCACGCCGGATTTCGCGCGGAAGAACTCGTCGGGCATGGAGAGCAGAAGTCCGGCGCCGTCACCGGTCTCCGGGTCGCTTCCCGCCGCGCCGCGGTGCATCAGACGGCACAGGATCGTAATACCTTTCTTCACTATATCGTGCGATGCGCGTCCGTTCAGGTCGGCGACCATGCCGACGCCGCACGCGTCGTGTTCCTGCCGCGGATCATAGAGTCCCTGCGGTTGCTGTCGGAAGATTTGATGTTCCATGTTTTTGCCTTTCTTCGTCAAGTTCAAATTGAAACAGATCAGCGGGAGGTAAGCAAATCCCGTGCCAACACCTCATTCAGCGGAAAAGCCGCACCACGATTTTACAGGATTTGTAATCATGTAATTCGATGGTTACAAAAAGTGTAATATTCATTTGCCGGTTCCCGCCTCAAAGCCGTTTGGCATGTTTTATGCTTGTCAAATGCCGGAAAAATACAAAAAAACATTACCAAATCCGCACGGAAAGGAGTACCGCAATGTCTGATGCGGTCAAACATGAATGCGCAGTCGCGCTGCTCCGGCTTCGCAAGCCGCAGGAATACTATTTCAGCAAGTACGGCAGCGCCGACTACGGATTCAGCAAAATGGCGCTCCTGCTCGAAAAACAGCACAACCGCGGGCAGGACGGCGCCGGGATCGCGTCGCTGTATCTCAATCCGGAACCCGGTCTCCCGGCCTACCGCGTGGAACGTTCCGCCGCCTCGGAAGACCCGCTGGCCGACCTGCTCGGACGGTGCGCCGGGGCGCCGGGATTCGACGGCGGACTTCTGCTGGGACATCTGCGCTATGCGACGTACGGACGGGACGAGGAATCCGCCTGCCATCCGTTCGTGCACGATTCGAACTGCCTGCGGCGGACGCTTCTGCTGGCGGGCAATTTCAACCTCACGTCCGCGAACGAACTCTTCGAAAAGTTTCTGCGTCTGGGGCACCATCCGAAGAGCCGCGCGGACGGCTATCTGATCCTCCAGATCATCGCGCACTACCTGGAACAGGACTCCAATCTTCACCCCGGTTCGCCGGACTGGGCGAAGATTCTTCGACAGGCATTGAACGGCCTTGACGGCGCGTTCACCCTCTGCGGCTTCAACGGCGCGGGCGATGCATTTGTGATCCGGGACCCCCATGCGATACGTCCCGGATATTTTTATTTTGACGATGAAGTATTTACGGCGGCGAGCGAACGTCCCGCGATCCAGGCGGCGTTCGACTGCGCCACGTCCGAAGTCATGGAGGTCCCGCCGGGCAAGGCGGTGGTCGCGCGGGCGGATGGCGGCGTGGAGATCCTGGACTGCCTGGAACCCGTGGAACGCCGCAGCTGCGTCTTCGAGCGCATTTACTTCTCGCGTCCGAACGACGCGGACATCCACCGCGAACGCAAACGCCTCGGCAAATCGCTGGTCCCGGCGGTTCTTCAGGCGGTTGACAACGATTTCGACACGACATTCTTCAGCTACATCCCGAACTCCGCGCGCGTCAGCTACCACGGCATGCTCGAAACGCTCTTCACGATGGCGGCGCATCAGGACCACAACGTGCGCTTCGGGGAGATCGCGATCAAGGACGCGAAATTCCGCACGTTCATCGCCGACGCCGACAGCCGCCGCGAGCTCTATATGCACGTCTACGATGTGACCTACGGGCTGATCCGGCCGGGCGTGGACACGCTGGTCGTGCTGGACGACTCCATCGTGCGCGGCAACACCATGCGGAACGCGATCCTGCCGATCCTCGACCGCCTCTGCCCGAAACGCATCATCGTGGCGAGTTCCGCGCCCCCGGTCAAGTACCCGGACTGCTACGGCATCGACATGGCGTGCGCGGGCGATCTGGCGGCGTTCCAGGCGGCGGTCGCGATCCTGCGGCGCACCGGCCGCGAAGACGTGCTGAACCGCGCATGCGAAGCGGCACGGAAAGTGCTGTCCGGCGCCGCGCCCAACGAAAACCACATGCGCGAGATCTACGATGCGGTCGACGAGGAAGAACTCTACAAGGAGATCGCGCGACTCCTCACCCCGCCCGGACTCAAGGCCGAACTCAAGGTCGTCTACCAGACCGTCGAGGCGCTGCATTCCTGCTGCCCGGACTACCCCGGCGACTGGTATTTCACGGGGGACTACCCCACGCCCGGCGGCATCCGTACGGCGAACCGCGCGCTGGTGAACTTCATGGAAAACAATCAGGAAAGAGCATACTGACATGAGCGATTATCAGGATTTTTGGAAACAGCAGCGCGAACGCAAAGCATTTCTCGCGCTCGCCGACGGCACGGTCTTTCACGGTTATGCGTTCGGCGACCTGCACGACCGCACGGGCGAAGCGGTGTTCAATACCGGCATGACCGGATATCAGGAGATCATCTCCGACCCGTCCTACGCGGGACAGTTCGTGACGCTCACGACCGCGGAGGTCGGCAACTACGGCTGCACGCAAGAGGATATGGAGTCGCGGAGTCTCTTCCTCAACGGACTAATCATACAGGAACTCAATCCCGCCTCGAACTGGCGTTCCCGCGAGGAGCTCTCCGCGATCATGAAGCGTTACGGCAAGCCCGGCCTCGCCGGAGTCGATACGCGGGCGCTGACGCTGCATCTGCGCACGAAGGGCAGCCAGAAAGCATATCTGCATGTGAGCGAAGAAACGATCACGGAAGAAGAAGCCGTGAAGCGGGCGCAGGCGTGGGAAGGCCTTGAGGGGCAGGACTACGCCTCCATCGTGACGACGCCGGTCCCGTACGACTGGAACGACGACGGGAAATATCACGTGATCGTGTACGATTTCGGCGTGAAATACAATATCCTGCGGATGCTCGCCGCGCGCGACATGCGCGTGACGGTCGTCCCCGCCTCGACTCCGCCCGAAGTCGTGCTCAATGCGAAACCGGACGGCATATTCCTCTCCAACGGACCCGCCGACCCGTCCGCCGTGACCTACGCCATCGAAAACATCCGCGCCCTGCTCGGGCACGGCGTCCCGATGATGGGGATCTGCCTCGGGCACCAGCTGCTCGGTCTGGCGTGCGGCGCGAAGTGCGGCCGCCTGAAATTCGGGCATCACGGCTGCAACCACCCCGTCAAAAACATCCTCACCGGCGAGGTCGCGATCTCCAGCCAGAACCACAATTTCGCGCTGACGGATCTGCCCGCCGAACTCGAACTTACGCACATCAATCTCAACGACAATACGATAGAAGGAATCCGCCACAAAACGCTCCCGGCGTTCAGCGTGCAGTACCATCCGGAAGCAGCCCCCGGACCGCACGACGCAGCCGGGCTTTTCGACGCGTTCCGCAAACTCATGGAGGACAAGTAGATCATGAAAACGAAACACATCTTCATCACGGGCGGAGTCGTTTCCAGCCTCGGCAAAGGCATCACTGGAGCCGCCCTCGCGTTCCTCCTGAAACAGCGCGGATACCGCGTGGCGATGCAGAAGCTCGACCCGTACCTGAACGTGGACCCCGGCACCATGAGCCCGTACCAGCACGGCGAAGTCTTCGTAACCGACGACGGCGCGGAAACCGATCTCGACCTCGGCCACTACGAACGCATCGCCGGCGTGACGTGTTCCCACGCCAGCAACTACACCTCCGGCCGCATCTACGGCAGCGTGATCGCGCGCGAACGCGCCGGCGGCTACCTTGGCGGCACCGTGCAGGTCGTGCCGCACATCACCGACGAGATCAAGGCCGCCATCCGTTCGCTGGAGAGCGACGACGTGGACATCGCCATCACGGAGATCGGCGGCACCACCGGCGACATCGAAAGTTTGCCGTTCCAGGAGGCCACCCGCCAGTTCAAGCTCGAGGCCCCCGCGGGCGACGCGATCTTCATTCACCTCACGCTCGTGCCGTTCATCCGCGCGGCGAAGGAGATCAAGACGAAGCCCAGCCAGCATTCCGTGGCGGCGCTCCGCAGCATCGGCATCGTGCCGGACATCCTCGTGTGCCGGTCCGAGGTGCCAATGGAGGAGGAACACCTCAACAAGCTGTCGCTCTTCTGCAACGTGCGGCGCAACTGCGTGATCGAGGAGCTGGACGTACAGAACTCCATCTACGAAGTCCCGCTGGAGCTGGAGGAACAGGAATTCGACACGCGCGTGCTGGAACTGCTTCACCTCGAACCGCGCACCATCGACCTGGACGAATACCGCGCCTGGCTCGACGGCGTGCTGCATCCGCAGACCAAATGCACCATCGCGGTCGTCGGCAAGTATATCCGTCACCAGGACGCGTACAAGAGCATCTACGAATCCCTCAGCCACGCCGGGATCAAACATTCCTGCAAGGTCGAGGTGCGCAAGATCGAATCCGAGGAGTTCATGTCCGCAGATCCGGCGGTGCTCCTGAACGGCGTGGACGGCATCCTCGTGCCCGGCGGATTCGGGACGCGCGGCGTGGACGGCAAGATCAAGGCGATCGAATACGCCCGTACGCACAATCTGCCGTTTCTCGGCATCTGCCTGGGCATGCAGTGTGCCGTGATCGAGTTCGCGCGGGACGTCCTCGGGCTCGCCGACGCCCACAGCTCGGAGTTCGACGAGAGCACGCCGAACCCGGTCATCGACCTTATGGACGAACAGCGCACGATCCACGACAAGGGCGGCACCATGCGCCTCGGCGCGTACGACTGCGACCTCGTCCCCGGCTCGCTCGCGGAACGCCTCTACGGGCAGGAGCACATTCAGGAACGCCACCGCCACCGCTTCGAGTTCAATCCGAAGTACCGCGAAGCGCTCGAATCCGCCGGACTGCGCATCAGCGGCGTGAATCCGCAGCGCGGCCTCGTGGAAATCGTCGAGATCCCGGACCATCCGTTCTTCATCGGCTGCCAGTTCCACCCCGAATTCAAATCACGCCCCATGCACGCGCACCCGCTCTTCGACGGGCTCGTGGAAGCGGCGCTGAAAGGTCGTCAAAATGCCGAAACGCACTGACATCCAGAAGATCCTGCTGATCGGATCCGGCCCGATCGTGATCGGCCAGGGCTGCGAGTTCGACTACTCCGGCGTGCAGGCGTGCAAGGTGCTGAAACAGGACGGGTTCGAGGTCGTGCTCGTGAACTCCAACCCGGCGACCGTCATGACCGATCCCGAGCTCGCCGACCGCACCTACATCGAACCGCTCACGTGCGACATCCTCCACGAGATCATCCGGCGCGAACGCCCCGACGCCATCCTGCCGACGCTCGGCGGCCAGACCGCGCTCAACCTCGCCATGGAGCTGAACAAGAACGGCATCCTGAAACGCTACCACGTCGAGCTCATCGGCGCCAGCGCGGACGCCATCGCGCGCGCCGAGGACCGCCAGCTTTTCAAAAAGACCATGCAGGACCTCGGGCTCGACCTGCCGCAGTCCGGCTCCGCGCACTCCGAAAGCGAGGCGGACGCCATCGCGCGCACCATCGGCACCTGGCCGCTCATCATCCGTCCCGGCTTCACGCTCGGCGGCACGGGCGGAGGCATCGCGCACGACGAGGCGGAATTCCGCGAGATCGTGCGGCGCGGCCTCGAAGCCAGCCTCAACCACGAAGTCCTGATCGAGGAATCCCTGCTCGGCTGGAAGGAATTCGAGATGGAGGTCATGCGCGACAAGAAAGGCTCCAGCGTCATCGTCTGCTCCATCGAAAACCTCGACCCGATGGGCGTCCACACGGGCGACTCCATCACGGTCGCGCCCATCCAGACCCTCACCGACCGCGAATACCAGGAAATGCGCGACGATTCCCTGCGCGTGCTCGCCGCGATCGGCGTTGAGACCGGCGGATCGAACGTGCAGTGGGCGGTCAACCCCGACACTGGCCGCCGCATCATCATCGAGATGAACCCGCGCGTGTCGCGTTCGAGCGCGCTCGCCTCGAAGGCCACCGGATTCCCCATCGCGAAGATCGCCGCCAAGCTCGCGGTCGGCTACACGCTGGACGAACTCCGCAACGACATCACGGGCAGCACGCCGAGCTGTTTCGAGCCCGCGCTCGACTACATCGTGACGAAGGTCCCGCGGTTCACGTTCGAAAAATTCCCCGCCGCCGACCCCACGCTCGGTACCCAGATGAAATCCGTCGGCGAGGTCATGGCCATCGGACGCAACTTCAAACAGAGTCTCCAGAAGGCGTTGCGTTCGCTCGAAACGGGCCGTGCCGGGTTCGGCGCGGACGGCAAGGACGCGGCGTTCGAATCCGCCTCGGACGAAGTACTGGAGAAAAAGCTCGTGAAGCCGAACGCCGACCGCATCTTCTGTCTTCGCGCGGCGTTCAAACGCGGCTGGGACGTCGAGAAGATTTTTGCGCTCACGAAGATCGACCGCTTCTTCCTGCGCCATCTGCACGAACTCGCCATATTCGAGGACGAGATCGCGTCCGCCGGATCACTTGATACCCTCTCCACCGAGCCCGCGCTCTTCCGTCAGGCGAAGGAATTCGGTTACAGCGACCGTCAGATCGCGTTCCTGCTGCACGCGACTGAAAACGAGGTCGCGGCGACACGCAGAAACATCGGCCTGCTCCCGAGCTTCGGCGCGGTCGACACCTGCGCCGGCGAATTCGAGGCGATCACGCCGTATTACTACAGCTCCTACGCGGACGCGGGCGAACCCGTGCGCCCGAGAGGCGATAAAAAGTCGATCATGGTGCTGGGCGGCGGTCCGAACCGCATCGGTCAGGGCATCGAGTTCGACTACTGCTGCTGCCATGCGGCGTTCGCGCTGCGCAAGGCGAGCTACGAGGTCGTGATGGTGAACTCCAACCCGGAAACCGTCTCCACCGACTACGACACCAGCGACAAGCTCTATTTCGAGCCGCTCACGCTCGAGGACATCATGCACATCTACGAGCGCGAGCAGTGTTCCGGCGTGATCGTGCAGTTCGGCGGTCAGACGCCGCTGAACCTGGCGCAGGCGCTGAAGGCAGCCGGGGCGAACGTGATCGGCACCAGCCCGGACGACATCGACCTCGCCGAGGACCGCGACTATTTCAAACAGCTTGCCACGAAGATCGGCATCCTCCAGCCGGAAAGCGGCATCGCGCACACCGTGGACGAAGCGCTCGCCATCGCGGAGAAGATCGGCTATCCCGTGCTCGTGCGCCCGAGTTTCGTGCTCGGCGGACGCGGCATGGTGATCGTCTACAAGGAAAAATATCTGCGCAAGTTCGCCGAGGAGGCGGCGCGCGTCGCCGAGGGCAAACCCATCCTGATCGACCGGTTCCTGGAGAATGCGATCGAGCTGGACGTGGACTGCATTTCCGACGGCGAGACGACCGTGATCGGCGCGATCCTGGAGCACGTCGAGCCCGCCGGATGCCATTCCGGCGACTCCGCCAGCATCACCCCGCCGATGAGCCTGTCACCTGAGATCCTGGCGCAAATCCGTGTCTATGCCCGCGAGTTCGCCGCCGCGCTCCACGTGAACGGCCTCATGAACATGCAGCTCGCGGTCAAGGACAGAAAAATCTATATGATCGAGGTCAATCCGCGCGCGTCCCGTACGATCCCGTTCGTCAGCAAGGCCATCGGCGTACACCTCGCCGGACTCGCCGCGCTCTGCATGACCGGGAGCAAGCTCGCCGACCTCGGATTCACGCGCGAGGTCGTCCTGCCGTACACCGCCGTGAAGGAGGCCGTGTTCCCGTTCGTGAAGTTCCCCGGCGTTGACATCGTGCTGACCCCGGAGATGAAGTCGACGGGCGAGGTAATGTGCCTCGACCCGGACTGGGGCATCGCCTACCTGAAAAGCCAGCTCGCCGCCGGGTCGCGCCTGCCGAAACAGGGCAGCGTCTTCCTCTCCGTGAAGGACCAGGACAAGCCGCGCATCGTCGAGGTCGCACGCAAGCTCGTCGAACTCGGATTCAAGCTGTACGCCACGCTCGGCACCTCCACGCTGCTCTGCAACGAGGGGATCCGCGTGAACGCGCTCTTCCGCATTTCGAAGGGACGGCCGAATCTGCTCGACCTCATCCACGAGGGCGAGATCCAGTGGGTCATCAACACCTCGGAGAACGGCGCGGAGGCCATGGTCGACGAGATACGGATGCGTTCCAAGTCGATCGCGGCGGGCATCCCGATCACCACGACCATCGCGGGCGCGGAAGCAGCTGTCGACGGTCTGCGCGACCAGCTCGAATTCGGGCGTTTCGAGGTCAGTTGCCTCCAGGAATACCACCGCCACATCCACCAGATGCGCACCGCGCGCAAATGACGATTTCGCCCGCATCGGACGGGAAAAACGGATAATACAGGTCGCGTCCCGTTCGAAATCAGGGATTGCGGCGTGCCGCGGAAACCGAAAGCGCGAGCTGGGCTTCGGCGGGGGTGAGCTTGCGCCACTGGCCCATCGGGAGGCCGCCGAGACGGAGCCCGCCGACGGAGATGCGTTTGAGCCTGCGCGTGCGGTTGTCGAGCGATTCGAGCATGCGGCGTATCTCGCGGTTTTTCCCCTCGCCGAGGATGAAGATGTAGCGGCCGGGCGCCTGGGCGCGGATGGCGAGCGCGCGGAGCGTTTCGCCGTCGTTCTGCACACCGGTCGTGGTCAGGCGCCGGATGTCGGCGGGGGTGAGCGGACGATCGGTGGTCACCTGGTAGGTCTTGCGCGTGCCGTGGCGCGGATGCGTGAGCTTTTCGATCCACGCGCCGTCGTTTGAAAAAAGGATGAGGCCCTCGCTGTTCTTGTCGAGGCGGCCCGCGGAAACGAGGC
>CACWOL010000034.1 GCA_902762495.1 uncultured bacterium | reverse complement strand
ATTTTTTCCTCTTTTTTTGGAAAACTTCGGAAAAACGACTTGATTAAAACGGCGGAGTATGTTATATTGCTTTATAAACTATACGCTTTTAACTGAAACTCATATTATCAGGAGACAAATCCCATGAAAAAGTCCCTCAAACTCGCCGTCCTTTCCGCCTGTGCCGTCCTCGGCGCCCTCTCCGCCACCTCCTGCGCTACTCCGTTCCCGCTCGGATGCCTCTACACCGACGTCGTCCTGCCCGGAACTGTTGGCGACGGCAACCTGAGCCAGTCCTATAACCGCCGCGGTTCCTCCTCCTGCTACAGCATCCTCGGCTGGGTCGCCGGCGGCGACGCCTCCATCAACGAAGCCGCGGTCAACGGCGGCATCGACAAGATCGCCTGGACGAACACCCACGTGACGAACTACTTCGGCATCTACGGCATCTACAAGACCGAAGTCTTCGGCACCGGCAAGTCCCTCGGTCCCGATCAGACCCTCGCTCCGGCCAAGAACGCCCAGAAGTAATCAATCGTTCCTTCTGGAACGTAGCACATCGGCGGTTTCAAGTATTGCGGAGTCTTTCTCCGCGATACGTTGGAAGCCGCCGTTTTTGTACGGAAACACCCCTCTTTTTTCCTGACGTCATGACGTTTCTTGAACTGAAAAAGACCCTCGCAGATCGTTTTTCGCAGGCCGGATTCGAGGCGGCCGATCTTGAAGCGCATTATATTGTCTGCGAGGCCGCCGGCATCCCCGACTGCGAGTTCGCGCTCCATGCACACGAAGAGGTTCCGTCCGGAGTTCAGACTCAGGTGGAATCTTTTCTGATGCGCCGTCTTGCGAACGAGCCGTGGCAGTACATTTTCGGACATGCTCCGTTCCGCAACATTGAGCTTGCAGTTGGTCCCGGCTGCCTGATTCCGCGTCCGGAAACGGAGTATTCCGTCGACCTCATGCTCGACGGCCTGCCGCACGGCGCATCCGTCTGCGAACTCGGCGCGGGCAGCGGCGCGATCTCGCTGGCGCTCGCTTCGGAACGTCCGGATATAACGGTCGTTGGAACTGAGCTTTCCCCGGACGCCCTGAAGTGGGCCGAACTCAATTTGAAAAAGCTTGCCCTGCCGAACGTGACATTCCTGCATGGCGATCTCTTCGCTCTGGTCGCCGGACGCAAATTCGACCTCATTGCCGCGAATCTCCCGTACATCCCGGAAGGCGACCGAGACAGTCTTCCGCCGAACGTGATCGGCTACGAGCCTGCTGAAGCGTTGTTCGGCGGCGCCGACGGTCTGGACGTCATCGCCCGTGCTTTGGAACAGTCTCCCTCGTTTCTGAACCCGAACGGACGCATCTTTTTCGAGCTCGACCCGTGTAATGCGGATCGTGCGTTCGAGCTTGCTTCAAAGTTTCTGCGCGCTCCTGAGCTCCTGCACGACCAGTACGGCGCGGTACGTTTTCTCACAGCAAGAAAATAACGCCCGAATCGTCGTTATAACGATTCGGGCGAAAACGAACTCGTTTTTCGTTCAACTGTTATTTCAGAGACCAAGCACCATGCGGATGAACGCGTCGCCGGTCATGAACCCGAGCGAGCCGTTGAGCGCGGCCTTCTCCGAGTATTCCATGACGGAATCGGGCTGGATGTGCGGTCCCCAAATGCAGACGGGAACCGGGGTGCGCGTGTGCTGGCGCATGGAGAGCGGCACGGGGTGGTCGGGAAGGACCGCGAACGTGACGCCGCGTCCCTGAAGCGCCTCGACAACGGGCTTGATGATGCGGTTTTCGAAGTCGCGGATCGCCTGCATCTTGAGGTCGAGACGGCCTTCGTGTCCGGTTTCGTCGATCGCCTCAAGATGAACGTACACGAAATCGTGGTCTTCGATTGCGCGGATCGCCGCCGCTGCCTTGCCTTCGTAGTTCGTGTCGATATACCCGGTCGCGCCCTCGACGGGGATCACGTCCATCCCGGCGCACTTGGCGATGCCGGAGATCACGTCGACCGCCGTGATCACCGCGCCGGTCTTGCCTCCGTAGCGTTCCGTGAACTTCGGGAACGACGGCGTGCGGCCCGGACTCCACGGCCAGATCGCGTTGCCTTTCGCCTCGCCGGACTTCACCAGCGGGTGTTCGGCCAGGAACGCCGCCGCGTCCGCCCAGAGCTTGTTCAGGAATTCCACCGTGTATGCGGCTTCCTTCGAGTCGTCCAGAGCGGTCCACGGCAGTTCAGCGACCGGGATGTCCTGCGAGGAATCCGGCTTGTAGTAGCCGACCTTCGGGGAGAATTCCGGTCCGTGCAGGATCAGCAGGTTGCGGTAGCTGACGCCGGGATAGAACGTGAGCTTGTCGGACCCGAAATGCTCCTGAAGCGCCTCCATCAGGATGCGGGCGTGTTCTTTCGTGATATGGCCGGCGGAATAATCCTTCAGCACGCCGTCCTCCACGTTGATCAGGTTGCAGCGCCACGCGACGTCGTCGGGCGCGAGCGGGATGCCCTGGCTGACCGCCTCGATCGGGCCGCGTCCCGGATAGTACAGCGACGGCGCATAGCCGAGCACGGACATGTTCGCTACATCCGAGGAGGTCGGGTAGCCTTCCGGTAGGGTCAGGAACGTCCCGGATGCGCCGTTGGCGGCGATTTTGTCCATGGTCGGAGTCGGAACTGTTTCAAGCGGCGTTTTTCCGCCGAGTTCGGGGATCGGGAGATCGGCCATGCCGTCTCCGAGGAAGACGATGGCTTTGCCTTTCAGGTCGCATGCATTCATGATTGGAGATGTCCTTTCTTGTCATGCAGTGGATTTGTCATTTTGGTCTAAATAAGATACCATGCCGGACCCGAAAAGTCAAGGCGTTCCGGCTTTCTCCGGTATCGAAAAGTGGCATACATTTGTAAGTATACTTTGAAAATACTTTCAAAAAAGTTGCAAATCTCACTTGAAACCTGCATCTTCACGATGTATTGTATTTTGTCGAAAGCCAAATTCCCCATTTCAAAAACATGACTCCGGGTTTTCTTCTCTGCCCCGGTGTCACGCTAATCCCGACCCCAGGACCGGACGAATGAAGAAAATTACAAAACGGCAGTTTGAGATTGCGGGTTTTATTCGCGATTTCATTGGTAAAAATGCTATTTCCCCAACACTCTATGACATTGCCGAGTATTTTTCCATCAAACCGTCCACTGCGGCGGCACACATTGCCGCATTGGAACGCAAGCGCGTTATCGTCCGGCAGAAGGGCCGTCGCCGCAGCATCCGCCCTGTCGGTGTCGGAATGGGAAAGGCGCTGCCGAAGAAAAGTCCGGTCTGTGTCCCGTTTTACCTGAAGAATACCGACTATTCCGGGGCGCCTTCCTCCTATTATCATGTCGATTCCAGTCTGCTGCCGGATAATGTCCGCGCCAAAGACCTTTTTGCCGTCCGCTACGGATTCCTCAACACCTTTCCGGCCGGATTCAAAGTCGATCCGGGCGATATCCTGATCGTCTGGGCCAAGCCGGGCCGACTTCATCCCGGCATGATCGTACTGGAACGCAACGGTGCAACGCCGTCCTGCCGTCAGATCAACATGGATTCCGACCCGGATTCCAAGGTGCTCGGCCAGGTGATCGCACTTCTCCGCCAGCTCAAGTAAATCCCTGAAGCAGCGAACGCCGTTTCTGCTGTCTCCAAACGAATTGACTGGTTTCGCGTTGGAAGGCTTTTTATCTTTTTTCTTCATATCGGCTTGACTTTGCGGAAAATGATTCTACATTAATCATACCGTGCATTTTTACAACCGGAAAGGCCTGCCATGTTCAAAACGCTTAGCATTTTATTCGCCGCCGCCCTCGTTATCCTGTTCAGCGGCTGCCGCAGTACTGTTGAAAACAACGACCGTACTGCTGTGGAGCTTTGCCGGTACATGATGCAGCAGACCGGGGGCACCTATGACGGTGCGATGGCGGTCGAACCGATCCATGCGGACGAGGGCTTCGCGCTGAAGGTCGCGAATCGCCAGGTCGCGTTCTACAAGTTCAATACGAAGTACAAAAAGGCCCGCGCGAAGATCGAATACGTGGATAAAAACGGTTTCATCTACATCTACGGATTCAAGTTTTCCGCGATCTCCCGCGGTTCCTTCATCATGGTCGATTACGAAGACAATCCGCTGAAGGACAAGCTCCTCGAAGCGTTCAACAACTTCTGAGCCGTATCCCCCATTTTTTTCTTTCGCCGACGTCAGGGAATAACTGTCTGCACCAGCGTCATGTACACCGCGGTCCCCGCCAGAATGGATACCAGCGGATTGCGTTTCCACAGCTGAAGCGCGACCACCACGATTGCCGCCGCGATCTCCGCCAGTCCGAACATGTGCTCGGCAGGCGCGCGGTCCCGCACGTAGCAGGCGAAACAGTACACCACCAGCATCGCGATCGCCGCCGGAGACAGGACGTTCCCGATGCTCAGGACCAGTGCGGGCGGACGCTTTCCCGTGCCGAAGAACAGGAACGGCAGCGCGCGGAGCAGGAACGTGACGCCCGCGGTCACGGCGGTCAGGATCAGCAGATATTCGGTCGATGTCCCGTTCATGATTGAACTCCGGGTTTCCACGATTCAAGTTTTCCCAGCGGCTTCCGGAACACGATCAGGGCGGACAGCATGAGGACCATGGACGGGATCAGCATCTTTCCCGCTCCGAAGATCAGCGCGCAGGCGATGGACGCCAGCAGGCCGACCGCCGCATACACCCGGTTTTTGCGTTCCCGGCACTGGTCGGTCAGGATCACCAGGAAAAGCGCCGTCATGGCGAAGTCGATCCCCTTGTTCGGGAACGGCAGCGCGGCGCCGGCGAGCGCGCCGGCCGTGACGCCGAATATCCAGTAGAAATGGTTCAGCGCGGCGAGCGTGAGGCAGTACAGGATGGAATCGCCTCCGGACGGGACCTTGTTTTCGACTTCGAGCGCGTAGGTCTCGTCGGTGAGGCTCCAGATCAGGTAGAGTTTCTTCGCGAGCGGGATACCGCGGAAGCGTTCGATGAGGGATAGCCCGTACATGGAGTAGCGGATATTCAGGCACACGGTCAGGAGCGCTACGTCCAGCATCGGCTGCGACTGCCGGATCCAGTCCACGAGCATGAACTGCAGCGCGCCGGATATGCTTGTGGCGCTGGTCAGGAACGCCCAGAACGCGGGCAGCCGGATCCCGCTTTTCGCGGCCAGCAGGACACCCGCCGCAAATCCCATGGTGGTATATCCCATCAGGACTGGCAGCGAACTGACAAACGCCTGTTTCAGGACCGGTTTCTGATTCATAAAATGCTTTCTCCGGAAAATGGAAGCAACTAATATACCACCGTTCCCGTGAAATACAAAACATTTTGCCGTTCTTTTTGTCGACAATTCGCCCTTTCGCATCTTATTTTCTTGAAAAAAGGCCGCACGCATGATATATTATATCCTGAAATAAAACACACTGCACCGCCGTGTCCCGCATCCCTGCGCGGGTCGGCAGAAAAAGGATCCTTTTCATCATGAATGATGATAAATCCCCGTCCAGGAAGGCCGGGGCATCGTCTTGCTCCGTATTGAACCAGGGGGAAAGCACCCTGGCGGAACTTCCCGTCGGCGAGGTCGGCGTCGTGGTCAGCATGAAGCCGTCCCTGCGCGGCAGAAAGAAATTCGCGGACGTCGGGATCGTGCCCGGCACCCGCCTCCAGATGGAAGCCCATGCCCCGTTCGGCGGCCTCCTCCGCATCAAGGTCATGGAGAGCAGCCTGTCCATACACCGCGACGATGCCGCGAACATCATCATCCGCAGGCAGGACCGCCCATGAGCCGTAAATACCGGATCGTCCTGGCCGGAAATCCGAACTGCGGCAAAACCACGATTTTCAACTGCCTCACCGGCGCGCGCCAGCACGTCGGCAACTACCCCGGCGTGACGGTCGAGAGCAAGACCGGCGAATTCATGCTCGGCGAGGACGAGATCGAGCTCATCGACATCCCCGGCGTGTACAGCCTGTCCTCCAGCTCGCCCGAGGAAGGCGTTGCGTTCGAGGAGCTCATGAAGCCGGGAATCGACCTCATCATGAACGTGATCGACTCGTCGATCCCGCAGCGCAGCCTGTACCTCTCCACGCAGCTCGCCGAACTCCACATCCCGATGCTGATCGTCTTCAACATGAGCGACGAGGCGAAAAAGAAGGGGCTCAAGTTCAACATCCAGAAGCTCCAGTCCTATTTCGGATGCAGCATCGTCCAGACGGTCGGATCCCGCGGTGACGGCATCGATAAGCTCAAAAACGCCCTTGCGGAAAGCCTTCTGCATCTGGAGGACCACGACGTCCCGAAGCTCACCTACGGCGCGGACGTCGACGACGCCATCCACGAACTTGAGGAATGGATCGAGCCCGCCATGACCGACCGCATCCGCCACATCCCCGCGCGCTTCTTCGCCATCAAGCTGCTGGAGAAGGACACCTGCGTGATGCGTCTCCATGAATTCCATGGGCTCGACGCCATCATCGACGCCCAGATCACGCATCTCTACGCCCGGCACGCCATCACAGCCGAGACCTTCATGGCCGACTGCCGTTACGCCATGATCTCCGGCGCATGCCGCGACGCGATCTCCTTCACGCAGGAACGCCGCCGTGAGATATCCGACAAGATCGACGCCGTGGTCACGAATCAGTGGATCGGACTTCCGCTGTTCTTCGCCGTCATGTACCTCATGTTCTGGTTCACGTTCACCTGCGCCGCGCCCATGACGGACGGCATCGAATGGCTGTTCGGCTGGATCCAGAGCCTCATCGAACGCTTCTGGTCGCCGGATATCCAGCCCGTCCTCCGCAGTCTCCTGATCGACGGCGTGATCCACGGCGTCGGCGGCGTGATCGTCTTCCTCCCGAACATCCTGTTCCTATTCCTCGCCATTGCGTTTCTGGAGGACACCGGCTACATGGCGCGCGCGGCGTTCGTGATGGACGGCATCATGCGCAAGTTCGATCTTCAGGGCAAGAGCTTTGTGCCGCTTGTCCTCGGATTCGGCTGCAACGTCCCCGCGATCATGGCCACGCGCAGCATCGAGTCCGAACGCGACCGCCGGACCACGATCCTCGTCCTGCCGCTGATGAGCTGCGGCGCGCGCCTGCCGATTTACGCGCTGCTGATCCCCGCGTTCTTCGCGGTCAAATACCAGGCGTTCGTCATGTTCCTGATCTATGCCATCGGCGTCGCGTTCGCCATGCTTGCCGCACGCCTCCTCAAATCTACGCTGTTCAAAGGCGACGGCGAAGTCTACCTGATGGAGCTCCCGCCCTACCGCGTCCCGACCGCGAAAAGCATCCTCCTGCACATGTGGGACCGCGGCGTGATGTACCTGCAGAAGGCCGGCACGATCATCCTAGGCGTGTCCGTGCTGCTCTTCATCGCGAACAATTACCCGGAGAAAAAGACGTTCGACGTCGACTACGGCGCACAGATCATGGCCGTCGCTTCCGATACCGCCCTCAGCCCGGAGGAACAGGCCGACGCCTTCAAACGCATCGAAAGGATGCGCCACGCCGAGGCCGCCGAATACACCGTTTCCGGCCGCGTCGGAAAGTTCCTCGAACCAGCGTTCAAGCCCATCGGCTTCGACTGGCGCGTCACGACCGCCGCGATCAGCGCCCTCGCCGCGAAGGAGATCTTCGTCTCCCAGCTCGGCATCCTGTACGCCGAGGACGCCGAATCCGCCGGAGACGGGGAGGACGAACAGGAACCGCTCCGCCAGCAGCTCCGCCGCGCCTACACCCCGCTGCAGGGGTTCTGCATGATGCTGTTCTGCCTGCTCTCCATCCCATGCCTCGCCACGCTCGCGATCATCCGCAGGGAGCTCAACTCGTGGAAATGGATGTTCTTCGAGGCCGCCGGACTTTTCGTCCTGGCGTATGGGACCACGTTCATCGTGTACCAGCTCGGACTGCTCCTGAAGATCGGCACGAACTATCTGCTCTGAGAAACGGTTAAGGCATTCAAAAAATTACTCTCTTTTTAGGTTGGAGCTAAAAAACAGCCGGATTTCCCCCAAGTTTCAGTTAAAAGGAACTTATTTTAACTGAAACTTGCGCGGATAGCGCGAGTATGCGCGCGCACATACATGCGCCCTGGACGAGGACGGAAGCAATCTGCAAAAAACGGGAAAATGAGAGAATCCCGGATTCAACATCCCCCCAAATACAGCCAGTTGCGGAAGAGAACAAGCGGAAAACTCCCAAGTTTCAGTTAAAAGGAACTTGTTTTAACTGAAACTTGCGCGGGCAATGCGAATATGTGCACACGTATGCGTGCGCGCTGGCGCCCTCGGTTTCAAATCTTTCCTCAGTTAAATAACCTCCCGTGTGGAAACAATCCTCCGAATTGCTATGCAAAAAAAAAGAATTTGAACTTTTGCTTCAGGAACTTGCTTTTTCTTTTACGCATGCTATAGTATGTCAATAATAGGATCGAAATACCCTCAAATCCCCTTGGAATACAAGAAAGGAAGCACCTCATGCCTGTTCTTATCTTTTTTGGGGCTCTTCTCCTGATCTTCATTATCGGGATTCTTCCTATCGTCAATCTGGTCCTTCTGTCCTCGTGCAAATCCAGGATTGAGGATCTTATGCTCCGGATCAGGGAACTGGAAAAGGCGGTGGAGAAAGGACAGCCTGCATCTCCGTCGAAACCGGATGTCAAGATCCAGGTCCCCGGCACGGCGGAATCCAAACCGGTCCCCGGATTCCTGCTGTCAAATCAGCCTGCGGCGAATCCGCCTCAAAAACCGGCGGGGATCAAGCCGGAAGTCAAGCCGGAATCCGCCGCTGTCAAGCCGGAAATCAAACCGGAAGTCAAGCCCATGCCTGTACAGCCCCCGGCGCAGGCGGCATCGCCCGTCAAACCGGAACCGCCAAAGCAGGTCCAGCCGGAGATCAAACCGGTCGCCGCGGCTGCGGACACATCCGAACTATTCGATACCAAGTCCCTGCTCAATGTTCCGAAAGAGAGCAATGCCTGGATGGAAAAGTCGGCCGAAGCTCCGCAGCGTTCCGCCATCGAAGAACGCACTGCCGAGGTGCTGTCGAAGCTGTGGCAGTGGATTATCGTCGGGGAGGAATACCGCAAGGGCAACATGCCGAAGGAATACGCGATCGCGACGACCTGGATGCTCCGCGCGGCGATGCTGCTTCTGATCTTCGGTCTGGCATACTTCATCAAGTACACGCACGACCGCAATCTGCTGCCGCCGGAACTCCGTCTTTCCATCGCCGGGCTGTTCACGCTGGCGCTGCTCGGCATCGGCTGCCGTCTGCTGAAGGGCGCGAAATACCGCATCTTCGGGACGGCGCTCGCCGGAGCCGGGTTCGCCGGGCTGTATCTGTGCGTCTTCGCGAGCGTGTCGGTGTATCATCTGATGAGCGCGTGGGTCGGACTTGCCGGGCTGGTCGTCGTGACGGCGGCGGGCGTCGCGCTGGCGCTTCGGTTCGATTCCATCTTCCTCGCCGTGCTCGCGGTCTGCGGCGGCTATCTCGCACCGGTCCTGATGAACACCGGGTCGCGCAACCTCGCCGGACTGTACGGCTACATGCTGATCCTGGTCATCGGTTCGCTCGTCATAGCGCGCATGCGTTCGTGGCAGCCGGTCAACATCCTGTCGTTTATATTCACCTGGGGCATCTACGCCGCTTCGGAGCCGTTCCCGAGGGGCGGCGGGTTCAACGTCCCCCTGACCGCTTCGCCGAACTGGCTTGAGCTCGCGGGCGACGTGAACCGCGGCTACGCGATCGCGCTGGGAGCCGGAGTGCTGTTCTTCCTGGCGTTCTGCGTGCAGACCGTCGCGTTCAATCTCTTCACGAAACGCAAGGTGTCGCTGCTGGAACTCGGATTCGCCGCGCTGAACGGCATCGTGTTCATGTCGCTGACGATTCATCCGACGATCCGCATCTACGGCCGCGAGTACGCCGCCGCCATCACGTTCGGCGGTGCGCTCGTTTACCTGCTCCAGATCGCGCTGCTGATCCGCACGAAGCTGGAGGACCGCAACCTCCTGCTGACGCTCCTGGTGTTCGCCTGCGGCCTGATCTCGCTGACGTTCCCGCTGCTGCTGAACCAGGACCACCTCGCCGTGGCGTGGTCGGCACAGGCGGCGGCGATGCTGTACATCGCGTGCCGGACGCGTTCCGTGATCCTCCTGCGTCTGAGTTACGTCGTCTACATGATCGCCGCGGTGCGCCTGCTCGGATTCGACCTCGTGCGCGGCTACTGGAGTCACAGCGTCACGTTCTGGACGCGTCTGCTGAACTTCGGTTCCTACACGGCGGCGCTCGCGGGCGGATTCTTCCTGCTGAACCGTTACGGCGCGGAGCTGATGCCCGCCCCGGTGCGGCCTGCGGACGACGGATCCCGCCCCGTTTATTCCCGTTCGTCGAAAACGATGTTCTGGTGCGCGTTCGCGGTGAGCTTCCTCCTGATCGCGGGCGAGTTCACGTATCTGCCGCATCTGAAGGTCGGCGGCGTGGTCGTGACGGCCGCGCTGTATCTGCTGATCCTGTCGCTGATCCCGAGGTTGTTCCGGGAGAACCGGAGGGCCATCATGACGGCGGGCGCGGTCCTGCTCGTCGTGTTTCTGTGGTATGTCATTGTCTCGTGGCAGTCCGGCGGAAACTCCGTGCACGATTCGCTCTGGCGGTTCTTCCCGAACCTGCTGGCCGTCGCGTCGCTGATCTTCGCCGGGACGTTCTTCGCGGTGTTCTGCGGCGCGGAGGACAATGACCGGTTCGGAGGCAAGGCTGTCAGCCGGTTTTTCATCCTGAGCGCGTGCATCCTGTGGTTCGTCTACAGCACGGATGAAACAAGATTCCTGGTCCGGCTGTACGGTTCGCCCGCCGGAGCGCGGATCGCCGTCTCGCTGCTCTGGGGCGCTTACGCGCTCGCGCTCCTCGCGTTCGGCATCCTCCGCAAAAAGAAAATCGTCCGCATCCCTGCGCTGGTCCTCTTCGCCGTCACGGTCCTGAAAATATTCTTCTTCGACCTCGTCGGGACGCCCGCGCTGTACCGGATCGCGGGCTGCATGATCACCGGCGCCGTGCTCGTCGCCGGAGCCTGGCTCTATGTCCGGTTCGCACAGAAAGGAGATCCGTCCGATGAAACCCGTCCGTAATCACCTCAAACTCCTGACCGCCGCGGCGTGCTTCCTGTTCGCGGCCGCGACCGGATTCTCCGGCGAGGAGAAAACCGCCGCGTTCCCGTTCTACAAGGACATCATTCTCCCCGAACACCCGAACGACATCTCCGTCTTCACGATCGACGCCGACATCTGGCGCGAGTTGCGGCTGGATACCGTCATACAGGCCGGCATCCGTATCGTGGGGCCGGACGGTGAGTTCCGCCCGTTTGACATTTGGCCGGAAGATGGTTATGAACTGGTATATGTGGCAAGAGACTATTCAGACGCGACGATCACCGGGTTCGAAACGCTCCCGGACGGATCCGTGCGGATCTCGGCGAGCCTGACCACACAGAGATTTTCCGATTTGGACGACGCACAGGTCGTCGGCCTGCGGATCAAAACGCGCGCAAAAGATTTCGACAAGAAGGTGAAGGTCTACGACGGAAGCGGAAACAACCTGATCGCCGAGGGAGCGTTCCTGGACTATTCCAGCCGGGTCAACCTCAGGAACGACACCATCACGTTCCCCGCGCCGGTGCCGGTGAAGGAATCCAGCTTCGTCATCGTCATGGACAACTACACGGAGATCAAGGACTCGCCGCGGTTCCGCGTTGTCGAGGGGGACAGCAGCATCGTGGAACAGGAGAAGTACCGCGAGTCCCCGAAGATTGACGGCATCGAGCTGCAGGTCGCGGGAAAGAATCCGACCAGGGTGAAGCGTCCCGTCTCTTCGCCCGTCACCATCCTTTCCCGGGAGAAAAAAGGAAACACCACGGTCGTGAAGTTCTCCAACGGTTCCGCGTGGCTTGACAGCATCACGGTCGACAGTTCCGACGTCTTTTTCTCCCGGCCGTACCGCCTCTATGACGATTCCGGGAATAGCGTTTCGACCGGGACTGTCCGCAAGCTGGATACGGCCGCGTTCCATACATCGCCGTTCGATCGGGTCATTCCTGTTCTCAATTCCTTTTCCAAAGACCGCGCGAATATGAACAGGTCGAAATTCTGGACCCTCGAACTGGACAACGGCGAATACAACGAGCTGAAGGATCTTGAGATTATCGCGAACGAGTCGGTCTTCCAGGTCCGGTTCCTGTCTGTCGAACCGCCCGCTTCCGGTGAAACGGACGCGTCCCGGTCCGGCTACCGGGTCTACTACGGCGGAAAAGCCCCTTACGTCGCCCCGCCCCCGGAATTCCGGGAGGCCGCGGCAAGCCTGGATAAACTCAAGTATCCCGTCAGGGCCGATTCCACGCTTTCGGCGCAAAAGGAGAATCCGGAATGGGATCCCTCCGCCTCTCCCGCTTCTGCCCGGGATTGGGGGCTGGTCTACAAGATCATCATGGCCGCCGCCGCCCTCGCCGTCTTCGTGATCCTGCTCTTCTCCGTCAAGAAGATCGACAAGGTCGAAGGCTGAAGAGAAAACAGGCATACTCCTTTTTCCATCTTTCATCCCTTGTAATTCTAATATTGGATGTTAGTTTTACAAACCTTCTTGAAAAAAAAGCGGGAAGCCGCCGCCGGTCCACTGCAATACACTGCGGATGCTTCCCGCCCGGTTTTCCAGATAGGGAACAAAGTTTGACAGCGCTAACTTTTTGAACGAACGCGCCGCTACGTCTTATAAGGAGCGGCCGGAGAAAAGACGAAGCCCCGGAACCATCCGGCGGACCCGGTCCGAAAACCGAACCCGCTCTGCATTACCCAAACCCTGCGTATTCCGTTCATATCCAGCAGGAACGCCGGAAACGGACGGCGCGCCGGACCCTTTTCACATTCTCCCTTTTGGACAACGGCGCATCGTGTGCCGACGCGCTTCGGATGGTTCCGGGGCTTCCATGTCATGAAATTAATATACCACAGTTTCTCCGAATGTCAAGTTAGCCTTGGCTAATTTCTTGAAAAAAGTTTTTTCCCCTCGAAAAACATCTCATTTCTGCTCCGGACTGTGCTTTTCAGCCTTTTTTTGTCCTTTCCGCCTTGACTTTGTATCGGACGAGGCTATATTTTCTAAATAGAGAACAATACATCGCTTGTTGAACTATACACCACCAGGAGGTTTGAACCATGAGAACATCTGTTTTGGCCATGATCCTCGCCGGCGGCGAAGGGACCCGTCTGGCTCCCCTGACCGACCAGCGTGCGAAGCCCGCCGTTCCGTTCGGCGGCAAATACCGCATCATCGACTTCGTGCTGAGCAATTTCGTGAACAGCGGCATCGACAGCATCTTCGTCCTGACCCAGTTCAAATCGCAGAGCCTGATGGAGCACATCATCAATGGCTGGAACCTCTCGAACGCCCAGCAGCGCGGCCATTTCATCATCCCGGTGCCCGCCCAGATGCAGACCCGCGAACGCGAATGGTACCAGGGCACGGCGGACGCGATCTACCAGAACATGAACCTGATCGAGGACTTCGATCCGGACCTCGTGGCGGTGTTCGGCGCGGACCATATCTACCGCATGGACGTCAGCCAGATGGTCGACTTCCACCAGGCGAACAACGCCATCGCGACCGTGGCGGCGATCCCGATCCCGATCGAGGAAGCCAGCCAGTTCGGTATCATTGAGGTGGACGACCAGTGGCGCATCGTCGGATTCCAGGAGAAGCCGAAGAACCCGATCCCGCTGCCGAACGACAAGAACATGTGCCTGGCGTCCATGGGCAACTACATCTTCAACTCCGCCGACCTTCTGGCGCTGCTGAACCGCGACCACAAGGCGGGCAAGACCAGCCACGACTTCGGCAAAGACATCATCCCCGCCCTCGTGAAGACGAAGCGCCTCTACGCCTACAATTTCTACACGAACGTGATCCCAGGCCAGGACCTCACCTCGAAGCCCTACTGGCGCGACGTCGGGACCCTGAAGGCGTATTTCGAGGCGAACATGGACCTGCGTAGCACCACGCCGCACCTCGACCTCTACAATCCGCTCTGGCCGATCAACAACTACCACTACAGCCTGCCCCCCGCCAAGTTCATCCACAACGAGGAGATCGACTCCTACGGCCTCCCGCGCATCGGCAGGGCCATCAACTCCATCGTCTGCGACGGCTGCATCGTTTCCGGCAGCACCGTGACCGACTCGATCCTGTTCAACAAGGTCTTCGTCCACAGCTACGCCACCGTCCATAACTGCATCCTGCTGTCCGACGTCGACATCGGCGAACACTGCCGCATCCGCAACGCGATCATCGACAAGCACAACATGATCCCGCGCGGCACGATCATCGGCTACGACAAGGCCGACGACGAGAAGCGTTATTTCGTGGTTGACCTCGGCGTCGACGAGCAGGGCAATCCGAAGTGGCTTACCGTAATCCCGAAGGAACGCCATTCCCTGCAGGTGGTGCATCCCTCGGCCGACATCGCCAAGCTGGACGCCGAACAGGAAAAAGACGACAAGGCGGACACCGCCAAAGCATAAGCACAACCCCTTTCCGCGAGAACGAACGTGAACTCCTCCGGGGCAGCCCTCAGCCTCTGGGACCGTGTGTATGATCGGGTGCGCCGCGAACTCGGCGACGCGCCCGGCTGCCACGATTTCGCCCACACGCTCCGTGTGCTGAAGAATGCCGAGCGGATCGCCGCGAAAGAACCCGGCTGCGACCTGGAAGCCGTACGGTTCGGCGCGCTGCTCCACGACGTCGCGCGTCCGGAGGAACTCGCCTCCGGCGGCAAGCTCTGCCACGCCGCGCTCGGCGCGGACAAAGCCCGCCGCATCCTCGAGGAGGAGGGCTGCGAAGACGAGGCATTCATCCGGCACGTGTCGGAGATCGTGCGGACGCACCGTTACCGCGGCAACCTCAAGCCCGCCACGCTCGAAGCCTGCATCGTGTACGACGCGGACAAGCTCGATTCGCTCGGCGCGTTCGGCGTGGCGCGCGCGTTCCATTTCGCCGGACGCATCGGAGCCTGCCTGCACAATTCCGAAGAGGTTGCGCTCGCCTCGGAATCGTATTCCAGCCAGGATTCCGCTTACCGCGAATACCTCGTGAAGCTTCGCGGGCTCCCGGACCACCTGCTGACGGATCCGGCGCGGCGTTTCGCCGCCGAACGGGCTGCCTTCATGCGGGCGTTCTTTGACCGTCTGAACGAGGAACAGGAGGGGCTCCGGTAATGCTTTCCGACTTCATGGTGTTCTGTTTCCCCGATATGACGGCGTTCCAGTTGGTCATCCTCGCCGTTTCCGCGCTGCTCGTGGGCGTGAACAAGTCCGGCATCCCCGGCCTCGGCATGCTCCCCGTGATCCTGCTCGCGGTGGCGTTCGACCTGAATCCCGGCTTCGCGACCGGCGTGATGCTGCTCATGATCTGCGCGGGCGACATCTTCGCGGTGTCGTATTACCGCCGCAACGCCGACTGGAAGATCGTGGTTCGTCTGCTTCCCTACACCATGCTCGGGCTTGCGCTCGGATTCGTGACGCTGCAGTATCTGAACCGGCCGGAACATCTTCGCATTCTGATCGGCTGGATCATCCTGCTCCTGGCGGCCGTTCATCTGATCCGAGTTGCCTTTTTCAAGCACGCGCCCGTCCCGAGCCACTGGGCGTTCTCCGCCGTGGTCGGGCTGACCGCCGGATTCACCACGCAGGTGGCGAACGCTGCCGGGCCGGTGATGGCGCTGTATCTGCTGAGCATGAAGCTGCCGAAGGACCGTTACGTCGGCACCTGCGCCTGGTTCTTCATGATCATGAACTGGACCAAGCTCCCGGTGTTCTGTTTCGAGGGACGCGTCACGGCCGCTTCCCTGCATGCCGTCCTGCCGATGATTCCGCTCATCCTGATCGGCGCGGCGCTGGGCGTGCTCTTCGTGAAACGGGCTCCGCAGCGCTTCTTCGAAATCGTCATCGAGATCATCGTCATCGTTTCCGCGGTCAAACTTCTCTGGCCGTCCTCACCCGTCAATACACCCGAACCGGAATCCGTTCCGGCGGAGGAAACGGCGCCCGCCGGGCTTCCTTCGCCCGAACTGGAACCCTCCGCGGGCTGAATCCGTTTTTTCATCCCCCTCACATACGGAGATTCAACATGAAACCCACCTCGAAAAAAGAAGCCGAACAGACGGCCGCCGATGTCCGCACGGACAATCCCTCCGCCACGAAGTCCACTTTAAACGTCGCGGAACAGCCGGACAAAGATCCCGCCCCGCTGAAACAGATCGAACAGATGGTCTGGAATGTCCGCACGGCCGACCTGCCGAAGAGCAAAGCCTTCCCGCTCGCGATTGAGCGTGTCCTCCTGCTGACCGGCAAGAACTTCATCAAGAACAAATGCGCGCTCCGGGCCTCCTCGTTGACCTTCCTCACCCTCATGTCGGTCGTCCCGCTCGTCGCGCTCCTCCTCGGCATTGCGCGTGGCTTCAACTTCGAGGAGATGCTGCGTGAAAAGCTCGTCGAGAGCTTCGTTGGGCAGGAGGAGGTCGCCGAATGGATCCTGAACTTTGCGGACACCACGCTCAAGGTCGCCGCGGGCGGCGTTATCACGGGCATCGGCGTCGGCATGCTGTTCTTCACGGCGCTGAAACTGCTGGCCAACATCGAAAACTCGTTCAACGACATCTGGGGCATCAAACAGGGGCGTTCCGTGCTCCGCAAGCTCAGCGACTACATCACGCTGCTGCTCCTCTGCCCCGTCTTCGCGGTGCTTCTCCTCGGTCTCAACACCTTCGGCATGGCAAGCATCGAGGGTGTCCAGTGGCTTCCCGGAAAGAGTTATCTGCTGGACGCCATCCGTTACGTTTTCCCGGTCGTGCTTTCCTGGGTCATGTTCTTCTTCCTCTACCTCTTCATCCCGAACACACGAGTGAAGCCGAAAGCCGCCCTCGCGGGCGCGATCCTGACAGGCACGCTCCTCATCGCCACCCAGTACATCTACATGTTCCTGCAGACGATCCTGACGAGCTACAACAAGGTGTACGGAAGCTTCGCCGCACTGCCGTTCTTCCTCCTCTGGCTTCAGGCCACCTGGACCGTGATCCTCCTCGGTGCGCAGTTCTCGTTCGCTGTCCAGAACGTCAACTACTACGAATACTACCCCGGCGACCAGCCCCTCTGCATGCACTACCGTTCCATCTGCGCTCTCCGCATCATGAAGCTCCTCGGCGACGCGTTCAACAACCGGACCGGCGCCGTGACCATCACGGACATTTCCGCCAAACTTGAGATCCCGATCCGCATCGCGCGCGCCGTGCTGAACGACCTGATCACCGCAGGACTTGTGATCGAGGTCACGTTCGACCGCCGCCGCGACGACGCCTTCATGACCAAGGTCCCGCTTGGAGACTTCATCCCGACGACCATCCTGGAACGTCTCTCCAACATTGGCGACAGCGGTTACCGTTCCGAGAACGCCGCCGAAGCCGAAAAACTTCTGGCTAATCTCTGGTCGTCGGCGGAAAAGAATTCCGCGAACGCTCCGCTCGTGACCTTCACGCCGGAAGCGCAGCTGGAAGCGGAAAAGGCTGCGGCGAAAGCCTGACGCGCTATCTCCATTTACTTGAAAGACACATGTCCCCTCTGTTCCGGAGGGGATTCTTTTATGTGCGCGGAAGGCGTTCCGTGCGGATCGGGAGCAGATACAGCGCCGTCAGGAAATTGACTCCGGCGACGAGCGCGAGCACACCGACCATGGAGAGCAGTCCTTGCACCATGAGCTGAGCGGTCACGACCGTGCCGATCGCGATCGCGAACGAGTTCACGATGTTGTTCGCCGCGGCGGCGCGCGCGACCTCCCGCGGGTCGGCTTTGTGCTGGAGCAGGGCGTTCAGCGGGACGGAGTAGAATCCGCCGCATGCCGCGAGCAGGATCAGGTCGCCGGCGATCCGCCAGGACGCCGGGAACCGGAAGAATTCAACGACGGAGAAGAGAACGTCGGGGGCTTCCGGCGCATGCGACCACGACCGCGCCGCGAAGAACAGGTCGATCGTGAAGAACGCCATGAGGATGAGCGAGGGCGAGACGAACGGCATCACGGGGCGGCGGCGACCTGTCGTCTCGCACAGCACGGATCCGATCGCGACGCCCGCCGAGAACAGCAGATAGAGCACCGGAACGAGGTTCGATGTAGCGTTCAGCACATCCTTGCAGAATCCCGCCAGCAGCGACACGTACAGCGCCGCCGTCATCCAGAACGTCGAAAGCCCGAGCACGCAGTGCGTCAGAACGCTGTCGCGGAACACCGCCCGCAGGACGTCCCACGAGGCGCGGATCAGGTTCGGGTCGATGCGCAGCGAGGGGGATTCCGGCTTCATCTCCGGGATGAGGAACGCGCCGCAGAGGCCGAGGACCGCCATGAGCAGGATGACCGCGCCAGTCACGAGTCCGCCGTGCGGGAGCGTGATCAGGTAGTTGCCGAGCACCGCGCCGAAGATGACCGCCACATAGGTCCCCGCGTTCACGTAGGCGTTGCCGCGCAGCAGCTCGCGTTCCTCCAGCATCTGCGGGATGTAGGCGTATTTGAGCGGGCTGAACAGCGTGGACTGCGTGCCCATGAAAAACAGCAGTATGAGAAGAGGCCAGACGCTTCCTCGGATGAAAATGAAAAAAACCGGCACCATGAGCACGAACTCCATGATCTTGCAGGCGCGGAAGAGCTTGTGGCGCGGGAACTTGTCGGCGAGCTGGCCCGCCGTGGCGGAGAACGGGAAATACGGGAGCATGAGGAGCGCCATCGCCGTGAAGGTAAGGGCGTTCGCCTTGCCGGACGAATAGCCGGACTGATAGGAGATCATGATGATCAGCGCGCTGCGGAACAGGTTGTCGTTGAACGCGCCGAAGAAAAACGTCAGAAAGAACGGAAAGAATCTGCGGGAAAAAAACATGTCAGTGCGAATCGGGGTGAAAGGTTTTATGACGGATATAATATAAAATCTGGCGGCGGTTTTTCAAGCGGGGGACGATGTTTCTCCTGCTTTGAGCTGTGATGAAGGAAATCTGAAGGAGAGGCAGGGAGAGGAAGAAAATCGGAAGATTGAGGCAACAAGGAGGAAACACGACCTGAAAATACTACCTGTGATATCCTTCAAGTTTCTGTCAAAAGGAACTTGTTTTGACAGAAACTTGCGTGAATGCACGGGGAACGCAGGAAACACAGGAACTGAGATGTTGCGGCAGGGCGTTTATCCCGATGACATCCGCACGACGGTCGGGTTGTGCGAGTTCGTCAAAAGCCGTTTCCATTTTGGAACAATCTTATCAAGTTTCTGTCAAAAGGAACTTGTTTTGACAGAAACTTGCGCGTATGCGCGGGAGGCTCAGGATAGGGCTCTTTGCCGTAAGGTTGTTCCGGGTACTGCCGCCTTTTTGTCTTTTTTTGCGCATTCAAACTTGAAAAATCGTCCATTTACGGCTATCTTATTATTTTCAAACGGTTTTTGCTTTTTATTAACGATAACGAAACAGGTTCCGATTATGGCGAATTATGATGTCAAGGACGTGAACGGCGTCGAACACCTCAGGCTTGAGGAATCCGACGTCGCCGCTCTCGTCGAGTCCGATCATGTGACGGCCACGTGCCCCATGAAGAAATCCCCCATGCCGTCCTGGTCCACCGCCGCGAAGTTCGATTTTCTCACCAACAAGCTCGATGAACAGCGCAAGCGTCTCGCCATGAACGCCGCGGAGGCGCGCGATATCAGCATTTTCTCCCAGAAGGAGCTTACGGACCAGCAGAAAATCGCGCTTGCCGAAGAGGAGAAATTCGTGGCGAAGCCGGCCGCTCCGGTCGCCCGCCTCAAAGCGTTCTTCATCGACTTCATCTTCGCGCTGTTCAAAGCCGTCCCCGTCGAACTCGCCGCCATCGTCGCGGTTTACGTAATCGCAGTGGCCGGTGCATCCTCCCTGCCGTCGCCGACGCAGGCGCTGGTAGCAGCGGCGGCAGCACACGGCGAACATCTTCGTGTCTCAAAAAATGTGCCGGCCACGTTCGCCGCACTCGACAAGGAAGCCGGATACCATGCCGGTTCATTCTACCTTTCTGAAGAATCCGCCAAGGATAATTACATCTGCCTCTCCGCCGAGAAGGGCAAAGCTGTCTGGATCAAGGCTGCCACCGCCGGACGCATCGCAGTCGGCGCCGGGCTCCTCTTCTTCGCGTGGGAATTCGTGATGCTCGGCTGGGGCCTCTGCGCCCACGGCCAGACGCGCGGCATGAGGAAGAACGGCCTGACGCTCTCCAACGCCAGGGATGTCCGCGTCGAGCTGAACGGGTTCCAGGTATTCGTGTCCGTCCTGCTGACACTCATGACCTATTCCTTCGCCTGGATCTTCGTGCTGGTGATCAAACGGTCCCCCGCCGAACTCGTCTCGTTCACACGCTGCACCGCGGAATAATCTCCGCGTCTGCCTGAATCGTACCTTTTCCAAGGAGCCCCCTCAGCACCATGAGCCGCCCCCGTATCATCGCGTTTTATCTGCCGCAGTACTACCCGACGCCCATCAACGACAAATGGTACGGCGAAGGGTTCACGGAGTGGACCAGCGTCCGCAAGGCGAAACCGCTCTTCCGCGGACACGACCAGCCGCGCGTGCCGGCCGATCTGGGCTACTATGACCTGCGCGACGCATCCGTGCGCGAGGCACAGGCCGAGCTCGCCCGCGAGGCGGGGATCGAAGGCTTCTGCTACTATCACTACTGGTTTTCGAAGGACCATCAGGAGCTCACGATCCCGTTCGATGAGGTCGTCCGCCTGAAAAAACCCGATTTCCCGTTCTGCCTTTGCTGGGCCAACCAGTCCTGGTATTCCAAATTCTGGAGCAATGCCGCCGACTGCGAACCGAAGCTGGTCGCCGAGCAGACCTACGACGGCCCGGAAGGCATCGAAAAGCATTTCTACGCCCTGCTGGAGGCGTTCCGCGACCCGCGGCACATCCGCGTCGACGGCCGTACGCTCTTCATGATCTACCGTCCGAAGGAATACCCCGGCGTGCGCGATTTCATGGCGCAGTGGCAGATGCTCGCGGAGAAAAACGGACTGCCGCCGTTCTATTTCATCGGGCAGGGCGGCCAGAAGACCGCCGCGCAGGATATCCTGGATCTCGGGTTCGACGGCGTGAACATCGTGCATAAGTTCGACGTCATGAAACATCCCGTCCTGCGTCAGGTCAAGCACTTCTGCAAGTTCTTCCGCGTACCCTTCCATCTTGATTATGAGAAGGTCATGCACGATTTCTTCGATCCGGAGGCGCCGGAGGCGCTGTCCCCGAAGTTCTACCCGGCACTGATCCCGAACTGGGACCACTCCCCGCGCAGCGGCTGGAAAGGCGCTGTCTACACCAACTCCACCCCGGAGAATTTCCGCAAGCACGCGGAAAAGGTCATTCACGCCTGCCGTGGCAAGGACCACGAACACAACCTCATCTTTCTCAAGTCGTGGAACGAGTGGGGCGAAGGGAATTACATGGAGCCTGACGTCCGCTACGGGAAAGGGTATATCCGCGCGCTCCGCAGCATTCTGGACGGGATGGAAAAGAACTGAGTTTCAACCGGTTCCGAAAGGGCGCTTCCCATGCTGGCATTGTTCGCCGGACAACGCAATCTCCGATAGATTGTACCCGTCTTTTTTATCTGTATGCCCTGGAATCCGAGCACAAAAAATGGCGGAGAGAGTGGGATTTGAACCCACGATAGAGTTGCCCCTATACAGCATTTCCAATGCTGCGCCTTCGACCACTCGGCCATCTCTCCGCAGATAAGACAAGATATAATATAGCATGCGCCCGCGGCGAATGCAAACAGAAAACCCCTTTTTTTGCGAAAAATCAAAAGGTTCGAGGCTTGAAATTGCTCTTTTTCCGTCCTCATAACGCCGATTTCTGCGCTTTTTTGCGTTTTTTTTGGATTTCCGTCTTGACTTTCAGCGAATTGATGGTATAGTAAATACCATTCTCAATTATGATTGAGGGCGTATAGCTCAGTTGGTTAGAGCGCCACGTTGACATCGTGGAGGTCGTAGATTCGAGTTCTACTACGCCCACCATACCGCACCAAGCTAAACCGTTGGAAACGAACAGGTTTTCGACGGTTTTTTCTTTTGTTGAGACAAAAATAATCCGCCGGGATTATTCGTGTTCCCGGACGGATTGAAAAGGTTTGGTCAGGCTGGATTCCCGGAGATCAGAGCTTGCTCGTGATCTTGGCCAGAGCGCCGAGCATGGCGGTACGTTCGGCCGGAGCAAGCCCGTTCAGGAGTTTTTCGCAGAGCCCCTCGACGCGCTTGATGCTTTCATTGAGCAGGGTCTGTCCGTGAGGCGTGAGGGTGATCTGGACCGCGCGCCTGTCTTCGGGATTCTGCACGCGCTGGAGAAAATCCTTTTTCACGAGGGATTCGACGAGTTCGGACACGGTCGCGGGCGCGAGCTTCATGGATTCCGCAAGTTCTTTCAGCGTAACGCCGTTCGGTTTCTCTTCGGTCAGGCGGCACACCAGCGCCATGGTCTGGTGCTGACGGATGCTGACGTCGATAGAGGCCAGATTCCCGATGGTGTCGACCGATTCGCGGAACGCGTTGTAAAGGCCTGTAACAGCTTTTCTGAGGATTGCGGGATCGGAATTTGCCATGTTTTTGAACTCCGTTTAACGGGTTGACAGATGTAGTAGTGTGATAATATACACTCAATCAAATATTATTGCAAATCGAAACAATCATTTTTTCTGAAAAATAAGACAAAGTTGAGCATTTCGGGAGACAAATACGGACAAACCCGGAATCGAAAACGAATGAATACGATATGCTGTCATGAATAAGAATACGGCAGGAGGTAAAAACAAGTCTATAGTTTCTATAGATGTTTTTCCGGTTTTGGTTTTCGGTAAATGGAATCGAAGAACATGTTGTCACGATAAAAGCAAATAATGCCTCTCCCTGCCTCTATCCTATTGCAGACTGTTATGAAAAAGTCAAGTGGATGTCCCGACTTTTTCGTGGTTTTCTGTGTTTTTGGGTTTCGAATGAACTTATAACGATACCTCTTATGAGGCAA
>CACWOL010000033.1 GCA_902762495.1 uncultured bacterium | reverse complement strand
GTTGCGTTCGCGGAACGCGGTCATCCACTGCGCCGGGGCGTTCGTCACGATCGGCGGATTGTCCCGGTTGAACGGATAATTGACGTTCGTGTACAGCGGAGTGCCGTAGCCCTGCACCTGCCACGTGGACGGCACGGGGATCGTCTTCCAGGAGGAATCGTCGTAATCGGGCTTGAAGAAGCCGGCCGGGCGCTGCGACAGATCCAGCGTGCCGTCCGGTGTGGTCATGGTGACGAAGTTGAACTTCCAGTCGCCGTTCAGCAGGCTCTTCTGGCCCGCGTCGACCGGAAGCGCGGAATCCGAACGGACTGGTTCCACGTTCACGAAATTGATCTTCTGGTTTTCCCATTCTTCACGCATGCTCAGATCCTGTTGGGGTTGCTGTTGTCCGGGGCGCTGGCCCTGCTGGGCGAAGACTACGCCCATCGCCAGTGCAAACGTAGTCGTCAGACCGATAAAAGCTGTTTTCGGCGACATACCGTCATCCTTTCTGAATTATGGTTGATGGAGTTGGTTGGTGAGTCGGAAATTAATATTCTGTCTGAAACATAGCAGTGTTTCCGGAAAAATCAATCCGTTTTTCCGTCTTTTTCCGCTTTTTTCGGCACGAATCCGCGCCTTCCGCACGGAACTGCGTTTCTTAACTATAGAAAAAAAGCTGAAAAACTACCGGCTCAGGATCCGGTACACTGCCGCCGCGCACTGCACGGCGAACGCCGCGGGCATGAACGATACGGTCCCGATCAGCGGATGGCCCGCCTCGTCGAGCTTCGGCTTGCGCGGCGTTTCCGTGGAGTAGACAGCCGTCACGCCGTGCTCGAATCCGAGCTCGCGAAGTCCTTTTCTGACGAGTTTCGCGAGCGGACACACGTTCGTTTCCGAGATATCGCCGCAACGGATCGACCCGGGATCGGTGCGCAGCCCCGCGCCCATTGCGCTGACCACGGGGACGCCGCGCCGGATGCACTCGGCAAGGAGCGCGATCTTCGACGGCACGGAGTCGATGGCGTCCAGGACACAGGTATAACGTCCGGTATTGAGCACGCCGGGCATATCATCCGGCGAAAGGAAACGCTCCATCACGGTCAGCTTGAGCTTGGGGTTGATGTCCATAAGACGGTCGCCCATGACAATGGCCTTCGACTGCCCGACCGTGCTCGCGAGTGCAGGGATCTGACGGTTGATGTTGGTCGGTTCCACCACGTCGCCGTCCACGATCGTCATTGCGCCGACGCCCAGCCGCGCGACGAGTTCCGTGGCGAGCCCCCCTACCCCGCCGAGGCCGACGCACAGCACCTGCGAACGCCGGATCGTTTCGACGGTTTCGGGTGTTTCGAGCGCGAGCATGCGCCCCAGCCATTCCGGGGCGGGATCAAGTTCAGACGGGATCATGGCGGAATATCCTTTCGAAGTTGGCGCGGACGATTGAGGCGAATTCGGACGGCGGCAGCAGGTGCATCGCGGCAGCTTCGGCCAGGATCCGGTCGAACAATTCAGGCGATTCGTCCGTCTCGATCAGAATACGGTCGAGCGGGATCTCCGCGAAATACTCCATGTTTCCGGCGTCGCGGAGAAGTCCGGCGCCGAACGACAGCACGCAGCCAGCGTCCAGCAGGTCGAATGCCTTGCGTTTCGTCCCGCGGAACCCGTGGATCACCCAGGCGGGCGTATCCGGGGCAAACGCGGATTTGAGGCGGAGGAGTTCGGGGAAACACCGCACGCAGTGGATCATCAGCGGCTTGCCGCGCCGGACGGCTTCCGCGATCTGCGCCTCGAAGACCTTTATCTGGAGCGGCAGGGCGGCATCCGAGGCGCGGTCGAGGCCGCATTCGCCGATGGCCAGACAGCGCGGCGAATCAAACAGCGGAGCGAACGCGGCGAGGTCATACTTCCCGGCGTCCCAGGGATGAATCCCCGCGGAAAAAAAGACGTTTTCGGGAACGACGCAGGAGGGATCGCCGATATTCCACAGGCGGAACACTTGTTCATCCGCGCCGGGGACGCCGTGCGCGTGGGCGTCCGGGACGGAAAGCCCGTTCAACGGCGTACCGTTCATTTGCCCCCGTTGCGGACGAAGAGCGCAGTGAAGGAGCAGTCGCAGTCGGCGTGGCAGGGCAGAGTCGTCAGCGTACCGTCCGTTTTGCCGCCGTCATGCGGATTCTTGAACGGCTTGAGCTTAAAATCGGGGCGCGCCTGAAGGAAACGCTTCACCACGCCCATGTTCTCTGCTTCGAAGACGGAGCAAGTACCGTAGATGAGCTTGCCGCCGGGACGAACGGTATTCGCCGCCTTGTCCAGGATCGAGAACTGCGTCTTTGCAAGCTTCGGCAGATCCTCCTGCTTGAAAACCCAGCGCATTTCGGGATTCCGGCGCCAGCGTCCCGAGGCGGAACACGGCGCATCAACCAGTACGCCGTCGTATTCGCCGAGCGCGCCGCCGAGCGGAGTCGTAATCTCGATATTGCGGAATTTCGCCGCGAGCATGCGTTTCTTCAGCTGAGCCAGCACGTCCTGGCGAATATCGGAAGCAAAGATATGAACTTTTTTTCCGCCCATGGATGCGAGCTGGAGCGTCTTGCCCCCCGCGCCGCAGCAGCAGTCCCACCATTTTTCCTTCGGCTGGGGATCCGCGGGCCATGTGATGCACTGGGAGGAGAAATCCTGCACCTCGAAATTACCGGCAAGACCTTTCACCTGGTCGAGATGCGCATGAGGAGTCTTTACGCGAACGGCATCCACTAACACCTCGGAGCCGCGTTCCGCCTGAATATCCTGCGTGGCAAGACGGCGGATCAGCTCGGTGGCCGTGATGTTCTGCGCACGGAGCCACAGAGGGGTATGGGACGTGAGGCCCTCAAGCCACGCCTGACGGCTTGCCTCCGGCACTTCGTCGGGCATCCACTCCGGCACCAGATCATATACATCCATTTCGATATCGCTGTTCGTGACGGTGCGGATGCGCTCAAAGGGGTCATTCATCGCGGCCAGCACGTCCGGCGCCACGTCGCACCAGAAGGGAAACACGGGGCAGGACGGATCGTCGGCGGCAAGCGCCGCGGAAAGCGCCGGACCGGGGATGTTCTCCCGGTCAATGTCGAAGAGCTTTTCGAGGACGCCTTTCCAGCGGAAGAACGCGAAAACGCTGCTCGTGATGGCGTGCCTGTCGCGCGAACCGTATTTGTGGTTGAGGCGGAAAAACTCGGACAGGAATTTATCCGCGGGCAGGCCTTTTTCTTCAAGGTCCTTCCAGACGAGACGGGTCACGTCCAGACATGCGGTCGCCAGGGTCTTCAGTTTGTTTCCGGCCAATCCTTCCAGCATAACGGCGGACCTTTCCTGTTAAATTTAGTTTTCGTCCTTCGGGAAGAGGATCACGGCGGCGTGCGCCTCGATCGCCTGACAATGACCGACGGAATCCAGCCCCTCGGCGGTCTTCGCCTTGATGGAGACATGGTCGGCGCCGATGCCGAGGACGGCGGCCAGAGCTTCCCGCATCTTCGGCACGTACGGGGCGAGCTTCGGTTTCTGCGCGATGATCGTGATGTCGGCGTTGCCGATCCGCCACCCCTGGAATTCAGGCAGGGCGAGCGTTTTCCGGAGCAGGGATTCCCCGGATGCGCCGAGATACTGCGGATCGTCATCCGGGTAGTGCTGTCCGATGTCGCCGAGCGCGAGCGCGCCGAGCATGGCGTCGATCAGGGCGTGGACCGGGGCGTCGGCGTCGCTGTGGCCGTCGAGGCCGGTCTCGTTCGGGATATGGCAGGTGCAAAGCATCAAATCACGTTCCGGCGCCATACGGTGGACGTCGTAGCCGATTCCGATTCGCATGTCCTTCATGGGATCCGTGTCTCCTTCGCTTCTGCGGAAAAAGGGTTGGTTTATTCCTGATACCGTCTGCCGTTGGTGATCCGGGCAGAATCCAGAACCCAGTTCTGAATGCCGCGGCTCACGACTTCCTGTTTGCGGTATTTCAGCTCGCGTTCGAGCGTCTCCTTCTTTTCCGCGATCTCATCCGCCCCGGCGGGCGTATGGGCGGTCACGAAGACAAAGGTGGGGAATCCGAACTGTCTGTCGGGAGAGGAAAGCTTGCCGACGTCGGTGGTAAGGATTTCGTTCACGCACGGCAGATACGGATTGGCTTCGATATCGTAACGGGTCTTCGTGTCCTCGGCGTGCCAGGTGCCTTTCAGGGACTTCACGAGCGCTTCGATCTCGGCGGGGGCATCCTTCAGCTCCATGACCTTCAGCGCGAGCTGGGAGGCGGCTTCCTCCGCCAGGGCGTATTCGCGCTGGGCGGTGAGGCGCTTCTGCGCGACGTCCTTCACATCGTCGAACGGCTGAAGCACGGACGGACGGCGGGCGGTCAGCAGGAACTTGGACGCGCCATGTTCGCCGATCAGGACATTCGTGTCGGAGCCGACATTCTTCAGGATCGTGACGGCACTGACGAGCTGGCTGTCGATATGAAGATCTTCGTCCGCCGACGTCTTGGACGTGAGGTTTTTGACCTCGGAAATCTTCAGGCCGGCCTTTTCGGCCTCTTCGCGGAAACGCTTCTGAGGATCCACATCGTTGCCGTCCGCCTTGTCGGCCTTGATCGCGGCACGGAAAGCATTGTGGAAGGCACGCATCTTCGATTCCGCCTCGTCACGCTCGATCGTGGTCTCAAGTTCCTTGCGGATGTCCTCCTTCGCCTCGTCGAACGTCTTCTCCGTGCCGTCGTCCTTGACAAAGAGCCCCTTTCTGAGCTCGTAATAATCCTTCAGCTGTTCCTCGGACACCTCGCTCTTCTTCACCGTGTATTCGGCGAACGCGAGCAGGCCGTCGGATTCCGGCTCGCTCATGAAGAGGTCCGGATTGGCCGTGTAGAAATCCTTGATCTCGGCGTCTTCGAGCTTCACCTGATCCTCGAACGCCTCCTGGTCGAACGTGATCATGTGGTACGTGATCTTCTGAAGAAGGGATTCGACGCCGGACTTCGCCTCGTCGTCGGACACGATCACGTTCGAGGTCGTCACCATCGGCACTTTCTGCATCCGGATCAGGGTGCGGACCGCATTTTCGAGGTCGGAGAACCCGAGTCCGGAGGGCGCGAGACATTCATTTTTGTACTTGAGATAAAGCTCCTGCGAGAACTTGCCGTCCGCATCCTGGAACGCAGGCAGGGTCTGGATCACTTCGGCGACTTCCTTGTCGCCGGCCTGGATGTTCATGACGTCGGCGGCCTTGATCAGAAGAGCGGCCTGGAACGAGGCGTCCTCGTCCGGCGACTGCACGCGGTGCGGCGCCATCCCGTAGGTGGCTGCGCGGACCATCGAAACGACCTGGCGGGCGTCGCTCACGTCGCCGTAGGTGACCTTGTGTCCGAGCACGGCTCCGTACTGGGAGTTCATGCCGACGTTACCGCCGAACAGAAGCGATCCGTCCACGCCCGGCGTGAAGAACCACACAAAGGAGACGATGACGACTCCGGTAAAAATGGCAAACGTAACTTTTCCGTGCTTCACCAGCACGTTGTTCATTTTCTGAATGATCATGGGTTGGGTGACCTCTATTGGTGCATTGTTTCAGATGAAAATACAAAACATTAATTTAATGCAAAAAAACAAAATGTCAAGGCCGCCCCTCGCAAAAGTCAGGGAAATATTCGCGGAATCCCCGTCCGCGCGTCGTTTCCGCGGCCCGGATGTTTTGTTCGCGGGGCCGTAGCGTTTGCTTTCGTCCAAAGATTTTTCGCACGAAACGGCGGAAGTTATCCGATTCTCACTTGACTTTTTTTTTATACGATGTATAATATAGTATATTTCTTAGAAATCGCACAGGAGTGTTGATTATGCTTAAAGCCTTTTTTTCTGCCTGTATTCTTTTTACGGCTTCGGTTCTCTTCGCGGCTTCTCCGCAGCCGACTCCGCAGGACCAGTTCGATAAGCTTGCAAAAAACAAAACGTTCGGCGAAGCGGAAATGCAGGAGCTTCGCGGCATCATGGCCGCGGAAAAGGAATCCGGAGATAAAATCGACTGCACCTTCTGCCCCGATACTTTTACATGGTACCTCGCCACAAACGGTTTCTTCGATGAGGCGATCTGGCTCTTCGACCGCAATGCCGACTACGGGATCAAGCATCCGGACGGCATGACGCTCCTGCACGCGGTTTGCCGTGAGGGAAAGAAGGAGTTTGCCGAGGAGCTTATCAAGCGCGGCGCGGAGATCAACCTCCCCGACGATGAGGGCCGCGCCGCGATCCATTATGCCGCCATGAGCGGTAACGAGCATCTTGTCAAATCGCTGCTCGACCTCGGCGCCGATCCCAACAAGCTTACGAAAAAGAAAGAAACGCCGCTCCATTTTGCGGCAAAGTACTCCGGCGTGGAGGAAGTCAAGTTCCTGGTCGAACACGGCGCCAGCATCAAAGCCATCAACTGGGCGCTCGTCGAAAACCTCAAAGATCAGCGCCGCAGACAGGACAAACTCTATTATGATTCCGACGAGGAACACATCATCGCGCTGAAAAAAGCCCTTGGTCTGAAAACACCTGAATCCCTTGAGGATGAGGATGAGGAGGAAGAGGAGGAAGAAGAGGTCGACGACGGCGGCGAACGGTATGCCGATGCCATGGCAAACAACGGTTCATCAGCTTCCGGGAGCAGAAACACAGAAACAGAGAATCTTGACCTTGACAACATCCCGAATGATCTTCTCCCCCGCGATGTCAATGACGCCGCAAATACCGACGGCATGACCGCGCTTCATTTCGCGGCGCAGAACGGCGACATCGCCATTCTCCAGTATCTGGTCGATCATGGTGCGGACATCAAGGCACAGGACACCATCCACAGCAGAGCTGTCCTTCATTTTGCTGCGGAAAACGGCAATCTCGAATGCGTCAAATACCTCGCGGAACACGGCGCCGACCTGCTTGACAAGGACGCTTACGGAGCCACTGCCCTGCATTATGCTGCGGGAAAGAACCATCTGGACGTCATCAAATATCTTGTCAGCAAAAAGATGGACTATACGGCAAAAGACGCTCGAGGATGGACGGCCATGCACTACGCCGCCAACGGCGGAAGCATCGACGTCATCAAGTACCTCCTTGCAAAGGGACTTAACATCAACGAACTGACAGAATCCGGCAGGACCCCGCTTTTCTTCGCCAGAGGCAAACACGAACTCCGCAAGTTCATGCTCTCCAACGGCGCGAAATAACCGTTCCCCCTAAAACGGGATTGACGTTGTCAGATCGTCCGGAAGCCAGGCATGACGATCCGGCCATATTGCCCCGTCCCCTTTTTTTTCGAAATAAAAACGGGTTCGGACTTGCGAAAAATGCCATTCCGTGATACAGTATTTTGTTCGTTTTTTTACTCACCACGGCGAGGTTTTCCACGCCCGCCGATCAGATTGAAAGGATTCATCATGTCTTTTGAAACCGGAAGCATCTCCCTCATGATCTGCCCGCTCCGCAACCCGATGCCGGAGAATTACCTGGAACTCTTCGCGAAGCATTCCGCAGGAAAGCTCGACGACGTGAAAGACGAGCCTGTGCTCGGCTGGGTCAGCGGACGTCACCTCCTTGAGAACATAATCGACGAAAACACGTCCATGTGCGGTGGATTCCCCTATCTGAACCTCCGCAAGACCGAACGTAAGGTCCCGTCCCAGCTCCTGAACGCCGTCTGCCGCCGCGACGAACTCGCCTACACAAAGGCGAACGACTGTCAGTTTGTCCCGCGCAAGGAGAAGAAGATGATCAAGGAGGCGGCGATCGAATCCCTGATGCCGAAGATGGTGCCCACGATCTCCGCCGTGCCGTTCGTGGTCGACACCGCCGCGAACGTGCTGTATTTCGGCGCGGCCTCCCTCGCGAAGTTCGACGTTTTCGTGCAGGAATTCACCCGCGCGCTCGGCCTGGACGTCGAGCCCGTGCCGATCTCCGTCGACGAGCTCATGGTGACGCTCCTGAAGAAGAACGAGACCGACCTGTCCCCGCTCACGCTCACCAACCTCGCATCCGGCATGGACGAACCACAGCCCGGACGCGATTTCCTGACCTGGCTTTGGTACGAATCTGAAGTCAACGGCGGCCGCTGCTCCGTCGGCGACCTCGGCGATTTCGTGCTCGTGATCGAAGGTCCGCTCACGCTCGCGTATTCCCCCGGAAAAACGAAGGACCCCGACCTCGCCGGATCCGGCGAAAGTGTCATCAAACGCGGCAATCCGCTTGCCTCCGGCGAAGCAAAGGCCGCTCTTTCCAGCGGCAAGAAGCTCCGCAAGGCGCGCGTCTCCTTCGCCCGCGAGGGCGGCGACGCCGAGGTCGACAAGTGGTCGTTCACGTTCGACGCCGACGCCTTCACGTTCGGCTCCGTGAAGCTCCCGACCGGCGAGGAGATGGAACGCGAATCCGCCTTCGAGGAACGCGTTTCCAACCTGAACATCCTCCACACCGTCTTCAACGCCTATTTCAAGAAATTCGCCGCGGCCGTCATGAACGGAAAGAACATCGCCACCGAAAAGGCGATGCGCCAGTGGGTCGCCGACCGCGAATCCCTCTGAACAAAAAACGGGGCCTCCCATGAACCATCCGCGGGGCAGAGAATCATCCGGTGCGGCCGCGTTCGACCGCATCACGCCGGAGTATTTTCTGCCCGCGCTGGAGGACGCCCTCGCGTGCCGCCTGACCGGGCTTGCCTCCGCCCTGCCCAGCTACATCAACCGCGTGTACGAGATCGAGGCCGCCACGGGCGAACGCCTCGTGGTCAAGTTCTACCGCCCCGGACGCTGGACGCGCGAGGCGATCCTGGAGGAACACGAGTTCCTGTGGGACTGCGACGGCGAGGAGATACCCGTCGTGCCGCCCTACGAGCTCGAAACGGACTCCACGCTCGGCGAGCTCGACGGCGTGTTCTTCGCCATTTTCCCGCGCATGAGGGGCCGCGAGGTCGAACTCGAACAGGACGAAACACTCGAACGCGTCGGGTCCCTGCTCGGACGCATCCACGCCTGCGGCGAACGCCGCTCCGCTCCTCACCGGCTTCGCATGACGCCCGCGAGCTTCGCCGAGGCCGCCATGCGCCGCATCTTCGAATCCGGCGCGGTCGATCCCTCGTGCGAACAGGAATTGATCGACCTCTGCGACGCCATCCTCGACCTGGCGGAGGCGGTCTATCCGCCGGACGATGCCATGATCCGCATTCACGGCGACTTCCACCGCGCGAACGTGCTCGACCGTCCCGGCACCGGGCTCATGGCGATCGACTTCGACGACATGGTCGCCGGGCCGCCCGTGCAGGACCTCTGGCTGCTGCTCCCCGGCACGCTCTCCGAATCCAAACGCGAGCTCGACGTGATCCTCGCCGCCTACGAGGTCTTCCGTCCGTTCGACCGCGCCTCGCTCCGCCTCGTCGAACCCCTCCGCGCCATGCGCATGATGCACTTCCTCTCCTGGTGCGCCGTGCAGTCCGGCGACGCCGGATTCCGCAGGCAGTACCCCGACTGGGGCACGCGCGAGTTCTGGCGCCGCGAAACCGCCGACTTCCGCATTCAGCTCGAAAACATCCGGCGCGCGCTGGATGGAAAGGACTATTCATGGAATCGCTGACCGAACAGAAACCAGCTCAGAAATGCTTCTGCAAAAAGAATCCCGTGCTCGCGGCGTTCCTCCTCGGCGCGATCGCCGGAGCCGCCGCCATGTTCTGCGCCGGATTCCTCTATCTCCGCCATAACCTCATCGTCTCCTACGAATTCCCCGGCATCACCGCCGACGATTTCGACGACGCGTTCGAGAACGCCGTGCCCGCGGAATCCGGCTGGAAATCCTCGCGCGAGGCATGCTCCCTGCCCCTGCCCTCGGACGGACGCGCCCTCTACAACTGGAAACTCTGCAACCGCACCTACGCGCGCGGCCTCATGGACGACCCGGACCGCGGCCTCGTCCTGCCCGCCCTCGTCCCCTGCACGGTCAGCATCACCAATGATCCCGGCACCGGACACGCCGTTGTGTCACGACTGAACACCTCGCTCCTCGGCATGATTTACGGCGGGAACGCGCGCAAAGTCCTGCGGTCCGGCATCGCCCCGGAACAGGAGGCGCTGATCTCGCTCCTCGCCGACGGCATCCGCAAAGAAAAAGCTCAACGAAAGGAAACCGAACCATGAGTTCAACCGCACCCGGCTCTCTCAATACGCCTGAAAACTCCGCCGACGTGATCCACAACGGCAACCCGTATTTCGACGGCAAGCCCGCCAGCATCACCCGTGAATACCCCACCCAGCTCCACGCCATCGGCCCGGACGGCCGCCTGCGCCTCGGCGCGGCGTTCGACCTGATGCAGGACATCGCGGGCGCGCACGCCGAAATCCTCGGCGTCGGCATCCACGACCTGCGCCGCCTCGGCATCACCTGGGTCCTCTCCCGCCTCATGATCAAGTTCGACGCCCTGCCCCCGCGCGCTGACTCCGTGCGCCTGAAGACCTGGCCCAGCGGCGTCCACCGCCTCTTCGCCATGCGCCAGTTCGAGCTGACCGATCCCGCCACCGGGCAGCGCATCGCCACAGCCAGCAGCTACTGGCTCATGCTGAAGCTCGCCAACCTCCGCCCCGTCTGCCCCGACGACGTCACCGGCACGTTCCCCTCGAACCCCGACAAGCCCATCTTCTTCGAGGACTGGGGCAAGCTCGACCCCGCGCCCGGCTCCGATCCCGTCCGCACCGACATCGGCCAGTCCAAGATCGACTACAACAACCACGTGAACAACGCGCATTACCCGATGTTCGCGCAGGACTGGCTCGCCGCGAAACTCGGCTATCCCGTCCGCGTGAACTCCATCCGCGTCAACTTCAACTTCGCACTCCGCCTCGGCGAATCCATCGTCACCACCGGCGAACACGACGGTTCCAACTTCCGCGCGGTCGGCCACACCCCGGACGGCAAGAACGTCTTCGCCTGCGACGGCACGTTCGCCCCCATGGAAATTGCCGAAAAGTAACCTCAGCCCACGTTCAGAATCAAACAATTCATTTTCCCATATTCCACAAGAGACACAGCATGAATCCCGAACTCAACCGCCTCTCCGGTCTGCTCAACGAATCCGTCGACCGCGGCGAATACGCCGGCGCGTCCGTCATGGTCATCCACAAGGGCGAGGAGATCTACTACACGGAATGCGGCTACGCCGACGTCGAATCCGGCAGGAAGATCGCCCGCGACACCATCTTCCGCATCTATTCGCAGTCGAAGCCGATCACCGGGACCGCCGCCGTCATGAACATCGACCGCGGCGTGCTGTCGCCCCGCGCCATGGTCGCGCGCTTCCTGCCGGGATTCGCGAACCAGCGCTACGACACCGAGTTCGGACAGGGCCTCGCGGTCGTCAGCGACCGCCCGATGTACGTCGCCGACCTCCTGAACATGACCTCCGGGCTGCTCTATCCCGACTGCTCGCCGGACGTCGCGCTAGTCGTGCGCGAGATGGAGGACCTCCGCAAGCAGGGCGTCCAGCTCTCCACGGTCGAGTTTGCGAACAAGCTCGGCGGCTGCCGCCTCGCGTTCAAACCCGGCGACCGCTGGGCGTACGGCTACTCCGCCGACGTGATGGGCGCGGTCATCGAGATCGCCGCCGGGAAACGCTTCGGGCAATACCTCCAGGACGAGATCTTCGGCCCGCTCGGCATGAAGGACACCGGATTCATCGTCCCCGCCGACAAGCGCGCCCGCCTCGCCACCGCCTACGACCACCGCGACCACACGCGCAAACCCTTCGGCTACACCGACTGGCACCTCGGGCTGAACGCCTACCGCGAGGACACCGCGTTCGAGTCCGGCGGCGCGGGCCTCGTCTCCACCATCGGCGACTACGCCGAGTTCGTGAAGATGCTCATGAACCGCGGCAAATACAACGGACACAAATTCCTCTCCGCCGCCGGGTTCGACTACCTCATCTCCCCCCAGCTCACGCCGCACCAGGCGCGCACGTTCACCTGGCAGGACCTCCCCGCTCAGAACTACGGCAATTTCCTCTTCATGAAAACCTTCGGCGGGTGCTCCTCCACCACAGACGCCGTCGGCTCGTTCGGCTGGGGCGGCTGGCTGGAGACGAACTTCTCGCTCGACCTCAAGAATCAGATCGCCGTCCTCTTCATGGCGCAGAACCAGTCCCCGCAGGACAATTCCCACATCTTCCACCGCCTCCGCAACGCCGCGTACTTCGCCCTCACTTGACAACGGCCACTATGTATGGCGCGATATAGACGTCGTACAGGGATTGCGGGATGAGCCTCGGAACATATTCCTCCCGATGCAGGAGGAACTGTTCCCTCGCAGTGTCACGGTCCGATTCGGAAAGGAATGGATAAGACGGCCTCGGCGCCGGCCGCTTCCGTAACCAATAGCACCAGAAGAACAGCAGGCGGAAAAACGCTCCGAAGAGACTCTTCAGGCAGCCGTCTTTCTTTCCGGCGAATTCGAACTTGCTCGTCAGCAGGATGAGGATATCCCCGATGATCCTGACCGTTTCCCGGTTTTCCTCTTTGCCGACGTCGAAGAGTTCCGGCCACAGCTGATCCTTGTAGTCGTCGTAGAAAAACCAGAACCAGTAAGCGACATCATAGCAGGTGGGATCGTTCGCGATCAGTTCCGATTTGGTTCCGCCCAGGAGGACGTCCTGGTCGAATTTGTCGCTTGATATTCTGCCGGACAGAAAGAGACAAATCTCCCTCAGCAGCCATAACCTGACCACACGGCGGTCGACCGGATGCGGTTTCATAAAACAGAACCTCCGCGATCAGGGCTTATCCTCAGTCCTTGTATTCGAACCAGTCGAAGTCGGCATAGCCGCCGCTAGCATTCGACCGGGACTGGGCATACAGCGCGAGGTAAACGCCGGTGAAACCGCCCGCCGTCTCGCTGCTGAGGTAACTCGCATCCATTTCGCCGAGCTTGCTGAAGGACGAACCGTCGGCGGACCAGGCGAAGGAATACACGTCCTTATTGCCCGTCGTCCGCAGGTACACCACGGGCGACTCGAGCGCGATCTCCTTTTCCGTGTGGTCCAGCCGGTTCAGTTTGTACCGCAGGACCAGGAAGAGCCTGCCGTCGCGTTTCCGCACCGCCACGTCGTAATGCGAGCTAGTGCACATGTAGACGGTAAGTCCCGCCTCGTCGCCGTCGTTCAGGCCGGCGGCGTCCAGTTTCGCTGTGGACTCGAAGTCGACCTGCTGCTGGCGGCGGCCCAGCCATGTGGGCGAATTGGAGTTGTCGATGGAGACCGGACTGGCTTTCAGGCGCAACCAGCCGGGGCGTTCGGTCAGGGAATAATTCCCGGTTCGCGGGGCGCAGTTGTAATTCCATTCCAGCCCGAGTTTCGACGTGTCGAAGTCCGTGCGGACGAGTTTCTTCGCCACGGGTACCTGCGGCAGCGTCGGCACGTTCATCTCGAGCGAGATCGCGCCGTTTCCGTTCACGACCGGCCAGCCGTTTTCGTCCCATTTCACGGGCGCGAGGAACGTTTCGCGGCCGGTCACATGGTAGAACCCGCCGAGCACGCGGAATCCGAGGCATACCAGCCACCACGAGCCGTCGTGCGCCTGGATAAGGTCGGCGTGCCCGGTGCCCTGAATGGGATTCTGGTAGCCCCGTGCCAGTGCATGGGACAGGATCGGGTTCGCGGGGCCACCCTCGAACGGGCCGCGCAGGTTGCGGCTGCGCGCGATGGTCTCGCAGTGTCCGTATTCGGTCCCGCCCTCGGCGATCATGAGGTAGTACCAGCCGTCCTTTTTGTACATGTGCGGACCCTCGGCGCAGCGTCCGCCGGTGCCCCGCCAGATAATCTCGCTGCGGGAGAGCAGACGCCCGGTCTTCAGGTCGATTTCCGCCAGATGGATTTCGCCCGCGCCCTGCGCCGTCAGGAGATACGTCTTTTCGTCGTCGTCGAAGAAGAGGTCCGGGTCGATGCCGCCCTCGCGCACCCAGATCGGGTCGGACCATTCGCCCGCCGGGTCCTTCGCCGTCACGTAGAAATTCCCCCGGTCGGACACGTTCGTCGTGACCATGTAGAACGTGCCGTCGTGGTGGCGGATCGTCGGCGCGTAGATGCCGTTCCACACGCCGATGTTCTGCAGGCGCGTCTGCGCGGGACGCGTGATGCAGTGGCCGATCTGCTCCCAGTGGATCATGTCCTTGCTGTGATGGACCGGCACGCCGGGGAAGTAGCAGAACGAGCTGTTCACCATGTAGTAATCGTCGCCCACCCGGCACACGCTCGGGTCGGGGTAGAATCCCGGCAGAACGGGGTTCCGGTAGCCATGCGTTTTCGGTTCCGTCTTCGCGTCCGGGTTCTGCCCGGCGGCGGCGTTTTCCTGCGCGAAAGCAGCGGAAGCGAAACAAGCCGCGACTGCGGCGGCAAGGGCAAGGATTCTGCAATACTTCATAGTCGGGACTCCTGTTTTGGAAGTTGATTTATATCCGGCACAGCCCTTACTTAAACGGAAGACGGCGGGTTTCCTGGGATATGACTCTCTCGTCTTCGAATGTCAGAATATATTCTCTGCTGAACCAGCCGCTTCCGCCCCGGTTATTGACGCGCCATTGTTTCCGGTCATAAAACAGAGAATCGGACACGAGATCCTCCCATGAATGGAAGTATGATCCGGCGGAATGCAGATAAACTTCCTCCCCCTCCTGAGGAGTTCCGCGAATGGATATGTACGGTTCGTCCAGTTCGACCAGCTTGTCATAGACTTCCCGCTTTGTCATCCCGACATAATCCACATCAGGAAGCGGCTTGAATCCCGTCCCTGTGGTAAACAGGAGCATATCCATGGCATCCATGCAGCCGGTGAGAAAAATGACCGCGACAAGGCAGCAGAACAACAGGCAGGCGGATTGTTTTCGTTTTTTGAGGACAGTGCTTTTCATTGTCAAACCTTTCCGGCAATCTCCCGCCTCTGTCTCACGTTCACGGTTCGGATTCAATTCGCGCGATTTCCGCGCGGACGTTTATTACAGCGCGAGCATGCGTTCGATGGGGACGAGCGCGGCGTCCATGATCTCTGGGTCGAGCACGATCTCCTCGCATTTCCCCTGAAGCGCGGCAAGCACGTTTTCGAGCGTGATCTTCTTCATATCCGGGCAGACGACCTGCGGCAGGAGCGGATGGAACACCTTGTCCGGGTTCTCGCGCATCATGCGGTGGATGATGCCGAGCTCGGTGCCGATGATGAACTCCTTGAAAAGGGATTCGGACACGTGGCGGAGCATGCCGCCCGTGCTGAGCGCGGCGTCGGCGGCCTCAATGATCATCGGACGGCATTCGGGGTGCACCAGCACCTCGGCGCCGGGATGCGCCGCGCGCGCCTCGCGGATGCTCTCCAGCGTGATGCGGTCGTGCACAGGGCAGCAGCCGCTCCACAGGGACATCGGGCGGCCGAGCTTGGCGGTCATGTTCGCGCCGAGGTTGCGGTCCGGCAGGAACATGATCTTCGCGTCCGCCGGGATCGCGTTCAGCACACGTTCCACGTTGCCGGAGGTGCAGCACCAGTCGACCTGAGCCTTCACGGCGGCGGTGCTGTTCACATACGCCACCAACACCTCGTCGGGGTGCTCCTTGCGGTACTTGCGGACCTCGTCGACCTGCGCCATGTCCGCCATGGGACAGCCCGCGGTGGAATTGGGCAGGATCACGCGGGAATCGGGCGAGAGAATCTTCGCGGTCTCCGCCATGAAGCGGACGCCGCAGAAGACGATGAGATCAGCCTTGTATTTTTTCGCCTTCACGCTGAGTTCCAGCGAGTCGCCACAGAAATCCGCGATGTCCTGGATCGCACCGTCCACATAGTTGTGCGCGAGGATGGTCGCCCCGGTCTGCTCCTTGAGCTTCAGTATCTCTTTCTGCAGCTCGGCGGGATCGCGTTTCATTTCGCGCCTCCGGCGTCCTTGCCTTCGAGCTCGGCGATCTTCGCCTCAAGCTTTTCGATGCGGCCCATGAGCTTGCGGACGCGGATCGGCAGGGCGAAGCGTTCGAGGTACGCCTCCTGGCTTTCGCCAGGCACGCCGAACACGGTGTCGCCGGGGGCCGTGCTCTTCTGGGCGGCGGAGCAGCCGAGCACCTTGGAGCCGTCGCCCATGGTGATGTGGCCGTTCACGCCCGCGCGCGCCTGAAGCACCACGCCGCGTCCGAGCTCGGCGCTGCCCGCCACGCCGGACTGCCCGATCAGCACGGAGGATTCGCCCACGATCACGTTGTGCGCCACGAAGACCTGGTTGTCGATCTTCACGCCCTTCTTGACCCACGTCATGCCGAAGCGGGCGCGGTCGATGGTCGAGCACGCGCCGATCTCCACGTCGTCGTCGATCCGCACGATGCCGTTCTGCGGCACCTTCACGAGCCCGCGGAACGTGGCGTTGTAGCCGAATCCGTCCGCGCCGATCACGGCGTTGCCGTGGATGATCACGCGGTTGCCGATGACGCAGCGGTGCATGATGCATACGCCGGGGTAGATCGTGGTGTTCTCGCCGACCTTCACCTCCTGGCCGATGTAGGCGCAGGCGCAGATCTTCGTGTTCTTGCCGATCTCCGCGCCCTCCATGATGACGGCGTTCGGGCCCACATGGACGCCCTCGGCGAGCTTCGCGGTCGGGTGGACGAACGCGGTCGGGTGGACGCCGACGGGGTAGTCGAGCGGTTCCGGCGCGAAGATCGTGCAGAGCTTGGTGAATGCCTTGTCCGGGTCTTCGCAGTGGATGTTGGTCTGCCCCTCGGGCGGCTCGTATTTCCAATCGTTCGGGACCAGCACGATGCCCGCGTGGCTCTCGCGCTGCGCCTTCAGATATTTCGCGTTGTTCAGGAACGACACTTCGTTGCGTTCCGCCAGTTTCAGGGAATTGACCGCGTTGACCACGGTGTCGGGATTGCCCACGACCGTGCCGCGGACGAGTTCTGCAAGTTCGGATGCCTTGTACTCTTTGTTCATTTCGGAAAAACTCCTGTTCGGTGAGTTGGATGTTTCAGTTCAGTTCACGTTGAATGCGCGTTAAGTCAAATCAGATTGCGTTCGGTTCACTTGTCGGACGCGGCGGCTCCGGCGGGGTCGTTCGCGTTCTTGCGGTAGCCGCGGTTCAGGTCCTGGATGATGTCGTCGGTGATGTCGAGCCCGGGCTGGGCGTAGATCACGAACCCGATGTCGTCCAGGGATCCGCCGGACTGGTCGAACACGATGGTATAGCCTTCGATCACGGCCTTGTTGTGGACGGCCTTGCGGATTTCTTCGACCACCTCGTCGCGCAGTTTGGTATACATGTCGCTGATCTGGGTCTTGCGGCTTTCCTTGTAGCTGTTCATCTCCTGCTCCTTCAGCTTCAGAGACTCGTACAGCTGCTGCGCTTTCTGGCGCTTGTTCTCGCGTTCGGCGGCGGAGAGCGCGATGTTCTGCGAGTCGTCGCGGGCGGATTCGTACTGCTTGCGGAGGTTCTGGTACTGCTGGTTCAGCTGGGTGGAATACTCCTTGAAGACCTCCATCTGCTGGTTGAGCTTGATTTCGATGGTCTTGGTCTTCTCGTATTCCCGGAATGTCTTCTGCATGTCGATTACGGCTATCTTCAGCTCGGCGGCATGCGCCCCGGCGGTTGTCAGGGTCAGCGCCAGCACCAATGCGGCAAGGATTCGTTTCATGGTTTCGTTCTCCTTTCGGGAAAAAAGTTCTCTTTAAAAATAGAGCGTGTCTTGAAATATACAAACTCAACACGTATTTTAAATCGGTTTTTTTTCAATTTTTTGGAGTTTTCGCCCTATGAATCCCGATCCCATCCAGTCCGCGGCGGACATCATCGCCGAAAAAAAGAACCTTCTCATCTTCACCGGGGCCGGTGTTTCGGTCGAAAGCGGCATCCCGCCGTTCCGCGGCGCGGGCGGCCTGTGGAACAAGGTGAACCCGGATTTCTTCGAGATCGACCACTTCATGCGGCACCCCGTGGAATCGTGGGAACGCATCCGCTCCATCTTCTACGACCTCTGGGGCAAATGCGCCCCGAACGCCGCCCACCTCGCGTTTGCCGAGCTCGAAAAGATGGGCGTCGCATTCTCGCTCGTCACGCAGAACATCGACAACCTCCACCAGGCGGCAGGCTCGAAGAACGTGATCGAATTCCACGGCACGCTCGGACGCCTCCGCTGCACGCGGTGCTCGTTCGCCGGGCCGCCGACGCGTGACCTCCTCGCCGGGAATCCGCCGTCCTGCCCGAAGTGCGCCGCCCTGCTGAAGCCGGACATCGTCTTCTTCGGCGAAGGCATCCCGGAGCACGCCATGGACCAGTCGTTCGCGGACGCCGAATCGTGCAGCGTGTGCCTCGTGAGCGGGACCACCGGCGAGGTCATGCCCGCCTGCATGGTGCCGCACACGGCGAAACGCCGCGGCGCGATCGTGATCGAGGTCAACCCGGAGGAATCCGCGTTCACCGGACACATCACCGACATCTACATCCGGGGCAAGGCGGGCGAGATCATGCCGCGCCTCCTCGAAGAAATCAAGAAGCGCCTCGCAGAATGATCCGCTCCGGTCTCCCCGTCGACGCCGTCCTGCCGCAGATCGCGGATGCCGCGCACGCCTGCCGTCCGCTGGTCATCACGGCGGAACCCGGCGCGGGCAAAAGCACCGTCGTGCCGCTGGCCCTGCTCGAACCGGGCGTGCTGCCGACGGGGAAGATCGTCATGCTGGAACCCCGCCGCATCGCCACGCGCGCCGCGGCCCGGCGCATGGCATCCTTATTGAACGAACCGCCGGGGAAGACTGTCGGCTACCGCACGCGCTTCGAAACACTCGTTTCGGCGGACACGCGCATCGAGGTCGTGACCGAGGCTCTGCTCACGCGCATGCTCCAGCGCGACCCGTCGCTGGAGGGCGTTTCCGCCGTGATCTTCGACGAATTCCACGAACGCAGCATCCACGCCGATCTCGCGCTCGCCCTCACGCTTGATGCCCGTTCCATTCTCCGCGACGACCTCCGCATCGCGCTCATGTCCGCCACGCTCGACGCGGATTCCGCCGCCGGGCTGCTCGGACAGAATACCGAGGTCGTCAACGCCTCGGGACGATGTTTCGAGGTCAAAGTGAGCTATGCGCCGCTGAAACCCGGCGCACCGGTCGAACCGCATGCCGCCTCGGTCGTGCTGGATGCAATGCGCGATCACGAAGGCGACGCGCTCATTTTTCTCCCCGGCGAGGCGGAAATCCGCCGCACCGCCGCCGAACTCGCCTCCATGCGCCACGACTGCGAAGTCCTCCCGCTCTACGGATCACTCTCCGCCGCCGAACAGGACCGCGTGTTCGCGCCCTCGGACCGCCGCCGCATCATCCTCGCCACCCCGGTCGCAGAGACCAGCATCACGATCCCCGGCATCCGCATCGTGGTCGACTCCGGCCTCGCCCGCATGCCGTTCTTCTCCCCCGCGTCCGGCATGGACCAGCTCCGCACGGTCAGAATCTCGAAGGCGTCCGCCGAACAGCGCCGCGGGCGCGCCGGACGCACCGCGCCGGGCGTCTGCATCCGTCTCTGGCACGAATACGAACAGAACGCCATGCCGGATTTCGCCCCGCCGGAGATCGAGCACGCCGACCTCACCGAGCTCGCGCTGGAACTGGCGCAATGGGGCGTTGTTCGCGAAAAGGCCGCCGCCCTGCCCTGGATGACGCCGCCGCCCGAAGTCAAGCTCGACTATGCGTTCAATTTGCTGACCGAACTCGGCGCGATTTCACCGAAAACCGGCCAGATCACGCCGCACGGCAAGCTCCTGCACCGCCTGCCCGTGCATCCGCGCCTCGCGAACGCCATCCTCTTCGCCGACTCGCACGGACTTCGCCGCGAAGCACTTCAGATCGCCGCGATCCTGTCCGACCGCGACCCGCTCGTCAATCCACAGACCGCCGACCTCGCCGAACGCCTCGCCGCGCTCGACAATGCTTCAACCGCACCGGCGGACCGCCAAACGCTTGACCGAATCCGTAAGGCCGTCTCCCAGCTCGAAGCCGTTTTACCCCATCGTGCCGGAGCGAAGCCCGGCACTGCTGCAGTGGAGGACTTGTCCTCCGTCCTTGCGGCGGCATACCCAGACCGTATCGCGCGGCGGCGTTCCGGCTGCGACCGCCCCGAATACCTGCTCTCCAACGGCATGACCGCCAGGCTCGGCGCGCACGACCCGCTCCGCGATTCGGAATACCTCGCCGTGGCGGATTCCGGCGGACTCTCCGGGCAACCCACGATCCGCCTCGCGCTCCCGCTCGACATCAATGCACTCGAATCCTCCCTGCCGGACCTCTTCCGCACGCGCCGAGAAACGGTCTGGGACGACGATGCGCTGTGCGTGCGCGTGTTCAATGTGAAAGCCGTCGGTTCGCTGACAATCGAACGCAGGCCGTCGAATCTGCGTCCCGGCGACGACACTGCATCCCTCCTGATCGCCGCCATCCGCAAACGCGGGTTCGCCTCGCTCGGACTCTCCCCCGCCCAGCTCAAATTCCTCCGCCGAATCCAGTTCCTGCACGTGCACGGCTGCGAGGGCTTTCCCGACTGCTCGGAACAGTACCTGCTCGACACGCTCGAAGACTGGCTCACGCCGCACCTCGACGGCGTCAGCCGCCTCGACAGGCTCGCGGACCTGGATTACCGTTCCATCTTCGCCGCCATGCTCCCGCCGAAAGCCCAGTCCACGCTGAACTCGCTCGCGCCCGAACGTTTCGAGGTCCCGAGCGGCTCGCACATCGCCATCGACTATTCCGACCCGGCCGCGCCGATGGTGCGCGTGAAGCTTCAGGAAGTCTTCGGCCTCGCGCATTCGCCGAAGATCGCCGGCGGACGCGTCCCGCTCGTGTTCGACCTGCTCTCGCCCGCCATGCGGACCGTGCAGATCACGCGGAACCTGGACGAGTTCTGGGACGGCTCGTATTTCCTCGTGCGGAAAGACATGCGCGGCCGCTACCCGAAGCACAACTGGCCGGAGGACCCGCGCACCGAGCCCCCCTCCCGCTCCAGCATCAAGCGCCCGCCCCAGTAACCCTTGATTATGGGTTATGGAAAAAAGCGGATAATATCTTTTTGCATAAATGACATGTGCTCTTGACATCTTTAATGTTGGTATTATATTATTGAACAAATAAAAAACAAATGACTTTTTTGCGAGGAAACTCTTATGTTATCAAAAGATTTGGGCTTGAAAGTAAACTTCTTTTGCGGAACCCAAAATAGATGTATGCGCGCAGCAACCGTATCACCTCCGAATCACGTTATCCTCTATCGTATTCCATATGCGCATGCACATGTTTTGGATTCAAAACGCAAAGCTTTTGAACAGGGATACACAGGAAAACGATTCGAAAGCTACCAAGATGAGCTAAAGATGGCTGGGACCTATATTCTGATCAATTCAGAAAATCACAGTGCGTATATCGGAAAAGCCGATTGCCGAAGCAACGGCAAAGGATTAATACGTCGAATGCTAGACAAACATAAACGTAAAAAAGACTCTATCAAATGGGATATCGGGTTTGCCCTGACCAGCAAGAATGAAGATCTTTTATCAGAAAATGAAATAAGCTATTTAGAGTGGCTTTTTTATACAAAGGCAAATGAAGCCGGGCAATATAGCATGGAGAATAAGCAACGCCCCTCAGAACCCGATGAAAGGAAAAAGGCTAACGTTGAGGAAAAACTTGCTTCATACATAGATGACGCCTTTGACATATTATCTTGTCAAGCTGGATGTGATATCTTTGAAATCAAAAAGAAAGATAGCAAAAAAGAAATGCTCTCCCCTTCAGAAAACTCAGAAGAACGCCCCAAAAAGAACAGGAAAAAGCATGACATCACATCTGAAGATTTGCACATAAATGTCAAGCGGAAAAGAGGAACAAACATCCATGATAAAAAAATGCTGCATATGAATTCACGCAAAGCTGATGCATATGGTTTTTATTTAGGCGAAAAGTTTGTTGTAAAAGCCGGTTCAAAACTTGCTTTCGGTATAAAAGAAAGCCTAAAAAAGAAACCAAGTTATCATAAACGTCGTGTGAACTTAGAAAAAAACGGTGTAGACAACAATCTCGTTTTGCTCTCAGATGAGGTGTTTGATTCTATTTCGGAAGCAGCATGCGTAATAGGGGGAACCAGTCTTAGTGGAACCGTTTGGAAAGAAATAAACGAAACGACATTGGACCTACCCTTTGGAGACTGACTTGCTTTAACTTCTATCCCTACCTGTTATCTGTCACGACGCTTCACTTCTCCGGCTCGTCGAGGAGGACGATCTCGGCGGTGACCGGGAAGTGGTCGGACGACGCGAGGCCGTTGCGGAAGTCGTTGACCGTGCCGTGGGAAAGGACGCGCACGCGGTTGTTCACGAAGATGAAGTCGATCGGTTTCCGGTGGCTGCGGTCCTTGCGGTTCACGTGGAAATCGTGGAACGTCTCATCGCCCGCGCCGTAATGGTCGGTCTCGGATACGGTGCGCGAATCCCGCAGCACGCCGAGCACACGCCGCGCGGGCATGTCGTCGGCGGTGGAGTTGAAGTCGCCGGTCAGGATGAACGGGTATCGTTCGATCATGGGCGCGAGGCGCGTGAGGATCACGTTCACGCCCTGGATACGCGCCATCGCGCTCTGGTGGTCCAGGTGCGTATTCGCGATGACGAAGCGTTTGTTGGTCCGGCGGTCCCGCAGAAGCCCCCACGTGCAGATGCGCGGCAGCGAGGAATCCCAGGCGGAGGAGCCAGGCGTCGCGGGTTCGTCGGAGAGCCAGAACGTCTCCTGCGAAATCACCTCGAAGCGTTCCGGATCGTAGAAGACGGCGTTGTGCTCGTCGCCCTTGTGCTTGTCGCGGCCGACGCCGAAATAATTGAATTTGAGCGCTTCCGCCAGGTCCTTGATCGGGCCGGAGAGCGTCTCCTGCGTGCCGATGATCTCGAACTGGTTGTCGCGGATGGTCTTCACCATGCGCGGCAGGCGGTCCCGCCACGAGTTCGGCGCACGGTCGTTCGGTCCGCGCACGTTGTAGGTCGCCACACGGATCAGGTCCTTTTCGGCGTCCTTCGATATCTGCGCACCGGACAGGTCCAGCGCGGCGACAATGCTCAACGCCGCGGCCGCGGCGGTCATCAGCACAGCCGGTTTCATTCTGAAAGAAAAGTTCATAAGACGCTCCTTTCCCGTTGGTTCATCTAATTCGCCGCTTCGGGTTTCGCCGTAATGAGCGGCAGCAGGTCGAGGCGGCCGTTTTTGCCCATTTCGGCCTCGCGGACGCTCCGGACATCCAGATCGGCGGCGCCGTCCGCCAGGATCGCGCGCACGCGCTGCCCCGTTTGAAGCCCGCCGACGCCCGTGATCTGACGCCCCGTGCCGGGTTCCGCCAGATAGACGTAGCCGCGTTTCAGGATCCGGAACGGGTCGTAGGCGTCAAACTCGGCGCGGACGCGTTCCAGGCGGTGCGTCGCGGCGTCGGCACGGCGCAGCAGCGCGGCGGACGCACTCTGCATGAGCATGTCCACGCGCTGCATGCGTTCCAGCGCCAGGCGCATGGAGTCGCGGAACACCTTCGAGCCCATCACGTGCGCGAGGCGTCCGGCGGACCGTTCCACGGCGTACGCCGCGGCGGTATTCATCCTCGCTTTCAGGTCGTCCAGCGAGTCGAGCAGCACGCGTTTCTCAGGGATCAGCTGTTCCGCAGCCCCGCTCGGCGTCGGCGCGCGCATGTCGGCGACGAAATCCGAAATCGTGAAGTCGATCTCGTGCCCGACCGCGCTCACCACGGGTATCTTCGAGGCGTAGATCGCGCGTGCCAGCACCTCCTCGTTGAACGGCCACAGGTCCTCCATCGAACCGCCGCCTCGGGTCAGCACGATCACGTCCACGCCGCCCGCCCGGTTGAAGAACCGGACCGCGCGCGCAAGTTTCTCCGCCGCGCCCTTGCCCTGCACGGGGGCGGGACAGAGGCGGATTTCGAGGTTGGGGAACCGCGCGAGGGCGATCTTCATGAAGTCCTTCACGGCCGCGCCCATGGGCGAACTGATGATGCCGATGCGCCGCGGGAGGAACGGGACGGGTTTCTTGTGTTCGGGGGCGAAAAGCCCTTCCTCGGCTAATTTTTCCTTCAAAGAGGTCCAGGCAAAAAAAAAAAAAAAAAAAAAACACCGCGCGCACCTGCGACGCCGCATCCTTCAGTGTCAGGTAAACGTGCCCCGAGCGGTACGGATTGTACGAGCCGACCTCGCCGGTCAGCCAGAACGGGCGGAACGAGCCTTCGAGGATCGTACGGACTGCGTCGTTCAGCTCGGTAACGGTCCAGGGGCGTTCCTCTCCGGCAAAGCCGGACGATTGTTCCGGTTCACCCCACATCGCCGGATTCTTCCCCGGATTCTTCGTTTTCGGAGCCGGGCAGGATCGCACCGCAGCTCACGATCAGGCGCATGGCGTCGGACACGCTCATGTCGAGCATGATGCACTCCTCGCGCGGAATCAGCATCAGGAATCCGCTTGTCGGGTTCGGCGTGGTCGGCATGAAGACGCTGATCAGGTCGCCCTTGCCGAGACGGCGCGCCGCCTCGCTGTTTTCGGGCGTGTTTTCATTGGTCATGAATCCGATCGCCCAGCAGCCCTTGCGGGGGTATTCGAACAGGACGACCTGCTGGAACATGTTGCCCGATTTCGACGACATGATCGTGTCGCCGATCTGCTTGCAGGTCGAATAGATGAAGTTGACGAGCGGGAGTTTCAGGAGCAGCGCCTGCGCCTTTTCGATGACCTTGCGGCCGAGGGTGATCTTCGTGAGCACGCCCAGGAAGAACAGCACGGCCAGCACGATGATCAGCGCCAGAACGCGGATGATCTGCGTGCGCCAGATGGGCGGCAGTTCGGACATCAGCTCCATGGAATCGGCGAGCGTGAGCCCCCAGCCCGTAAGGCGGGAGTACAGATACCACGCCACCCAGAGCGACAGTACGATCGGGACCGCCACGAGAAGGCCGGTCACGATCATGTTGCGGAAGAACTGGAAATGTTTCTTTTTCGGTTCAGATTTAGTCGGCATCGCCGGTTTCCCCCTCTTTTTCCTGAATCGGTTCAAGTTGCAGTTTGCGGATCGTGCGCGAATCCGCCACAAGGATCGTGGCCCGGAATACGCCCGGTTCCTCGTAGACCTCCCTCACGCGCGGGATGCGTCCCAGCCGGGCGCAAATATAGCCGCCGATGGTGTCGGCCTCCTCGGAATCCTCGATCACGATCCCCGCCTCGGTGTTCACGTCGTCCACGAGCGTGCGTGCGTCCAGGATCACGGAACCGTCCGGCAGATGTTCGGGCGGATCCTCGAAATCGTCGGCGGTATCGTATTCGTCGTGGATCTCGCCCACGATCTCCTCGATGATGTCCTCGAACGTAACGACGCCCGAAGTCCCGCCGTATTCGTCGATGATGACGGCGAAATGGTTGCTCGTGCGCTTGATCTGGCGGAGCAGGTCGGACACTTCCTTGGTCTCCGGGATGAAGATCGGCGGACGCGCCAGCTCGGTCAGCGTCTTTCCCTCCAGGCTGTGTTCGTCGATGAAGTCCTTCGCGTACAAGATGCCCTTCACGTCGTCCAGGTTCGCACCGTACACGGGGATGCGGCTGTGGCCGGATTTGACGAAAAGCTTTTTGGCGTCGACAATGCTCGCGGAGGCCGGGATCGCCTCCAGGTCCACGCGCGGCGTCATGATCTCGCGCACCTTCATCTCGCCGAGCTCCAGGATGCCGCGGATCATCTGCTTTTCCTCTTCCTCCAGGCTGTCGTCCTCATCGTCGTCCGGGCCGTCCACCAGGTTCATGATCTCGTCTTCGGCGGATGCCATTTCGTCCGGGGCGTCCGCGCGGCGCCAGTCGTCGCCTGCGGTCGTCACTTTTTCGATCAACGCGGCGAGCGGATGGAAAAACTTGCTCGCAACGATCGGGATCGTGAATTTCAGAACGGCCAGGTCGAATCGCAGGATCACCAGACGGGCGGCAAGCTCGGAGATCACGGTCAGGATCGTGACCGCGCCCATGATGACCAGCCAGCCCCAGCGGTGCGCGAATTCCGGCGCGATGGAGCCGGTCCATTCCATCGCAAGCACGCCCGCGAACGCCGCCAGCACGCACAGGATCAGCTTCAGCAGCGCGCGCAGGGATTCCTCCCGGTCGTGCCATTCTTCCAGCTGTTCCGCGAACTTGCGGTCGCGTTCGGCCACTTTCAGGATGCGGCCGCCGGTCAGCGAGGAGAACGCCTCGAACGCGGCTGTGATCCACAGGTACAGGATGGAGCAGAAAATAAAGAGCACCAGGTTCATTCGACAGAGTCCTTGTATTCCATCGGCGGGATCAGTCCCGCCTTGCGAAGCCCGGCCATCACGCGCTTCTCGGCGCGCCGCATCACGCGTTTCGCCTTCGGATTCAGGTCGTCGTATCCGGCGGCGTGGAGCAGTCCGTGCGCCACGTACAGCGCCACTTCCTCGGCATACGGCAGCCCGCGTTTCACGGCCTGTTCATAGGCCACGGCGGGACACACGATCAGTTCGATGGATGGATCGGCGTCGTCCGAAACACCGGACGCGTCCGTTTCCGCATCGAATCCGGGATCGTCCTCCGCGCGGTAATCGAAGCTGATCACATCCGTCGGCCCGTGATGCCCCAGGAAATCCTCGTTCACGCGTTCGATGCCCGCCGGGGACAGGAACGACACGCAGACGCCGCCGGGGACATCGTGAAGTCCGGCGAGCTCGGCCGCGGCGGCGGTCATCCTGCGGAGCCGCGCACGGGACGGCGCGGGAAAACATTTGCCCGCGCGCCAGATGGTAACGGCTTTCATATTTTCTTCTCCCCCGACGGTTCCGTCTTCGCCCGTGAGTAGGAGACACGCGTATGGTTCATGGATTTGAAGGTCTTCAGGAACGATTCGCGGATCTGAGAGAGCTGTTCCAGCGTGATGCGGGCGGCGTCCAGCTGTTTGCGCTGGAGCTTGCCGTTGAAAATCTTTTCCACCAGGGCACGCACGTTTTCCTCGGTCGGATCGGAGAGCGAGCAGACGGCCGCCTCGCAGCAGTCCGCCAGCATCAGGATCACGCATTCCTTCTCTTCCGGCAGAGGGCCGGGGTAACGGAACGGCGCTTCGGGCGGAGTCTTTCCGGTGCGCTCCTTTTCCTTCTCGTAGAAGAACGAAATGAAGTCGTTGCCATGATGGCACTCGATGGCGCGGCGGATCGGGGTTTTCAGCTTGTATTTCTTCGCCAGCTGCACGCCGAATTCCACGTGGCAGCAGATGATCTCCGCACTCTCCGCCGGGCTCAGGTCCTTGTACATATCTTTGCCGTTGGAGTTCTCCGTGAACATCTCCGGCGAAGCGAGTTTCCCGACGTCGTGGAACAGCGCATACGCCTGCGCCTTCAGGGAGACGCCGCCCACGCGGTTCGCCGCCTCCTCGGCGAGCAGCGCCACGCGCTCGCAGTGGTGATACGTGCCGGGCGCCTCCATCTGGAGCTTCTTCAGCAGCGGATGGTTCCGGTCGGTCAGCGAGAGATACGACATGTTGCTCGTCACGTCCAGCACGGTCTCCAGCGCGATGATCAGAGCGGAGGCCGCCATGGCGGTCAGCAGTCCGGCGGTCAGCGGCACGGCGAGGCTGAATCCGAGGCGGTTCCAGTCGTGCATGCGGACGCTCGTCAGGAAGTCGGGATTCTGCTGGAAGATCAGCGACGCCAGGCACATCGTGACCGCGCAGGAGAAGAACGACCGCGTGAAGAATTTCTTGTAGTCGTAGACCTGCCGCACGCAGACGGTGCCGACCGCGCACACGAACAGGCCCGAGGCGAACGCCGGGAACGAGAAGTCCAGCGCCACGGCGGACACGCCCGCCACGAACAGCCCGGCGAACACGGCGGAGCGCCCGCTGTAGATCGCGGCGATCACGAGCGCGGGCAGCGCCAGCGGTATCGCCAGATACAGCGGCACGACCGGATACCCCTTGCCCAGCGCGAAATCGTTGTACTGCTCCATGAACAGCCGGTTGCACAGCAGGGAAATGATCACCACGAAGCCGATCAGCCATACCGAACGGTTGTTGCCGACGAGCTCGGGGTGGACGCGCACGATGTAAATGCAGGAAAGCACGATCAGGAGCGCCACGAGCATCATTTTCTGGAAAAGGTTGTTCCAGGTGCGCTGTTCGCGCAGGTACTCGCTGTAGCGGATCTGGTACGCCTTGTACATCTCCGCCTGGTCCTCGTTCAGCGTCTCGTTCTTGTGGATCAGGATCGTGCCTTTCTTGTGGAAGATTTCGGGCTCGCGTACGTCTTTCGGCATCTCGGAGAAATCCTCTTCCAGACGCTGCTGGGTCAGCTCCGCGTCGTAGGTCAGGTTTCCGTCCGCGTACAGCACCCGGAAAAACCGCAGGAGCGGTTCCTCGTACGGGACGCGCTGGTCGTAGGACACCGTGTTAAGCAGGGAATTCACGGTCTGCGCCGCGGCGATCTCCGGCGTCGGCAGGTCGCTGAGCTTGAACGGGCCGACTTCCCGCGAATCGGAATCCAGTATCTTCGCGTTCATCTGCGCGTTGACCGTCCTGGCGCCCTCGCCCTCGGAAAGCTTTCCGGTAAACGGCTGCGCCCTGTTCCGTTCGTCCGCGGTCACGATGCCGCCGAGCACGATCTCCTCCACCTGCGCGGCGGCCTTGGTCTTCCGAATGTCGTCGAGCGCCATCTGACGGAGGAAGAAATACAGAAGCGGCGGGAGTTCCTGCACGAACGAAACCATTTCCGCCGTTTCCGGTTCGGCATTTTCCGGCACCGTATAAACCTTGCGTTCCTCTTCGGCGGCGTTCCGGCGCAGGATCTCCTGCATCAGGGCTTCATAGCCTTTTATGATCCGTCCCGAGCGCTCGGGATCGAACCTGAAATACCGCGGGAACTCCAGCGCGAACGTCTGGAAGACGCGCGTCGCCTCTTTTTTGTTCTGGTAGGAGAAATCGCAGACGGCTTCGATGTCCTGCGCGGCCTGCGAACCTTTTTCGATGGACGGCAGATCGCTCTGGCTCGGGATCCAGAGCAGCGCCACGCCCGCGCCGAACACCATCAGAATCATCAGCAGGGACACGATCAGCGAACGCTGCAGCCACGCGCCGATCCGTTCAAAAAAGTCTTTCGCCTTTTTCTTATCTTCAGTCATTGCTTCTTGCCTTTCCTCATTTCCCGCTCATCTCATAGGCGCGGATGATCTTTTCCACCAGCGGATGCCGCACCACGTCGCGCGTATCGAACCGGCAAATCTGTACGCCGTCGATGCCGGACAGGCAGTCCAGCGCATGAGGCAGACCGGACTGGCCGTGCGGGATGTCCGCCTGCGACGGGTCGCCGCAGACCACGCACTTCGAGTGGAATCCGAGGCGGGTCAGGAACATGAACATCTGTTCGTTGGAGGCGTTCTGCGCCTCGTCCAGGATCACGAACGCATGGTTCAGGGTGCGTCCGCGCATGAAAGCCAGCGGCGCGACCTCGATCACGCCGCGCGACATCAGTTCCTCGGCGGCGGCATAGTCCATCATCTCGTGGAGCGCGTCGTGCAGCGGCCGCAGATACGGGTTGATCTTCTCCTGAAGCGTGCCGGGCAGGAATCCGAGGTTTTCCCCGGCCTCGACCGCGGGACGCGTCAGGATAATGCGGTTGTATTTCCCCGCGACGAGCAGGGAGACGGCCATCGCCATGGCAAGATAAGTCTTGCCTGTGCCCGCGGGCCCGACGCCGAACACCAGGTCCTTGCTCCGGATCGCGCGCAGATACGCCAGCTGGTTTGGAGAACGCGCGGAAACGTCCTTTTTGCCGGGTCCGACCGTGACGCGTTCGGCAAAATACGTGCCGAGGTCCTGTTCGCGGCCCTCGCGCCAGGCATCCAGCGCCAAGTCGAATTCGGACTGGTCCAGGCAGCGGCCGCGTTCCTTCTGAAGACGGCGGAGTTCGCGCAAGAATCCGTCGCCGCGTTTGTCGGGGGTGTCCTCCACGGACATCGCCCAGGATTCGCGCGAGGCGAACTTCACGCCGAGGCCGTATTCCGCCGCGGCGAGATTTCCGGTCAGATTCCCGGCGAACGCCGATTCCAGCGCGCCAGGACTGTCGAAATAGACGCGTCCCCCTCCGTTTTTACTGTCGGGGGAAGCATTGTCAGGATCTTGTTCCGCGGATTGCATGGAGCGTAAAACTTACTTCGAAGAGGCAGGAAGCAGAACTGTTTCCTCTTTCACGGCGGGGATGACAAGTTTCATGCCGGGCTTCAGGAAATTCGGCTTTCCATTCAGGGTTTCCTTGTTTGCGTCGAAGATGATCTCCCACGCGGTGCCGTCATGGTAGAGCGCCTTCGCGATCACGGAGAGGGAGTCGCCGTCCTTCACGATGTACTCGGTGGAAGGCTTCCCGGAATCAACAACAGTTTTTGTGCGATAGCGTTCCAAAGGCAGGACTTCTTCGGGTTTCGCTGCATCCTTCTTCGCGTCTTTGGCGGGCTCATCCTTGATGCCCTTCTGGGCACGGACTTCGGCCTTGCGCTGCTCCATGATATCGTCGTTGGTCATCACGTTGAGCTTGGTGATGCCGGCTTCCTTGCAGTAGTCCACGACGGCGTTCAGGTCGGCGACCTTGGAATCCGTACGGCCGTACACGATCACGGCGATGTCCTTGTTCGCCTTGCCTGCTTCGTTGAGCGCATCCTTCAGAGCTTCGGTGTTCACGCGTTCGCCGTTGACCGCATACACGCCGTCGACTCCGGCTTCGGCCGGGAACACGTCGACACGCATGAACTTCGCGGGTCCGGCGGGCTTGACTTCGACCGGCTGCGGCTGCTGTTCCCGCGGCCTGGCGGCTTCCGGCGTTTCATCCACTTTCTTCACGGGAGCAGTTTCCGCGGTTTCTTCGGCCACGACGACCACGACAGTCTCCTCGCTCTCGACGGGACGCGGTTCCCCGAACGCTTCCGCGTAGGCGGGATTTCCGTCCGGCATTTCCTCCGGCGGCTGCCAGTCGGGATAGGAGGACTGGATTCCGGGGGTCCAGGCTTCGGCTTTTTCGTCCTCCGGCGGCGGCACGTTGGAGGCGCAGGAGACGAGAGCGAACATAGCGGCGAACGAAACGGCAAACGAGAGCGATTTCATAAGGAACCTCCGAAAAAGATTTATGTAAGTTAAAATGTCAAATAGAAAACGTTGTCAGGTCCGGTCAATTGCAGCGGCGCAGGGCGATCACGCCGTTGTGTCCGCCGAATCCGAGGTTGGTGTTCAGCGCCACGTCGACATTGCGTTCGCGCGCGACGTTCGGCGTGTAGTCCAGGTCGCACTCGGGGTCCGGCGTGGTGTAGTTGATGGTCGGCGGGATGATCCCGGTCTCGATGGTCTTCGAGGCGATGATCGTTTCGAAGCCGCCCGCCGCGCCGAGGCCGTGGCCCATGGCGCCCTTGGTGCTGCTGATCGCGAGCTTGCGGGCGTGGTCGCCGAACAGCGCCTTGATCGCCTGCGTCTCGCAGAGGTCGTTGAGGTGCGTGCTGGTGCCGTGGGCGTTGATGTAGTCGACGTCTTCCGGGTTCAGTCTGGCGTTGTCGAGCGCCATCTGGAATGCGCGCATGCCGCCGAGACCGCCGGTCATCGGCGCGGTCATGTGGAATGCGTCGCCGGTCGCACCGAAACCGACCACTTCGCAGTGAATCTTCGCGCCGCGCTTCACGGCGTGTTCGTATTCTTCGAGGATGAGGATGCCGGCGCCCTCGGACATCACGAAACCGTCGCGGTCGCGGTCGAACGGACGGCTGGCGACCTCGGGGGTATCGTTGTAATGGGTGCTCATGGCCTTCATGGAGCAGAATCCGGCATAGCCCAGACGGGTGATGGAGGATTCCGCGCCGCCGGTGACCATCATGTCGGCGCGTCCGTCGGCGATCGCGTCGAAGCTCGCGCCGATGGCGTGCGTGGCGGTGGCGCATGCGGAGACGACCGAGAAGTTCGGGCCGCCCGCGCCGCAGCGGATGGAGATCATGCCGGAAGCCATGTTCGTGATGATGGACGGGATCATGAAGGGAGAAACGCGGCTCGGGCCCTTTGTCAGGAGCGTGGCGCACTGGCTCTCGATGGTATGCAGACCGCCGATGCCGCTGCCGACCACTACGCCGATGCGGTTCACGTCGAGTCCGCTGCCTTCCTCACGGAAATCGGCCGGAAGTCCGGCGTCGCGCCGGGCTTCGTCGAAAGCGACCAGGGCAAACGTGACGAAACTGTCGACTCTGCGGTAGTCCTTTTCGGACACGACGCTCTGCCAGTCGAGGTTTTTCACCTCGCCGCCGACCTGCGTCTTGAAATCGGTCGGGTCGAACTGGGTCACGCGGCCGATGCCGCAACGCCCGTTGATGAGGGAATCCCACATGGTATTCACATCGTTCCCCACGCAGGAAACCGCTCCGTATCCGGTTATTACAACTCGCCGTCTGTTCATCATGGTATCTTATCTCCGGTCGCTTATGTAGAAAAAGAAAAAAAGGGGTCACTCAAGACGAATGACCCCGGGAAGCAAAAGAAGGAAATTATTCCTTGGCAGCAGCCATCTTGCTTTCGATGTACTTGATCGCATCGCCGACGGTCTTCAGATTTTCGGCGTCTTCGTCCGGAATCTCGGAGTTGAATTCTTCTTCGAGAGCCATGATCATTTCCACGATGTCGAGGGAGTCGGCGTTCAGGTCTTCGACGAAACGGGCGTCTTCGGTGACCTGGTCTTCGGCGACTGCGAGCTGCTTCACGACGAGCTCTTTAACTTTGGTTGCGATTTCAGCGGACATGTTAAATCCTTTCGTATTGGTGAGAAGGGGTGGTTTTCGTTTTAATAACGTGTATAGACTATAATATACACCGTTTTTGCGTTTTTGCAAATCCTTTGCATGCTTTTTTGTGTTTTTATAGCCTTATCATACCGTTTTTCCGGTTCCGATGCAAAATCTTACATCAGGAAGCCGCCGCAGCAGTTGATCACCTGGCCGGTCACGTAGTCGGAATCCGGGCCGCAGAGGAACGCCACGACGTTGGCGACGTCCTGGGGCTTGCCGCCGCGCTTCAGCGGGATCAGTTCCAGGAAGAACTTCTTGGCTTCGTCCGGGAGATTTTCGGTCATGTCGGTCATGATGTAGCCGGGGGCGACCGCGTTCACCATGATGTTGCGGCTGCCGAGTTCCTTCGCCACGGACTTCGTGACGCCGATGACGCCGGCTTTGGAGGCGGAGTAGTTGACCTGTCCGGCATTTCCGGCACGGCCGACCACGCTGGAGATGTTCACGATCTTGCCGTAGCGGGCCTTCATCATGGGGCGGATGGCCGCCTTGATGAAGTTGTAGGTGCCCTTCAGGTTGACGGCGATCACGGCGTCCCAGTCGGACTCGCTCATGCGCATGAGCAGGTTGTCCTTGGTGATGCCGGCGCAGTTCACGAGGATGTCGAGGCGGCCGTACTTGTCCATGACCGTCTTGATCGACGCTTCGGCGTCTTCATATTTCGCGACGTTCGCCGCGATGGCGATGGCGTCGATGCCCTGCGCGCGGAATTCCGCCACGGTCTTGTCCGCCGTTTCCTGCATGATGTCCACGATGGCGAGCTTCGCGCCATCTTTCGCCAGACGTTCGCAGATCGCGCGTCCGATGCCGCGGGCTCCGCCGGTCACCAGCGCCACTCTGTTTTCGAGTTGACTCATTGTGTTTCTCCTGTTTCGAGTTTCAGTATGTATGGGTTGTGTTTGTTTTCAGAAAAAAGTTCAGTCGTTCGCCAGTCCGTCCGCGCCGGAGACGTTGTGCAGGGCAGCGCCCGGCAGGATCTTCCGCACGAGACCGGTCAGGACCGTGCCCGGGCCGAATTCCACGAAACGTTCCGCGCCGAACCGTTCGGCCATCACGCGCACACAGGTGTCCCAGCGGACGCTGCCGGCGACCTGGGAAACCAGGTTCGCGCGGATTTTCGCCGGGTCGGATTCGGGTTCGCCCGTAAAATTCTGGAGCACGGGGAATTTCGGCGCGTTCATCGGAGTGGCGTCCAGCACCGGCGCCAGAGTCGCGCCCGCGGAAGCCATCATGCGGCTGTGGAACGCTCCCGCCACGTTCAGCGGCAGAGCGCGCTTGACGCCGCGTTCCTTCAGAATCCCGCACGCCTTCAACACCTGGTCCTTCACGCCGCTGATGACGATCTGTCCGGGCGAATTGTAGTTCGCCACGTCGATGCCGCATTCCGCGCAGACCTCCGCGATCACGGCGGGATCGCCTCCGATGATGGCGGCCATGCCGCCCTCGGCTTCATGACATGCCGCGTCCATCAGGGCGGCGCGCTTCGCCACGAGTTTCAGGCCGTCCTCGAACGTGAACGTCCCGGCGGACGCGAACGCCGCGTATTCGCCGAGGCTCAGTCCGCCCGCGGCCACGGCTTCCTCGCCGGGGTTCTTTTCCAGCCAGGCGGCCAGACAGGCCATGCTGGTGGTATAGATCGCGGGCTGGCAGTTCGCCGTCGCGGTCAGGTCGGATTCCGGGCCTTCAAAGCAAAGTTTGGAGAGGCTGCGTCCGAGCACGGCATCCGCGCGGTCAAAAACCGCCTTTGCCGCAGGCGAAACTTCGTACAGGTCCTTGCCCATGCCGACGGCCTGAGCGCCCTGCCCCGAGAATAAAAACGCTGTTTTCAATGTCGTTGTCCTTTCATGGATGACGCCCGTAACCGGAATTCTCTAATAATTCCGGCAAAAAAAGCAGGCATAATAAGATATCACATTTTCCAGAAAATGCAAGTTTTCCGCTCGACATGCGAGGAGCGGAAACGTCCCGGTGCTTTACTTCAGCACCGCCCGGAGCATGTCTTCCGACACCGGCCCCGGACGCAGGATGCTCCACGCACCGTCGCGTTCGACCTTGATCACGGTCGATGCCGCGGAATCCGGCGGGATCGGGCCGCCGTCCAGAATACAGTCGGGGGGGATCGCAAGCGACGCCAGCGCCTCGTCAACCGTATGCGCCGGAGGCTGACCGGAAAGATTCGCGCTGGTCGAAGCCAAAGGTCTCCCGTACGCCGCCAGAAGGTTCAGCAGCGCGGGGTGATCGGGAATGCGGAATCCGGTGAACGCGCCGCCGTCCGGCACGATCAGGGTCACGGGGCCGGGGCAGAACGCCGCCGCGAACCGTTTCGCGGTCTCCGGCATGGCGGGAAACGCCGTCTCAGCCGCCTCGCGCGAGGGGAAAAAGAGGGTAAGAAGCTTGGACACGGGACGCCGCTTCATTTCGTATATCTTTGCACGGGCGGCTTCATGCGACGCATCGCAGACCAGTCCGTAAACGGTTTCGGTCGGAACAAGCAGGACACCGTCGTCGCGCCGCAGGACATCGCAGAAAACCGCGACGGCGGACGCGTCGGCACAGGGGATACGCTCCATTGGGGATTACTCGGAATAGATGTAGATCACTTCGCCCTCGCGGGACAGATGGTACTGCTCGCGGGCGACTTTCTCGATGGCGGAGGCATTGTGCTGGAGGTCATGGACTTCCTGCTGGAGCGTGAGGTATTCCGCCTTCACGCGATCCAGATCGGCCTGAAGGCTCACCACTTCCTGCTTCGTGTTCTTGTACTTCCGGTACGCGGGCAACACAAGGATGCCGGATACGATCAGCACCAACACCAACAGGACATAAATAACGGCTGTTAGGAGTTTTCCCATCTGTATAACCTCGATAATACACTAATATAGCACACTCTCCGAGAAATACAACAAAAAAATGAAAAATTCCTCCGCCCCTGTAAAAGAGCGGAGGAAAAGGATTTCACTTGTGCCCGAGCGGAGCCGGGCACTGCTGCAGTGGAGGACTTGTCCTCCTCAGCCGAGCTTGGCGACGCTCTCGTCGATCTTCTTCTTGATCGTCTCGAACGCGGCCTGGTTCTGGAGCTGTTCCAGCGTGTTCAGGGCGTTTCTGAACTTGGTGCGCTCGACGACTTCGTCGCCGATGGTCACGCAGATCGTGCCGTCCTGTTCGGGACGGGACGAGAACGCGGCGTCCATGTCGACCTTGTCCGTGTAGTTCTTGTTTCGGACGTATTCAGAGATCATGCCGATCAGGAGCTGGCCGGGGCAGTTGTCCTGCTTGGCGCAGATCGTGACGGTGATCATGAAGCGGTTCTGAGCGGTGCCGCGCATGATCGGAATCTTCGCGTCGAAGATTTGGCTGCGGTTCTGGTAGACCGTGTGCAGCAGGTGGTGCGCTTCGGGGGAGCCGGGCTTGCCGCCGATGTGGTCCTTGTAGCACTGGTCGACCAGGAAGTTGTCCTGGCACTTCTGGACCTGCTGGGACTTGTCGGCCGCGTAGAGGCCCTGCTGGCGCTGGACGCGGATCGCGTCGGTGACGCCGACGGGCTGGCCGCCGCCGGAGATGCAGCCGCCGGGGCACGCCATGACTTCGACGAAGTCGTAGTGGGCCTTGCCGGAACGGACGTCATTGATGAGGCGCTTGGCGTTGGCGAGGCCGTGGACGACCGCCACGTGGATTTCCTTGCCTGCCGCGGTCACGGTGGCTTCCTTGAGGGTGTTCATGCCGCGGACGGCCTTGAAGTCGACGCTGGCGAGCGGCTTGCCGTCGAGCTTTTCGACCGCATAGCGGAGCGCGGCTTCCATGACGCCGCCGGACGCGCCGAAGATGACGCCGCCGCCGGTCGCGAATCCCATGGGCATGTCGAATGCTTCGGGCTGGAGCTCGTTGAGCTTGATGCCCATGGAGTTGATCATGCGCTGGACTTCGCTGGTGGTCACGACGATATCGACTTCCTGCTTGCCGTCGACGTTGAACTTCGGCAGCTGGGCTTCGAACTTCTTCGCTGTGCAGGGCATGATGGAAACGACCACGAGGTCTTCGCGCTTGCAGCCGAGCTGTTCGGGCAGGACCTTCTTGGCGATGGAGCCGAACATGGCCTGCGGGGAACGGCAGCTGGAGATGTGCGGAATCATTTCAGGGAAGTAGATCTCTGCGAACTTGACCCAGGCGGGGCAGCAGCTGGTGAACATCGGGAGCGTGCCGCCGTGGGCGATGCGGTCGATGAGCTCGGTCGCTTCCTCGAAGATGGTCATGTCGGCGGAGAAGCTGGTGTCGTAGACGTGCTTGAAGCCCATGAGCTTCAGGGCGGCGACGAGCTTGCCGGCCACGTTCTCGCCCGGCTTCGCGCCGAAGTATTCGCCCAGCGCCACGCGGACGGCCGGAGCGATCTGGACCACGACGGTCTTGGTGGGATCGTACAGGGCGTCCCACACGCGGTTGCGGTCCTGCTTCGGAACGATCGCGCCGGTGGGGCAGACGGCGGCGCACTGGCCGCAGTTCACGCACTCGACGGTGCCGAGGGAAGCGCCGAAGGCCGGAGCCACGCGGGCGTTGGAACCGCGGTTCGAGAAGTCGATCGCGCCGATGCCCTGGATTTCGGAGCAGACGCGTACGCAGTCGCCGCAGAGCACGCACTTGTTCGGGTCGCGGACGAGTGACGGGGAGGAGAAGTCGATCGGATCGTCCTTCTTCACGGATTTGAAGCGGATGTCCTGGACGCCGAGCTGGTAGGCGATGCGCTGCAGGGTGCAGTTCTCGTTGCGGGCGCAGGTCGGGCATTCGCGGTTGTGGTTGGCGAGCAGAAGCTCCACGCTGATTTTGCGCATGTCGCGGATTTCCTTGGTGTCCGTGTGGACGACCATGCCGGGCGCGGGGGCGGTGGAGCAGGACGCCATGATGCCCTTGCCTTCGACGAGGACGAGGCAGAGGCGGCATGCGCCGTAGATGCTCAGTTCAGAGTGGTAGCAGAAGGTCGGGATCTCGATCCCGGCTTTGCGGATGACTTCGAGGAGGTTGCGTTCGTTCGTGAACGTGACTTCGCGTCCGTTCACGGTAAGCGTTTTGACGTTGTCGGCCATGATGAATGATCCTTATAGTTTTCAGATTCCCTTGACTGCGCCGAACTTGCACGCGGCCTTGCACGCGCCGCACTTGATGCATTTTTCGGGGTCGATGCTGTGAGCGGTCTTCACCTTGCCGGTGATCGCGCCGACGGGACACTTGCGGGCACAGGCCGTGCAGCCTTTGCACAACGCGGGGTCGATCTCGGGACGGGCGAGCGCCTTGCATTCGCCGGTCGGGCAGATCTTTTTGAACACGTGGTCTTCGTACTCCTTGCGGAAATAGCGCAGGGTGGAGAGGACCGGGTTCGGGGCGGTCTTGCCGAGGCCGCAGAGGGAGCCGAGCTGGACGGCTTTCGCGGTCTTCTCGAGGAGGTCGAGCGTTTCAGCCGTGGCGCGGCCTTCGATGATGTCGTCGAGCAGCGCGAGCATCTGCTTCGTGCCTTCACGGCACGGCACGCACTTGCCGCAGGATTCGTTCTGCGTGAACTGCATGAAGAACCGCGCGATGCGGACCATGCAGGTCTGCTTGTTCATGACCACGAGTCCGCCGGAGCCGACCATCGCGCCCGCACTCTTCAGGGAGTCGAAATCAAGCGGAAGGTCGAGGAGGTCGGGGACCAGGCAGCCGCCGGAGGGGCCGCCGATCTGCACGGACTTGAAGTCTTCGCCGGTCACCTTGCCGGTGTTGTCCGTCACGCCGCCGCCGATGTTGTACACGATCTCGCGGAGCGTGGTGCCGAACGGGACTTCGATGAGGCCGGTGTTCGCGACGTGGCCGGTGAGGGCGAACGTCTTCGTGCCGGGGGAGTTCTGCGGGCCGACTTCGCGGTACTTCTCCGCGCCGTTGCGGATGATGTACGCCACGGAGGCGAGCGTTTCCACGTTGTTGATCACGGTCGGCTTGCCGTAGAGGCCCTTCTGCGCCGGGAACGGCGGCTTCGGCATCGGCATGCCGCGCTTGCCTTCCACGGAGGCGATCAGGGCGGTCTCTTCGCCGCAGACGAAGGCGCCGGCGCCTTCCATCACGCGGATCGTGAAGCTGAAATTGGTGCCGAAAAGGTTCTTGCCGAGCAGGCCGTAGGCTTCCGCGTCGGCGATGGCCTTGCGGATGCGTTCGACGGCCAGCGGATATTCGGCGCGGACGTACACGACGCCTTCGTCGGCTCCGATCGCGCGGCCCGCGATCATCATGCCTTCCAGCACGGCGTGGGGATTGCCTTCCATGACGGAGCGGTCCATGAACGCGCCGGGGTCGCCTTCGTCGCCGTTGCAGATGACGTATTTCTTGTCGTTCTGGGAAGCGAGCGTGAATTTCCATTTGAGGCCGGTGGGGAAACCGCCGCCGCCGCGGCCGCGGAGACCGGCGTCGATCATGGTCTGGCAGACCTGTTCCGGGGTCATCTCGGTGATGGCCTTGCGCGCGCCGACGTATCCTTCGCGGGCGATGTATTCTTCGACGTCGTCCGGCTCGATCATGTAGTTGGCCAGCACGACACGGGTCTGACGGGCGTAGAACGCGATCTCGTCCTCATGGCGGCAGGCTTTGCCGCTGACGGGGTCGACGTAGACCAGGCGGTCGATGATCTCGCCGCCGATCAGCGTCACATGGACGATCTCGGCCGCGTCTTCGGGCTTCACGTGGCAGTAGAAGATCCCTTCGGGTTCGATGCGGAGGATCGGGCCCATCTGGCAGAATCCCTGGCAGCCGGACTTGGAGAAGTAAGTGACGCCCTCGTTCTTGGAGCAGTCGTGGCGGTCGAGGACGACTTCGATGTGTTCGCCGGCTTTTTCGAGCTCGGCGCAGATGGCGTCGCGGACCTTCATGGAACCGTTGGCGATGCATCCGGTACCGCCGCAGATGATGATGCGGCGTTTGAGCTTGGCGACGACTTTTTTGTAGTTCGCGGCGATCTCTTCCAGATTCGGCGTTTTGATTTCGGTGCTCATCGTATGTGATTCCCTTCGTTACTTGTTTTCGGATTCCGCGGCGGCGGCTTCGGCGGCCGTGATCTCGTCGATGATCTTCTCGACCTGTTCCGGGGTGGCCTGGCCGTGGACTTCGCCGTCGATGACGATCACGGGGGCGAGGCCGCAGGCGCCGAGGCAGTTCACGATCTCGACGGTGAAGAGGAGGTCATCGGTGGTGCGCTTCTCATCGCTGAGGCCGAGCTTCTTGTAGATTGCCTCGAGCAGTCCCATGGACTTCTTCACGTGGCAGGCGGTGCCGTCGCAGAGGCGGAAGATGTGTTTTCCCTTGGGATTCAGGGAGAAGTGGGCGTAGAACGTGGCAACGCCGTACACATGCGCCACGGGCACGTCAAGCGACGTGGCCACATAGCTGATGACGTCCTTCGAAAGGTACTTGTAGACTTCCTGCACCTCCTGAAGGATCGGGATGAGCCGGGAGGGGTCGTTCCCGTTCTTTTCGAGAATCTCGTTGACCGCCGCGAGGTGGTGCACCATCGCACGAGTCTTTTCCAGGGTTTCCTGCATAGGTTTCTCCATGGGGTTGATGTGGGTATTGGGGTTTATTTATGTTGATCGTTCAAACGTATTTGATGACGACTTTTTTCAAATAATGGTTTTCGAGTGTGTGGGCCAGCCGCTGCACGATGTTCCGGCGCAGCTCCAGGTCGTGCGGCAGATTCGGGTCCTGATGCGCCTCGTTGATGCGCGTCCCGACCAGGAACGTGATCACGTCGTTGCGGAGCATCAGGCGGGTCAGGAGACCGGCGGGATCGTTGTGGCGTCCGCCGTCGACCTCCTCCAGGTAGCTTGCGGCCTTCGAGAGCGTGAAGATGCCCTCCGTCACGAGGTTGACGCCGTCCATGGTGGACATCGGGGGCATGTCCGGGGAAATGCTCGTCAGGTCCATCTTCAGTTCGCGGCCGAGCTCGCGCGACACGATCTCCGCGCTGGTTCCGCCGCAGATCGCCTTGTCTCCGACGAAATTCTTCAGGAACGACGCGCATTCGGCGTCGCGGGCGGAATCGTACGGAGGCCCGGTGAAAAGCAGCATCTCGCGCGGATTCCGGAAATACAGCGCGGCGCAGGTCATGTCGTCTTTGTTGATGTTGTGCGGCTCCTTGCTGATCGCCTCGGAGATCACGTGCTCCGCGACTTCATAGGAGGACACGTCCAGGCTGTTGCTCAGATAGTCCACGAGATATTCGGACACGCCGCTTTCGCGCCAGCCGAGCGGAAGCTCGTCCGAACCGATCGCGGCCTGCGTGACGCCGTCGGAGAAGAAGACGATGCGGTCCCACATATCGACCTTGAAGTGGTACACCTTCATGCTGCGGTTGTCGTACTTGGACGGGTTCAGCTCTTCGTACGGCACTTCGACAACCTTGTCGTTCCGGAGCAGCACGAACGCCGGATTGCCCATCTCGATGATGCGGACGTTCCCGTCCGGCCAGGCGTTCAGGATCGTGAACGTGGCGTAGCTAATCTTTCGGACCTGGCAGATCGGGAGGGCGTCCATCATGATCTCGGCGGCGTGCAGGATACCGCGGGGGCCGGTCAGCTCATTGGCGAACTTCAGCGCCATCGTCGCGGTCATGGAGGCGAGGATGTTCGCCTTCACGCCGCTGCCCAGACCGTCCGACAGCACGGCCACCACGCGCGAATCCTCCATGTTCTTGATGAACTTGAAGGCGTCGCCGCAGATGTCCTCGCCGTGCTTGCGGCACTGGCTGAATCCGAGGTCTATGAAGAAAGGTTCGCTCATCGTCCAGTCACCTGGGGTCATTTGTATTTCTTCTGGAACTCGTCGTCGGTCGGCGAATCCGCGTAGTTTTCCGCGATGGACCGCAGCAGGATCTCCGTGTCGGCCATGTGTTCGCCGAGCTTGCACGCGATATCCTGCACCGTCGCCAGATTCTTGCGGATGACTTCACGCGCCTGTGCGGCGATCTCCTCGCGGCGGAATTCCGTGCGCGTCACGTCGAACATCATCGCGCCGACGACCTGTCCGGGGTCGATGTTGAAGATGTACAGGCTTATGAGCCGCCCGTTCACGTGGATCGTGTCGCGCGACAGCTCGTTTTTCGTGGTCAGGACCTCGCGGAAGAGGTCGGAGAAGCTGATGAAGGTGTCGAGCGCGGCGCCGGCCATACCGGGCAGCACGTTCCAAACGTCGAGCGCCGATTCGCCGCAGAGTTCGGCGAACCTGTGGTTGGACTCGATGAGCGTGAGGCTCTGATCCACGATCACGACCGCCGCGGGGATGCAACGCAGGATGGCGTTGGATTTCTTCTGGGCGAGCTTGCGCATGTAGGAGACGCACATGTTCGGCTCGGCCTTGCCCGCGATCAGCGCCTTGGCGAAATTGAGGCAGGTGTTGTATCCGCAGCCGCCGCAGTTCAGTTCGTCTTCCTTGTTCTTCTTGCCCACGCGGAGCAGCGCCTGACGGATCTCATGCAGAGAGACGTCCTTCCCCGCCGCAGGCGCTTCCTTGTAGTCCAGGTCCAGCGCCACGTCCGGTTCGCGGTCGGCGACCGTCTCCGGCACGTCCGCCATGCGGAGGATGCGGAGGCGTTCCATGAGGCCCGGCGCGCCGTGTTCCGTGCCCGGTCCGTGGACGCAGCCGCCCTGGCAGGCGAGCGTTTCCAGGAAAACCGGTTCGCGGATGTCGCGCGGATGAAGCCCCTCGAGCGTGAGGCGGAGGCTGTCAAGCCCGGTCACCGCGACGTATTTCACATGGCCGCAGCCCGGATGCAGTTTGATCGTGTCGTTCATGCCGCCCTCGATCGGGTACAGCGTGCCCTCGCGTGCGACCTGCGGCACGAAGACGTCCGCGTCGGTCGTTTCCACGCGCCACGGGTCGATCTGCATGCTGCGGAACCATTGGCGCAGGCGCGAGAACAGCATCGCGAGCGAGATCAGGTCGCCGTGGCGGTCGGATTCGTTCTTCTTCGCTATGCACGGGCCGATGAACACCACCTTCGCGTTCTCCCCGAATTCCTTCTTCAGGAGCTTGGCGTGCGTCAGCGCGGGCGACAGCACCTTCGTGATGCACGGCGCGAACTCGGGCATATATTTGCAGATGAAATCGTCGACCACGGGGCATGCGGACGAAATCTTCAGCCCGCTCTTGAAATCCTTCAGTTCCAGCGCAAGCGCGTCGGAAACCGCCTGCGCGCCGATCGCGGTCTCGCCGACTCCGGCGAATCCGAGCTTCTTCAGCGAGGCAATCATGTTCTTCGCGGGGAGCCCCTTGAACTCGCTCACCCAGGACGGAGCCAGCGAAACGTAGACGGGATCGGGGCCGAGGATGAGCTGACGGGCGCGCGTCATGTCGTCGCGGATCTTCTTCGCGTGAACGGGGCAGACTTCCACGCAGCCGCCGCATGCGATGCAGAGTTCCGGCATGACGGACGCGTGGCCGTCTTCGACCTTGATCGCTTTCACGGGGCAGCGCCGGACGCATTTGAAGCAGTCCTGGCACTCGGCGTCGGCGGTAAAAACCGGATATCCCTGGTTCATGGCTCTGTCCTCTGGTTATTTATTCGCAAGAAACTCGCGGTTCAGAATGTCGATCAGGGCTTCTTTGCTCACATGGCTGTAAGTCGTTTCGTCGATGATGAGGTTCGGCCCTTCCGCGCAGAGACCCGCGCAGCAGCGGCCGGAAAGCAGCACGTCCGCCTGCAGGTTGTTCGACTTCAGAAAATCCTCGATCACGCGGAGATTCTCCTCGTTGCCGCGGGCAAAGCAGCTGCTTCCCATACAAATGACGATTTTGCGTTTCATAAAACGACTCCAGTTATGCAGTGGAATAAAGGTAGACGATTTTGAAAACAACTCGAAAACGGACAGGATTGAGCTGCGGCGCCCGTATTCGATATTTTTTTATCGAATATATAATTTACATCTTTTTCCCGATTTTTCAAATCGGTTTCCGGAAAATCCATTAAAAACTAACGATTATTTTTGTCGTATCACTGTCCTGCCGCTCTTTTCCTTTCCAATTTCCGAATCAATCAGTCAATTCTTCAGCCGGGGATCATCCCGGCAGATAGAGCAAATATCATTCGGACCGATTTCATGCGAAACACGGTCCGCAAAAAAGAAAAATCAGGATTGGAACGGCAGATCGGGCTGATCGGGATTTTTCGCCGGAGCGGATTTGGACTTCGACGGGGACGGCGGCTCCAGGTGGACCACCACGTCGACGATGTTCAGGTCGGAGTTCACAAGCAGGTCGCGGACCTGATGCGAGATGTCGTGTCCTTCACGGACGGTCATATCGGGATCGACGATGATATGGATGTCCGCCCAGATTGCGCCGCCGGCGTTACGGGTTCGGAGCGCATGCGCGCCGAGGATGCCGGGGAGCGAGGTTGCCATGCGGTAGATCTTCGCCTGGTCCTCCTGAGAGACGCCCGCCTCGGAGAGCTCCTGCAGCGTGGGGCGGACGATCGTCCAGGCGGCATAAAGGACAAAAAAAGATACGAGAATGGCGCCGACGGGGTCGATGAACTGGAGTTTCGGAAAGAAATAAGCGACCGCGATCGCAAGCGCGGCCGGGATCGAGCTTATGGCGTCGCTCCGGTGATGCCAGGCGTTGGCCTCCATCGCGCTTGAGTGCACCTGGCGGGCTTTCGCCCTGGTCCAGCGGAACAGCACTTCTTTGGAGATAATGGAAAAGACGGCGATCGCGAACGCGAATCCGGCAGGTCCGTGCTCCGAACCATGACGGATCGTGCCGATGGCGTCCCATGCCAGACCGACAGCCACCGCGGCAAGCGCGATACCGATGAACGCCGAAACGAGCGTCTCGATGCGGCCGTGTCCGTACGGATGCTGCCTATCGGGCGGCGCGGACCAGTATTTCACACCGAAGATCACCGCCAGGTCGGTCACGAGGTCGGACAAGCTGTGCACGGCGTCGGCGAGCAGAGCCTGACTGTGGAAAAGCACCCCGCCCGCGGCCTTGGCAATGGACAGAACGATGTTCAATGTCATCCCGACGACCGTGACGAACTGCACGGTTCGGATTGTCTTCAGATTCTGTTTCATACTGATACGTTTGATCCGGACGAGCTACGCCGGGACGCCGGAGGGAAACAGCGTCCTTTTGAGCAGGAAAAAAGATTGAGTTGAAGTATGCAGATTTGACTACTATACCACGGGAAGCGGAAAAATGCAAGACGGCACGAAAAAAAATATCTTTTTCCGCCTTTCCGGCTTGCATTCTATACTTTTTGTTGTAGATTAAGGTAGTATAAAACGGAATGTTGCCCCTCGCGGCCGCATACTGTGTTCAGTCTGAATTTCATCCGCTGCAATATGAGGTATTGCGATATGAAACTCCGTCCCATCCGATTCGCCGAAAGAGGCCGGAAACCGTCTGTTCTGCTTCGCGGCGATCCCCCTCTCCGCGCAGGACAAACGGCATTTCAACATCCTGCTCATTTTCTCGGAGCATACGGCCAGCGAAATCCGTACGGACCTGACCGGGGCGTACTTCAACGAGCTGGCGAACCTCGGCATCATGTTCGAAAGCGACCTGGTCGAACTGGATTCGCTTCACGACCAGAACCAGACCAGCTGGGACGAGAAGCTGAGCCCGAAGAAGGAAGCGATCGAGGCGGGGAAATACAAGCTGATCGTGACCTTCGGCGAGCCCGCCACCAACACCCTCAAAAACATTTTGCCGATCGTCCCGGAATCGACCGCCGTCATCCTCTCCAACATGAAGACGTTCCCGGAGGAATGGCGTCAGATCCACCCGAACACCACCGCGGTCATCCGCCAGATGGATCCGCGCACGAACATCAAGTTCGGCCTCAAGCTTTTCCCGAACAATCCCCACGTCGTGCTGCTTGTTTCCCCGTTCGGCTGGTCCGACCGCCAGGACATCTCGCTCCGCAATGAATTCGCTGGCATCTGCGACTTCACCACGATCTACATCCGCGGCGATTCGGATACGGAACGCGACGCCGCCTTCCGGAAGCTCGCCATGGCCCCGGCTGACGCGTTCATCGTCTCCAACGACTGGGACATCTATCTGCCCAGCATCGGCAGCCGTTCGACCATGTGGTACCAGCTCATGCAGGTGCGCGACGACCTCCCGATCATCGGGCGGCGGCGCGTTCTGATGGACTTCGCCGTCGGCGGCTACATCTCTTCCATCGAAGAAGTCGGCAAGAAAACGGCGGCCCTCACCGGGCAGCTCGCGAACTCACGGGGTTCCCTGCCCGCCGAAAAGATCGCGCCGGTCATCATCGACGAGACCTGCGTCATCAACTACAAACGCATCAACTACTGGCAATACGACGAATCGGCCATCCCCGCGGATGCCGAATGGATCAACAAGCCGCAGTCCTGGACGGAACGGAACCAGGAGCTCCTCGTCACGCTCGCCATCCTCTTCACCGTCCTCTGCGCGTTCGTGCTCGGCGGCCTTATCTATTTCTTCAAGTACCGCCGGATGACCAGCCGCTTCCTCGCGATCCATGGGCACATGCCGCTCCTCGTCGCCGCATACTCCACCTCCGGCGAGGTCCTTTACGCGCACGTGCCGTTCAACGATCCCGACACCTCGCAGAACCTCGACGACCTTCGCACGGCGCTCACCAACACGATCCGCGTGGAAATGGCCGAAACGGCGATCTCCGGCAAGACCATGACCGTCAACCGCAAGTACGGGGAACGGAACTACACGATCACGCTGACCAAACTCGACAAACGCATCTTCAAGCACGAAGCCGTGCTGGTCGTCGCGCAGGACACCACGGAAATGGCCGAGCTCCGCGAACAGTCCTTCAACCTCGCCACTAGACTCCAGCTCACCCTCCGCGCCATCGGCGACGGCATCATCGTCACCGACCGCATGGGCTTCGTCACGATGGTCAACCGCGCCGCCGAGAAATTGACCGGGTTCACGCAGACGGAAGCCGAAGGCAAGACGATCCAGGAAGTCTTCAACATCGCATCGCCCGAAGGATCCGCCACGCTCTCCCCCGTCGAGACCGCCATCCGCGAAAACCGCATCGTCACGAACAGTGACAGCCTCACGATCACATCCAAGGACGGGACAAAACACCGCATTTCCACCTCGACCTCCCCCATCCGCGGCGCGAAAAACGCGCTTCTCGGCGCGATCATCGTCTTCCGCGACATCACGGAGGAATACGAACGCCGCGAAGAACTCGACCGCAAGACCCATGCGCTCCAAACCGCGACCACGCTCGCCAACCTCGGTTATTTCTACTACACGCCGGACACCGACACCTTCGACGCGCCATCGCCGTCCGACGCCGTCTGGCCGTTCGAAAACGGCAAGCACGTTCCCGCCGAAAACTGGATCATCGCGGAAGACCTGCAGGATTACCTCACGAAGAGGCGCGCGCTCTTCCACGGCAAATCCGACATTCTCGAATGCACGTTCCGCAGCGACTTCTTCGGCAAGCGCCGCCATTTCCGCATCACCGCCGTCAAGGACAAATCCGCACGCAGGAAAAACCAGAGGTTCTTCTTCATGCTTCAGGACATCACGAAGGTCCGCGACCTGGAAACCGAAGCGGCGAACGCCATGCTCTTCCTGAAGATGCTCTTCGATATCATGCCCAACACAGTCTCGGTGCGCAACTACAACGACGAATACCGTCTTCTCATGGCGAACCAGAAATACTGCTACCAGCTCAAAACGACCGAGGACAAGCTCATCGGCACGAACTACAAAGATATTTTCGATCCGGAGCTCGCGAAGTCGTTCCAGGACATGGACGACGAAGCCGTCATGCGCATCGGCGAAGTCTGCACGCACCAGGTCGATGTCCCCACGCACGACGGCTTCGGCGTGGCGCAGATATCCCACGTCGCGTTCAAGGACACGTCCGGACGCCTGCTCATCTTCGGTTGCAGCAGCGACGTCACGGAACTGTACAACGCGATCAAGGCCGCCGAATCCGCGGCGAAGGCGAAGAGCCTCTTCCTCGCCACCATGAGCCACGAGATCCGCACGCCGCTCAACGCCATACTCGGTTTCAGCAATCTGCTCCAGGACGAATCCCTCCCGCGCAGCGAGGCAAGCGAATACCTCCGCAGCATCCACTACGCGGGCAACGCCCTGCTCTCCCTCATCAACGACATCCTCGACCTCTCCAAGCTCGACGCCGACCAGATGGTCATCCAGCCGGAGCCGACCAACCTGCGCGAACTCATGTTCGAGCTCGAAGCCATCTTCACGGCAAAGGCGAAGTCCCAGGGAATCGACCTCATTACGACCGTCCCGGACGATCTCCCGGTCCTCAATCTCGACGAACGCCGCCTCCGCCAGGTCCTCCTGAACCTCATCGGAAACGCCGTCAAGTTCACGAGAGAGGGCGCCGTCACAGTCTCGCTCACATTCTTCAAGCTCAACGAAAAACACGGTGCCATCACCATCCGCATCGCCGACACGGGCTGCGGCATCTCGAAGGAATCCCTCGACAAGATATTCGAGCCGTTCGTACAGGATAAGACGTCCTACCGCGGCATCCGCACGGAAAACGGGACCGGACTCGGCCTCTCCATCGCGAAACGTCTTGTCGACTGCATGAAGGGCTCACTCACGGTCGAAAGTACGCTCGGCAAGGGCAGCGTGTTCACCATCCTCCTGCCCGAAATCGAGATCTGCGCCGACGCCGAACTCAAACAGGACGAACAGACGGGCAATGGCCAGCTCGACACCTCGAAGAAGATCCTCGTCGTCGACGACGTCCCGCTCAACGTGAAGGTCCTCTGCGCCATGCTCCGCAAAATGGGATTCGATCCGCTCTCCGCGCCGTCCGGCGCAAAAGCGCTCGAGCTGTTGAAGACCACGAAGCCCGACATCGGCCTGTTCGACCTCTGGATGCCGGAAATGAACGGCATGGAGCTCGCCTCGGCCGTCCGCGCAAACCCGGACTGGGCCGGCATCAAAATGTATGCCGTCACCGCCGACACGGAGAACTCCTCGAACTTCGACATGAGCATGTTCGACGGCATCGTCATGAAGCCGGTCACCCAGGATTCGCTCATGAAAGTTTTGAGCTGAACTGGGACCGTCCAAAAGCCGACCGGACTTGACTTTCTCCGTTTTTGTGGTATAGTTATGGCTGATATGATAATCCGACAAACAACCCTAACAGAAAGGAGTGATGCTATGAGATTCTTATTCGCCCTTTGCTGCTTCCTCACGACAGCCCTGCTCGCCCCTGCCCTTTCCGCAGGCGAATGGTTCACAGATTTCAACAAAGCCAAAGCCGAATCGCTGAAAACGAAACGCCCGATCTATATTCTTTTCACGAACTCGGACGCCGCGCCCGACCGCAGCCTCGACCGGACGATCTTCAGCCAGAGGAAATTCCAGGACTACGCCGACAAGAAGCTCGTGCTCATGAAGGTCGATTTCCCCGTGGCGATCCATCTTCAGCCGAAGAGCCTCTCCCAGCAGAACAAGGCGCTCCGCACGGAATACGGCATCTCCATCCTGCCGACCGCGCTCCTGCTGGACGCCAACGGAAAGATCTATATCGATTTCGTCAAAAACGACGGCAGCATGGAGAAGCACCGCCGGAAAATGAACGAGATCATGGACTTCGATCCGCCGAAACGCTACACCGAATATCTCGACGGATTCGTAAAGAAGTACACGCCGCCGAAACAGGAGGAAAAGAAGGCCGAGGCAAAAGCCGAAACGAAGAAACCCGCGAAGACCTCCGCCGCGAAAAAACCGGACAAAAAGCCCGCGGAAAAAGTACAGGACACCAATCCCGCGGAAACCAATATCCCCGATGAAAACGGCGTTCTCCGCATCCCGCTCAATCCCGAGGGCGATTTCCAGGAGTGGCTGAAGACATATCAGGCTGAAGAAGCCAAGGAAGAAGCCATGGAAGCCGAAGAGGCGAAAGAAATTGTCGAGGAGCTCAAGGAAGCCCTCGAAGATGCAGCCGAAGATGCGAAAGATACAGCAGAAAAAGCGAAAGACGCGGCTGAAGAAGTGAAAAAGAAATAAGCTTCTCCATCCAAACAGCAGATACAAAAATCCCGTACCGCGATGAACGGCACGGGATTCTTTTTTGGATAAGCCTCGTGCCGGAGCGAAGCCCGGCACTGCCTCAGCGGAGGACTTGTCTTCCTTACTTCAAGGGGACCAGTTCCACGAAATAGACGTCGTTCTGCTTCATGTCCAGGCCGAGCTGGAATTCCTCGCCCTTCATGACCGTGACCTGCGCGCGGTACATCGGGCGGAGCTGGGAAACGCGCATCAGACGCGCGATCTCCTCGCGGCTGATGTCCGTCTTCGCGCCGTCCTCCTCCAGCCACGCGGAATACGCGTCGCCGGCATGGTAGCCGATGCGGGTCACGCGCAGGTCGTATTCACCGGCTTTGAGCCCGGTGATACTGAACAGCGCATGGCCTTTATCTTTCGCCGGATGCGGATCGAAGAACGTGTCCTGGTTGCTGATCCTGCCGCCCTGCGTGGGGTGGCTGAGGTCCCAGAAGAGCGCCTGCACGCCGCCCTTCGCGTCCTTGCAGACATACGACGACGCGTCGCTGGAAACGAGCTCCGTCGGGCCGAGCGCCGCCAGGCACTGGTACGCGCGGTAGGCGGCCTTCGGAATGCTCTGGAACGTCATAAGGCCGAATCCGCCGTGGAACGGACGCGGCGCAGGTCCGCATTCCTCGAAGATGTCCGTGAACGTCCACAGGCTCATGCATGCCATCTTTTCCGTGTTGCGGAGCTGTTCCAGGATGAACGGCGCTGCGAAATACGAATCGTGCACGGGGTCGACCGGAGACGGCGACGCGTGCCATTCGGTGATGTAGACGGGGACGTCGCAGCGGAGGTTCCTGCGGATGTCCTCCAGCTTCCTGTTGAAGCAGTCGGCCACGTGCCGGAGGTTCTTCATGAGGTAGATGTAGTTGCCGCCGAACCGGTCGATCTTCGGCAGGGCCGGATTCTCCGGGTCGAATCCGTACTGGTGGAACGAGATGAAATCCAGCGGCAGGCGGTTCTTGCGGCAGTATTTCACGAGCGGCGCGATGAAGTCGAGTCCGGCGCCGGAGGGACCGCCGACCGGATACGTCTTGTTCACGGACTTGACCGCCCGCGCCGTGTATTTGTAGAGTTCGAGGTAGGCGTCGAGCATGGTGGTCTTCCTGCCGGGATCCCAGAACACGTCCAGATCCGGCTCGTTCCACACCTCGAACCGCCACGTCTTCACTTCGTCCTCGCCGTAGCGTTCGGTCCAGTGCTGGACGGTCGCGCGGATGAGGTCGGCCCAGCGTTCATGCTTCTTCGGCGGGGTCACGTTGGCCTTCCACCAGAAGATCGTGGTCTTGCCGGAGGCGAGTTTTTCGGGCATGAAACTGAGTTCGACGAACGGCCTGACACCGATGGAAAGCAGGAAATCGAACACATCGTCGATGTACATGAAGTTGTACACGGGATTGCCTGCCTTGTCCTCGCTGTACACGCGCATCTCGTCGTGGAAAAGCCCGTGCGCGCGCAGATACCGGAATCCGAGTTCCTTTTTGCATTTCGCGAGCTGTTTGCGCCAGGTGTCGCGCAGGCCTTCGCCGATGCGCCCTGCCCCGACGCAGTCGCGCCAGATGTCGGACCGTTCGCCCTTCACGACCTTCAAATCGGCCTTGATGACGCGTTCCGGCGCGGTCTCGCCCGGATAGACTTCGGAAGCCGCCTTTTTCGCGGCGGTTTTCTTCGCGGGCGCTTTCTTCGCGACGGTCTTTTTCGCTTCGGATTTTTTCGCGGCGGGCGCGGACTTTTTCGCGGCGGTTTTCGTTTTGGCTGAGGTCTTCTTGCTCGGACTCATGGTTTTCTCCTGTTGATTCGCCCCGGCGTACCGGAGCATAGGTTGAGAACACGGTTTACAGATTTGATGAAAATAAGATAGCACATCCCGGGCGTTTTCCCATATACTTTTTGCAAGAATTCATGCTTTCTTTGAACAAAATCACACGGAGACAAGGGGAGAACGGGCGCCGCGGGCAGAAAAAAGCGGCACAGGCCGGAACCCGTGCCGCGTTGCGAAACGATGATGCGAAGGCTTCAGAACCCTTCGAGCAGGGATTTCTGATTGTCGCCGCTGCGTTCGCCGGCCTTCTCCGCCGCTTCCTTCGCGCCGAGGGATTCGGGGCCGCGGATGGCGTCTTTGTCGAGCGGTTCGTCGAGCAGCATCGTCCCCTTCGGGTCGCGCATATCCTCCAGGAACTGGATGTCGCTGATCTCCTCGTAGTCGACGTCCTTGCGGGCTTCGCGGCCGCCGACGACCTTCACGATGCCGGTGTCCTTGTCGAGCACGAGGCGGGGCGGACGGTCGGTCTTCATGAGAATCTGGCGATTTTCGAGCTTGCCGTCGGTGTTGTACTGGTAATAGGCGTAAACCTTGGTGCTGGCGGGCAGCAGGACGCTGAGGCGGGAGAGGAAGTCGATCTCGCATTTCGGACGGAGATCGGGCCCCAGGTCGTAGCCGATATGGCGGATCATGTAGACGTTGTCCTTGTCTTCGAGCGTGAGGCAGTAGATGTTGGACGACCCCGTAAAATAGCTCAGGATGCGGTATTCGCGCGTCTTGATCATGCGATGTTTCTCTTCCTTCGTGCCGTCCTCGTTGACCACGGCCTCTTCCGGGGCATCGTCGAGCAGCGGCAGACCGACCGTGCGCGACCAGATCACATTGCCGCGCACGATGTTGAAATGCGCCTCCTTGGACTGGTACGGCGTCGCCATCTGCGGATGGCGCAGCACAGCCTTCACGGTATAGCGGCCCGTGGAACGCAGGTCGTAGTGCTTGCTGAGATTGAACATGTAGGATTTCTCGCCGCCGGGCGGCAGGATCACGCCGGTCATATCGGGCAGAGGGGCGTCCTTCGGCGTGCGGACGAAGGTCGGATCGTTGCGGTCGGAACGCCGGATTTCGAACTGGAGATTGCCCTTGAGGCCGAGGTTTTCGCCGAACGCCAGCGGATGCGCGGAAAGGTTGCGCATGGCGACGCGCACGAACACGGATTCATATTGGAGATAATTGACCTGGACCGGCTTGACGACGATCGCCACCTGCGCACGGACGCACACCGGGATCAAAAACAGAACAAGGACCGCCGTGAAAACATGGCGCAGCTTGAAAAACATGGTTCAGTTCCTTTCTATAAGAAGTTTGAAAGACGCCTCCGCGACCGCCTCCGGATCAATGGATGCGTGACATCGTGAATCTTTACAGTAGCGCAAAAAACAGCGATTGCAAGCGATTTCCGGAACAAACACCGATTTTTTATCGCAATACGGCCCGGTCAGGGCGGGATCGGTCGGTCCGAACATCGCGACAACGGGCACCCCGAGCGCCGCGGCGATGTGCATCGGACCGCTGTCGTTGCAGATCATCAGCGAAGACAGGCGCACCGTCTCCAGCAGTTCGCCCACGCTCGTTTTCCCGCAGATCGAGGCGACGGGAAGCCCTTGGCTTTTTGCCAATATCTCATTCGCGTCCTCAGCCTCGTCGCGCGTCCCGGCAAGCAGGAATTTCAATCCCGGGTCGAGCCGTGCGAGCGAGGTGATCACGGACAGGAAGAAATTCGCGGGCCATTTTTTCGTGGCCCAGCGCGCGCCCGGCGCGACGATGGCGAAACGTTCCGGCACGGTCCCGCCGAACGCGGCGGCCACGACCTCGCGGGCACGTCTGACGCTTTGTTCATTCACAGGCAGGTTCAGACTGAAATCCAAGTCTTCCCGACCGAGAAAATCCTTTATCAGGGCGTTGTTGACCTCCACGGCGTGGCCGGGCTGTTCGTGCCCCTTCAGGTGGCGCGTGTAGAATTTGGAAGCGGGACGTTCACGCGGCGTCGCCGGACCACAGCGGAGTTCGCACCCGGTGAGACGCCCGATGACGGCGCTCCGGACCAGCCCCTGCAAGTCGATCACAGCGTCGTAGGGTTCGCGCCGGAGATCAGAGCACAGACGGATGAATTCCGGCAGAAACTGGAGCGGTTTGCGGAGTCTGCCGTCGCGAAACGGGATCACGCGGCGGACGCACGGGAGATACGGAGGCAGATCGGCAAACGCGGGCTTCACGACCCAGTCGACGGAAACATCCGGACAGGCTTTCGCGAGCGCCGAGACGGCAGGCATCGCGTGCAGGATATCCCCCAGACTGCTTGGCTTTACGATCAGATAACGCTTCATGGTGCTTGGCGTCCCCTCCGCGGTCGAAATGGCGGACGGCGTCCGTCCGGTCACATCCCGTGTTCGAGCCGGGTGGACAGACATTCCGGGAGGCCGGCGGCGCGGATCTTTTCCTGCGTCCCGGCGATGTCGTACGGCAGACGGTACCGCGTAAGCGTACGCGCCTCGGTGTCGTAAACCGCGAACGTCGCGCGCGGGTCGCGGTTGCGGGGCTGTCCCACGCTGCCGACGTTGATCAGGTACTTGCATCCGGGCTGGATCGGCAGGACGATCTCGTCGGCCTCGTCGGACCGGAACATCATGCCTTCTTCGTCGGGCTTGACCGCCCAGAGCTTCAGCTCGTCGACGGGAAGTTCGCCGGGCCGGGCGAGCATTTTCTTGCAGTACGCGATCGGCACGTGGGAATGTCCGCAGAAACAGAGTTGCGTGTACTGGTAGGAGAAATTGTCCATCGCCTGGTGGATGTCGAAGATGTAGCCCCATTCCGACGGGCTGTCCAGCGACGCGTGGACGGCGGTGAACGGCGTCCCGCGCACCTGCATCTTGTACGGCAGGCCGGCGAGGAACATGTGTTCATCATCCGAAAGCATGTTCTGCGTCCACAGGACCGCGCTCTTTGCGTGGGGATTGAATCCTGCCATGACCGTGTCGCCGTTCGAGGCGTATTCGTCGTGGTTGCCCTTGACGAACGCCACGACGGGAAGCGACCGCATGATCTCCAGGCATTCGTGCGGACTGGCGTTGTAGCCGACGATGTCGCCGAGGGAGAGATAGGAGTCCACCGCGAGTTCGCGGCAGCGGGCAAGCACGGTCTCCAGCGCTTCGAGGTTCGCGTGGATGTCGCTCAGGATCGCATATTTCATCGCATGTCAGCCTTGGATGGTTTGAGGAGTCAAAAAAACATTTCATTGAATATATCACGTCCGATGGCGATTTTAAAGAGCAAAAAGCGGAAAAATCCGTTTTTTCTTCAATAAAACTGAAAAAAAGCACTTTTCGACTTGAAAAATCGGCAATCATGCCGTATTTTTTAGCAATATTTTTTTTCTTCCAACCAAACGAGGTTTAAACGTGCTTGACAGTGATTATGTATTGGAGCTGCTCCAGGAGAACGGATTCGTTACCAAGGAGCAGGTCGACGAAGGCTGGAAAAAAGTCGCCGACTCGGACGGCGAACTCGATATCATTGACGCGCTGAAGTCCCTGCGCTACGTCGACGAGCAGGAGATCATCAACATGCTCGCCCAGCAGTACGGGCTTGAGACCATCGACCTGTCCGCCTTCATCATCCCCGATGAAGTCCTGGCGGCGCTTCCGGCGGAAACCGCCCGGCAGTACCAGGTCGTCCCGGTCATGCTTCACGACGACATTCTCACGGTCGCCATGGCCGATCCGACCGACATGGAGACCGTCGACACGCTCCGCTATATCCTGAAGCGCGACGTGGAGGCCGTCATCGCCCCGATCAAGCAGATCCAGAAGATCCTGGAAGCCAGCTACGGCGGACTTGAGGGGACCGTGGATTCCTACGTCGGCAGCGTCGACACGTCCAAGCTCGAAGTCGTGCAGACGGACGAGGACGAAGCCACGAAGGAGGCCATGAAGGCCGCGAACAGCAATCCCGAGGACGACGCCCCGATCATCAAGCTCGTCTCGCTCCTCATCTACAACGCCTTCAAGCTCCGCGCATCCGATATTCACCTTGAGCCGATGGAAAAGAAATTCCGCATCCGCTACCGCATCGACGGCGCGCTCCGCGAAATGGAAAGTCCGCCAAAATACCTCCAGACGAACATCATCAGCCGTATCAAGATCATGTCCAAGATGGACATTTCTGAAAAGCGCGTGCCGCAGGACGGCCGTATCCAGATCGAGGTCTCCGGTGTCGGGCTCGACCTCCGTGTGTCCACCATCCCCACCACGCACGGCGAATCCATCGTCATGCGTATTCTCGACAAGTCCAGCATCCAGCTCGACATCCCGAAACTCGGCTTCTACACCGACGACCAGGAAAAGATCGACCGCATCATCTCCATGCCTGACGGAATCTTCCTCGTCACGGGCCCGACCGGTTCCGGCAAGACCACCAGCCTTTACGCGTTCCTGAACACCATCAACAAGCCGAACCGCAAGATCATCACGGTGGAGGACCCTGTCGAATACCAGCTCAGCGGCATCAACCAGGTCCAGGTGAACCCGATCGTTCAGATGACGTTCTCAAACGCGCTTCGAGCCATGCTCCGTCAGGCACCCAACATCATCATGGTCGGTGAAATCCGCGACTTGGAAACCGCCGACATCGCCATCAACGCATCCCTCACCGGTCACTTGGTGTTCAGTACGCTGCACACCAACGACGCACCGAGCTCCGTGACCCGTCTGATCGATATGGGCGTAAAGCCATTCCTCGTGGCGTCCTCCGTCCGCGCCATCATGGCGCAGCGACTCGTCCGCCGCGTCTGCAAGAACTGCATGGAGCCCTACAAGCCATCCCCGGACGAAATCCGGCTCCTCCACCTCGACAAGGACTACCTCGACTCCGCGAACCTCGTCCACGGACGCGGCTGCCCAACCTGCGGCGGCACCGGGTACAAGGGACGTATGGGAATCTACGAAATCTTCCTCATCACCGAGGATATGCAGTACCTCATCTACAACAAGGAAAGCTCCGACAAACTCCGCGCCGCGGCACGTCAGAGCGGTATGAGAACCCTGCGCGAAGACGGCCTCCGCAAGGCCGCCGCGGGAACCACCACGGTGTCCGAAGTCCTCGCGGTCACCGTCGGCGATGAAGAATAACGCAATCAACCACACGGATCTTATATCATGCTTGACTCTGAAAATCAAACACTGAAAGACATCCTCCTGAACGCGAACGCATGTTCCGCCCAGAACATGAAGGAAGCCGAAGAGGAGTTCGAACGCACGGGGAAACCGCTTCAGCAAATCCTGATCGACTTCCAGATCCTGACCGAAAACGAGATCCTCAACTACATCGCGGAAAGCCTCGGCACGACCGTCGTCGACCTCTCCGTGCTCGAGGTCCCGAAGGAGGTCATCGACCTCATCGACGCGGACAATGTCCGCATGCTCGGCGTCGTCCCGATCGACGCGGACGAATCCACCGTGACGCTCGCAGTGCGCAATCCGCTGAACTACCAGATCGCCGACGAAATGCGGTTCGTGCTCGGCAAGGACGTGATGATCGTCCTCGCAGAGGAAAAGCAGATCGACAAGTTCATCGACAAGTATTATCCCGTCGACATCAACAGCGTGCACGACCTGCTGTCCGAGATGGACGCCGCCGAAGGCTCCGACTACGCTTACGCCAACGCCGAGGAAGACGCGAACAAGGCCCCGATCATCAAGTTCGTGGACGCCGTCCTCTACCAGGCCATCCGCGACAAGGCGTCGGACATTCACTTCGAGCCGTTCGAGCACGAATTCAAGATCCGCTACCGTATCGACGGCGCGCTCTACGAAATGTCCCCGCCGCCGCGCAGCCTCGCCATCCCGGTCATCAGCCGCGTGAAGATCCTCTCCGGCTTGAACATTTCCGAGCGCCGCAAGCCGCAGGACGGCCGTATTCAGCTCAAGATCGCCGGACGTCCCATCGACCTGCGTGTGTCCACGCTCCCGACCTCCCACGGCGAATCCGTGGTGCTCCGTGTGCTCGACCGCTCCGTCGTCAACCTCGACCTCGACGTCCTCGGCATCAACGAAGAAACGCTCAAGAAGATCCGCGAGATCATCGCCATGCCGAATGGCATCTTCATCATCACCGGGCCGACCGGTTCCGGCAAGACGACCACGCTGTACTCCGCACTGAAGGAGATCAACAAGGTGGAAGACAAGATCCTCACGGCCGAAGACCCTGTCGAATACGACCTCGAAGGCATCGTCCAGCTCCCGATCAACGACGCGGTCGGCATGACGTTCGGACGAGCCCTCCGCGCCTTCCTCCGTCAGGACCCCGACATCATCATGCTCGGTGAAACGCGCGATATCGAGACCGCCGAAATGGCCGTCCAGGCGTCCCTCACGGGACACTTGGTCTTCACCACGCTCCACACCAACGACGCCGCCGGCGCCGTGACCCGTCTGATCGATATGGGCGTCCAGCCCTTCCTTATCACAGCCTCGCTGATCGCCATCCTCGGCCAGCGACTCCTCCGCCGCATCTGCCCGCACTGCCGCACGGCGTTCGTCCCCACCGACGACGACCTGAAGCTCCTCGGACTCCAGCGGAAGGACATCGGCGACAACAAATTCTACTACGGCAAAGGCTGCCCCACCTGCAACAACACCGGGTACAAGGGACGCAAAGCCATTACCGAACTCCTCTGTATGAGCAGCAAGATTTCCTCGCTGATTCTGGACTCCGCGCCCGCCGTCGTCATCCGCGACAAAGCGCGCGAACTCGGCATGACCACCATGCGCGAAGACGGCGTCCGCGCCATCCTGAACGGCGAGACCACGATGGAAGAAGTTCTCAAATACACCTAACAGCATAAAGGGCCCTCAACATGGTTGAAATGGATGAATTACTGGATCTCGTCGTCACCGAAGGATGCAGCGACTTGCACCTCGAGGTCGGCGTCGCGCCCGTGATCCGCCTCCACGGTGAAATGACCCAGCTCGACCTCCCGGTGCTTACGCCGGAAGATACGGAAGCGCTGGTCAAATCGATCGCCTCCCCGCGCCATCTCCAGCAGCTCGCCGAAGACGGCGGCTCCGACTTCGGTTTCGCGTTCGGCGACCGTGCGCGTTTCCGCGTCAGCGCGTTCAAGCAGAAAGGCTGCATCGGCGCCGTGCTGCGCCAGATCCCGAACGAGATGATGCCGCTTGACAAGATCGGCCTCCCGCCGAGCATCAAGGACCTGCTCTACCGTCCCCGCGGCATGATCCTCGTGACCGGCCCGACCGGTTCCGGCAAGTCCACCACGCTCGCCTCGATGATCAACGTCATCAACGAAGAGCGCGCCGTGCACATCATCACGGTCGAGGACCCCATCGAATTCTACCACCACCACAAGAAGAGCGTGGTGATCCAGCGTGAAGTCGGCGCGGACGTCCCGAGCTTCTCCGAAGCCCTCCGCCGCGCCCTCCGTCAGGACCCCGACATCATCCTCGTCGGCGAATTGCGCGACCTGGTCACCATCGAAGCGGCCGTGACCGCCGCCGAAACCGGCCACCTGGTTTTCGGCACCCTGCACACCACCGGCGCGGCCCCCACCGTCGACCGTATCGTCGACGCCTTCCCGACCAACCAGCAGCCGCAGATCCGCACACAGCTCGCCGCCGGTCTCGTCGGCGTCATCTCCCAGGTGCTTCTGCCCCGCATCGACAAGCCCGGACGCGTCGCCGCGTTCGAGATCATGATCACCACGCCTTCCATCCAGGCACTGATCCGCGACGGCAAGACCTTCCGTATCACGTCGGACATCCAGACCGGCGCGAAGTACGGCATGAACACCCTCGACTCCCACCTCGTAGACCTCTACAGGAAGGGCATGGTCTCCTACGGCGAAGTCATCACGAAGGCGCAGGACCCCGAAGGCATCGTCCAGACCCTCGCAGGCACCAACATCTGATTCTGGTTTTCGTTTTATCATTCACATAATTTGGAGTTCTCAAAATGCCGATCTTCCAATACACCGCGATGGACGCATCCGGTAAGGAACAGAAGGGACAGCACGAAGCCGCAAGCGAAGAAGCCGTCGCATCGTTCCTGAAGGAACAGGGGATGTTCCCCACCTCCATCAAGCCGCTCGCCAAGGCGGCCAAGGCAAAAAAGGAAAAGGCCAAAGGCCCGACCGCCTCGAAAGGCCTGAACCTCAACCTCGGCCCCGTGGTCATGAAGGGCAAGGACCTGACCGTCTTCACGCGTCAGCTCGCCATCCTGCTCGACGCCGGCCTCCCTCTGATCCGCTCGCTCAAGACGCTCGAAAGACAGGCGAAAAACCCCGCCGTGAAAACCATCCTCGGCAAGGTCGCCTACTCCGTCGAAGGCGGTTCCACCTTCTCCGAAGCGCTCGCCCAGCACCCGAAATCGTTCGACAAACTCTACCTGAACATGATCCGCGCAGGCGAGGCCGCAGGTAAGCTCGAACTGATCCTCACCCGTCTGGCAGGCTTCCGCGAAAAAGCCGCCAAGATCGCCGGCAAGGTCAAATCCGCCATGGTCTACCCGGCCATCGTGCTTACCATCGCCATCGGCATCACCATCTTCCTCATGATCTTCATCGTCCCGAAATTCGAGGTCATGTTCTCGGAAATGCTTGACGGCGCACAGCTGCCCGCGATCACCCAGTTCGTCATGGGCATCAGCCGCTGGTTGCAGAACAACATCATCGTCGCCATCGTCATCGTGGTCGTCCTCATCATCGCCATGAAGTTCATCCTCAAGACGGAGAAAGGGCGGTTCTACTTCGACAAGGGCATCTACAACGCCCCCATCATCGGCCTGCTCATCTCCCGTAACGCCATCTCCAAGTTCTCCCGTACGCTCGGCACCCTCATGGGCTCCGGCGTCCCCGTCCTGAACGCCCTCCAGATCGTCCGCGACACCGCCGGCAACGAGCTCGTCTCCAAGGCCGTCCAGCAGGTCCACGACGCCGTGAAGGAAGGCGAACCGATGGCGCCCCCGCTTCAGGCCACCAAGATCTTCCCCGACATGGTCATCAGTATGATCGAGGTCGGCGAGGAAACAGGCAAACTCCCCGACATGCTCGAAAAGATCGCCGACACCTACGACGAAGAAGTCGACAACGCCGTCAGCGCCCTGACGTCCATGATCGAACCGTTGATGATCGTCTTCCTGGCCGTCATCGTCGGCGGTATCGTTATCGCTCTGTTCAGCCCGCTGATCACCATCATCCAGACGCTCGGCGGCGGCTGATCCGCCTCGAACACGGTCCCGCTCAGGCGGGACCTTTTTTCTTTTCCGGAGGTACGCGCAAATGCGCTGCTTTCTGAACATCGGAAATACACACACGCAGATTCTCTCGGTCGAACCGGACGGAGGGCGCACGATTTGCTCCGTCCCGACGGCGGACTTCGATCCGGCTTCGCTCCCGGACGGTGCGGAAGGATTCGCCGCGTGCGTCGTATCGGAGAAAACGGATGCGCTTCGGGCGCGCGGCGTTCGACTGGCAACGCCGGAGGCAGCCTCGAAATTCGTGGATTTCTCCTTTGTCGATGCGTCGACGCTCGGACAGGACCGCGTCGCGAATGCCGTTTGCCTGGCCGCAAAGGCCGTTCTCCCGGCGGTTTCGCTTGATTTCGGCACCTGCATCACCGCGGAGGTCGTCGACGCGCAGAAACGCTTCCTCGGCGGCGCGATCTTCCCCGGACGCACCCTCGCACGCCGAGCCCTCAATCTCTACACCTCGAAACTCCCGTTCATCGATCTCGCGGACGAATTGCCGTCCGGCCCAGGCGCGAACACCGCCGACGCCATCCGCATGGGGACCGACGCCGCGGCGATCGACGCCGTGGCGGGATGCCTCGCGCGTCTGGAAAAACTCCTCGGATGCCGGCCCTCCGTTTATGCGTGCGGCGGCGACCGCGCGTTTTTCCTGCGTGCGCCGGAACTCGCCGGGATGAAGGACGGCGGGGACGACTTCACGCTGCGCGGGGTCGAACTGCTTTTCAGCTGAAAAAAGTCCTATGAGGATCAAGATCTGCGGCATCAGGAACGAACCGGATTTGAAGGCGGCGCTGTCCGCCTCGCCGGACGCCGTCGGATTCCTCGTCGGGCAGGTCCATCCCTCGCCCGATTTCATCCTCGCATGCACCGCGCGGCGTCTCGCCCGCTCCCTGCCGCCGTTCGTCCAGCCGTGGCTGGTCACGCACTTGTCCAAGCCGGAGGAGATCCTCGACCTCGCCGACGCCGCGGCGATCCACAACATCCAGCTCCACGGGGAATCCACCCCGGAGGAAGTCTCCGCGATCCGCGACGCCCTGCCCCCATGCGCCAAGCTCGTACGCGCAGTCCATCCCGAGCCGCAGGACACCTTCTTTGAATACGCCGACTTCATGCCGTTCGTCAACGCGTTCCTGATCGACACGCTCAACCCGAAAACCGGACAGGTCGGCGGGACGGGACTGATCGGAAACTGGAGCCGCGCCGCCCGGTTCGTGCAGGAATCCCCGCTCCCGGTCATCCTCGCGGGCGGACTCACGCCCGTCAACGTCGTGCGCGCCATCGAGCGTGTCCGGCCTTACGCCGTGGATGTGAACACCGGGGTCAAGACGCCCGCGGACCGCACGGAAAGCGCCGCGCTCTGCCGCGCGTTCGTGAAGGCGGCCCGCCTGATGGACATCTGAGCCTCTTCTCAGCTCAGGTCACAGTATTTTCTGGTAATACGCGATGGTAAGCCAGCGGTCGAATTTCCGTCCCGCTTCGCGCACGGTTCCCGCGTACTCGTAGCCGCATTTCCGGTGCAGTTCGATGCTCGGCAGATTCCCGGAGTCGATCACCCCGACGAGCGTGTGGATGCCGGTCTTCCGGCATTCATCCTCCAGCCGCGCCAGCAGCGCCGACCCGATGCCCATACGGCGTGCGGAGGGTTCGACGTAGACGGAATGTTCCGCCGCGTACCGATACCCCTGATGATGCCGGTACGGGCCGCAGGAAGCGAACCCCAAAAATGCACCGTCGTCGGACTCCGCGGCAAGGATCGGATAATGCCCCGCCGCATGTTCGTCGAAATACTCCCGCATGTACGATTCCGGGTGCGCTTCGCAGTCGTACACCCAGGTCGTGTGCAGGACGGCGTCGTTCAGCAGCGCCAGCATGTACGGGGCGTGGCGCCCGAAATCGGCAGGGACGATTCTCATGTTCATGCGCTCAATTCCCGGTCAGGGCGGGCAGGACGCCCTCCTGACGCCAGACGTACGCCCGGCGGTCGAGTTCCTCGCCGTTGTCCCAGAAGACCGGACAGATGCCGTTTCCGCGCGACAGGCGCACGATGGAACGGAAATAATCGACGCGGCTCGCGCGGTCCTTGTTCCGCAGCAGGCAGCCGTACTCGCCGATGATGACCGGGATGCCCTTGTCCAGATACAGTTCCTTCAGCTTCGCGAAGTTGGCTTCCATCGTCTTGTGGTCTTCGTCGGTCCCCCAGCTGTACTGGTAGCCCCAGCTCGTGCCGGGCGTCGCAATGGCGAACTGCGGCGGCAGGTAGTAATGCACGGACACGATGCAGCGCGGATCGTCGGGGAGCACCAGATGATCGCACGCTTTTTCAAGGTCGGCGCCGATCCCGGGCAGCAGGAGCCAGCGGTTCCGGTTCGCCCCGCCGGACGCGCGGATCAGCTTCACGAACTCGCCGTTCACGCGGTTCACCAATGCGCCGTTCTCCTCGATCGGCAGGTCCATGAAATCGATCTCGTTCATCGACTCGAAGATCAGGTGGTCGGTGCGTTCGCGGAAACGAGCGGCGATCTGACGCCAGGCTGCGCGGAACTGCGTCATGGCCCCCTCGTAGTCCTTCGACGCCTTTTCCAGCCAGGATTTTTCGTGGTGCAGGTTGATGATCACGTACATCTTTTCCGCCAGAGCCCAGTCCACGACCTCCGCCACGCGCGACATCCACGCCGGATCGATCGTGTATTCCGGCGCGTCCCCCATGTGCGGGCCCCAGGTCACCGGGATGCGGATCGTGTCGAACCCCTGCTCCTTGATGTATTTGATTAGTTTGCGCGTGGTATGCGGATTCCCCCAGGAGGTTTCCGTTTCCAGTCCGCCGCGCTGACCTCCGTTCGGCAGGGAATCGAACGTATTGCCGAGGTTCCAGCCGTACCCCATGCCGGACACGAACGCGATGCCTTCCGACATATCATTTTTCGAGGAAACACACGACAGAAGCCATACGGACAGGCAAAGGACAAACAGGAAAAAGATGCTGCTTTTTGCGGATGGGAAGGACATGGGGACCGCCTTTCTGGAGATGTTGTTTCGGGGGAATGGACGGACTGTTGATTCGTGCCTAATATAGCATGCCGCAAGCACATTTTCAAACGAAAAGCACGAGCAATCGTTCCTGTACAAACAAAAAAGGAAGAAATGTCTTAAAAAACACTTGTTTTCAGTTGACTTTTCGGGAAAACGATGTATCTTTATTATTGTTGGCAAAAGAGAGATTTTCTTTCCCGCCGATTCAGACAATATCTTCGTTTTTTGGAGTTCATATTCTATGAAAAAACACACATCTCTCGCAACAACCCTGTTCATCGTCTGCTGTGCGGTTCTCTGCCTCTGCTCCTGCGGAAAGAAGGAGAATAAACGTACTGTCAGCCAGGACACGTTCCGACTCATGCAGAAAACGCAGGCGGAACTCGCCGCATGCGTCGAACGGTGCAGGTCTGCGGCGGAGGAATCCAAGGACAGGGATATCCTTCTCGCCCTCGCGAACTCCCAGCAGGTTCTTGTCGACCGGCATGAAACGATCATCAACATCCTGCTGAAAAAGTATAAATGGGACCGGGTCTCCACCGTCTCCTTCCCCATTGAAATGAATCCGAGGACGATTGTCCTCGCTCCTGTGGACGAATACCGGGAACTTCTGGCAAAGGCCGATCCGGAAAAGACCCTGCGGGAAGTCCTGATCGCGCTTGAGATCACCAACAAGGTCCTCTCTTCCGACATGGATGTCGAACTGATGATCGACCCCGATGCAGAGGAAGCGCCTGAACTTGATTTCTATCTCTGCCCTGTCTGCGGCCATCTCACCCTTGAGGAACCGGATCAGAACTGCCCTGTCTGCCATTCCGACAAGGCCAGACAGATCAAACTGAAAAACGGCGAAATCCCGCCCCGCGAGGAAGGTACGTTCGTTACGGTTTCGGAGTAAGAAACGATCTATACTCCCCTCCCCCTGTTTTTCGCGCCGGATGAACTTGATTCATCCGGCGCTTTTGTATGTTATATCCTGTTGTTCACGTCTGCAACTCTTCTTTTCCGAGAATGGGCCTTTGGAGCTCGTCGGAGGAAAAGGAAAGAGTTGCAGAAACG